>NZ_CP040871.1:671666-1007500 GCF_006337105.1 Thermomonas aquatica | reverse complement strand
GCTTCGCCTACGCGACCCGCGCCGGCGTGTCGATCGGCATCGACGACATGATCATCCCGGGCGAGAAGAAGGGCATCCTCGACGAGGCCGAGGCCGAGGTGCTGGAAATCCAGCAGCAGTACCAGTCGGGCCTGGTCACCGCCGGCGAGCGCTACAACAAGGTGGTCGACATCTGGTCGCGCACCAATGAACGCGTCGCGAAGGCGATGATGGACACGATCGGCACCGAGAAGGTGCAGAACGCGAAGGGCGAGACCATCGACCAGAAGTCGATGAACTCGATCTACATCATGGCCGACTCCGGCGCGCGCGGTTCGCAGGCGCAGATCCGCCAGCTGGCCGGCATGCGCGGCCTGATGGCCAAGCCGGACGGCTCGATCATCGAGACCCCGATCACCTCGAACTTCCGCGAGGGCCTGAACGTCCAGCAGTACTTCATCTCGACCCACGGCGCCCGCAAGGGCCTGGCGGACACCGCGCTGAAGACCGCGAACTCCGGTTACCTGACCCGTCGCCTGGTCGACGTGGCGCAGGACGTGGTGATCACCGAGACCGATTGCGGCACCCTGGCCGGCCTGACCATGACCCCGATCGTGGAAGGCGGCGACGTGGTCGAGCCGCTGCGCGACCGCGTGCTGGGCCGCATCGTGGCCGAGGACGTGTTCCTGCCGGGCAACGACGAGGACCCGTTCGTCACCCGCAACACCCTGCTCGACGAAGGCTGGGTGCAGAAGCTGGAAGACGCCAGCGTGCAGGCGATCAAGGTGCGCAGCACCATCACCTGCGAGGCGCCGTTCGGCGTGTGCGCGCACTGCTACGGCCGCGACCTGGGCCGTGGCCACCTGGTCAACCACGGCGAGGCCGTGGGCGTGGTCGCCGCGCAGTCGATCGGCGAGCCGGGCACCCAGCTGACCATGCGTACCTTCCACATCGGTGGTGCGGCGTCGCGTGCGGCGGCGATCGACAACGTGACGGTGAAGACCACCGGCTCGGTGAAGTTCAACAACCTCAAGCACGTCAACCACGCCAGCGGCGGTTCGGTGGCGGTGTCGCGTTCCGGCGAACTGTCGGTGCTCGACAACCACGGTCGCGAGCGCGAGCGCTACAAGCTCCCGTACGGCGCGATGATCAACGTCAAGGACGGCGGCGAAGTGAAGGCCGGCCAGACCGTGGCCAACTGGGATCCGCACAACCACCCGATCGTCTCGGAAGTGGCGGGCTTCATCCGCTTCGTCGATTTCGTCGACGGCGTGACCGTGATCGAGAAGACCGACGACCTGACCGGCCTGGCCTCGCGCGAGATCACCGATCCGAAGCGCCGCGGCACCCAGGCCAAGGACCTGCGCCCGCTGGTGCGCATCGTCGACAAGGCCGGCAAGGACCTGTCGATCCCGGGCACCGACCTGCCGGCGCAGTACATGCTGCCGCCGCGCTCGATCGTCAACCTGCAGGACGGCGCGCCGGTCGGCGTGGGCGACGTGGTCGCCAAGATCCCGCAGGAAGCGTCGAAGACCCGCGACATCACCGGCGGCCTGCCGCGCGTGGCCGACCTGTTCGAGGCGCGCAAGCCGAAGGACCCGGCGATCCTCGCCGAGATCTCCGGCATCGTCAGCTTCGGCAAGGAGACCAAGGGCAAGCAGCGCCTGATCATCAAGCACACCGACGGCAGCGAGCACGAAGAGCTGATCCCGAAGTACCGCCAGATCATCGTGTTCGAAGGCGAGCACGTGGAGAAGGGCGAGACCGTGGTGGACGGCGAGCCGACCCCGCAGGACATCCTGCGCCTGAAGGGCGTCGAGGAGCTGGCCGCGTACCTGGTCAAGGAAATCCAGGACGTCTACCGCCTGCAGGGCGTGAAGATCAACGACAAGCACATCGAAGTGATCATTCGCCAGATGCTGCGCAAGGTCGAGATCGTCGACGGCGGCGACAGCAAGTACCTGCATGGCGAACAGGCCGAGCGCCAGCGCGTCATCGAGGAAAATGCCCGCCTGGCCGCCAAGAACGAGATCCTGGCCAAGGTCGAGCCGGTCCTGCTGGGCATCACCAAGGCCTCGCTGGCGACCGAGTCCTTCATCTCCTCGGCCTCGTTCCAGGAAACCACCCGCGTGCTGACCGAGGCGGCCGTCCGCGGCACCCGCGACACCCTGCGCGGCCTGAAGGAAAACGTGATCGTCGGCCGCCTGATCCCGGCCGGCACCGGCCTGGCGTACCACACCCAGCGCCGCAAGAACGCCACCGGCCTCACCGAGGCCGAAATGGCGACCTTGTCCGGCGAGCTGGCGCAGGACGTCGAGTCCGGCGAAGCGGTCTAAGGCGATATCCGGTTCTCCCGGCTTCGGCCGGGAGGGCTGGCGGAATACCGCGGCGCGTCTTATACTACGCGCCGCTTTTTGATGGCTTCGGCCATCCAGATCACCAAATGAGGTCGCAGGACGCGCCTCGTATTGGGCCCAGGACGGGCGGGATCGCAGATTGATCGGGACGGTCGCAGGGCCGGTCCGGTTTTTCGGTATGGCCTCGTTTGACCGAAGGGTCGGGCGCGGGCTATACTTTTTCGTCTAACTCGGCCGGATTCCGTTTGAATTCGGCCAGTTTCGTTTCCGAAAGGGCCCCGGCCCACCAATCGAGCGTCGTAATGGCAACCATCAACCAGCTTGTGCGCAAGCCGCGCAACCCGGAAACCTACAAGAGCACCTCGCCCGCGCTGGCCAACTGCCCGCAGCGTCGCGGCGTGTGCACCCGCGTCTACACCACCACCCCGAAGAAGCCGAACTCGGCGCTGCGCAAGGTGGCCAAGGTGCGCCTGACCAACGGTTACGAAGTGATCTCGTACATCGGCGGCGAAGGCCACAACCTGCAGGAGCACAGCGTGGTGCTGATCCGCGGCGGCCGCGTCAAGGACCTGCCGGGCGTGCGCTACCACACCGTGCGCGGTTCGCTCGACGCCGCCGGCGTCGCCAAGCGCCGCCAGGCTCGTTCCAAGTACGGCGCCAAGCGTCCGAAGGCCTAAGCGCGCCGTCCACGCGGCCCGCCCACGAATAGATTTGTTTAGGGGTTAAGAATATGTCCCGTAAAGGCAATACTCCGCAGCGTTCGGTGCTGCCGGATCCGAAGCACGGAAGCGAAACCATCGCCCGCTTCATCAACATGGTCATGCAGAGCGGCAAGAAGTCGGTCGCCGAGAAGATCGTGTACGGCGCGATGGACGTGATCGGCGAGAAGAACCCGAACGCGCTCGAGCTGGTCGAGAAGGCGCTGGGCAACATCTCCCCGTCGGTCGAGGTGAAGTCCCGCCGCGTCGGCGGTGCGACCTACCAGGTGCCGGTCGAAGTGCGTTCGTCGCGCCGCATGGCGCTGGCGATGCGCTGGCTGATCGAGTCCGCGCGCAAGCGCGGCGAGAACAGCATGCCGCGCAAGCTGGCCGGCGAGCTGCTGGACGCTTCGGAAAACCGCGGCGGCGCGATCAAGAAGCGCGAGGAAACCCACCGCATGGCCGAAGCCAACAAGGCGTTCGCGCACTACCGCTGGTAACTGTCGGCGCGGGCCCGTGAGCCCGCAGGGCGCAAGCGACAAGCGCCACGCGGGATGCCTTGCAGAAGGCATCCCGCAACCAGACCGACGGCCGCCGCAAGGCGGCCATCGGCCATCCGGAATCCGCTGAAAAAAGCCGGTTCCCACACTCCGTTTCGACGGAACCAAATCGAGAGATCACCGTGGCCCGCACCACTCCCATCGAGCGTTACCGCAACTTCGGCATCATGGCCCACATCGATGCCGGCAAGACCACCACGTCCGAGCGCATCCTGTTCTACACCGGCGTCAGCCACAAGATCGGTGAAGTGCACGACGGTGCCGCCACCATGGACTGGATGGAGCAGGAGCAGGAGCGCGGCATCACCATCACCTCGGCCGCCACCACGGCGTTCTGGTCGGGCATGGACAAGTCGCTGCCGCAGCACCGCTTCAACATCATCGACACCCCCGGCCACGTCGACTTCACCATCGAAGTCGAGCGTTCGCTGCGCGTGCTCGACGGCGCGGTGTTCGTGCTGTGCGCCGTCGGCGGCGTGCAGCCGCAGTCCGAGACCGTGTGGCGCCAGGCCAACAAGTACTCGGTGCCGCGCATGGCGTTCGTCAACAAGATGGACCGCACCGGCGCCAACTTCGACAAGGTCGTCGAGCAGCTGAAGGCGCGCCTCGGCGCGTACGCCGTGCCGATGCAGGTGCCGATCGGCGCCGAAGACGGCTTCGAGGGCGTGGTCGACCTGCTGAAGATGAAGGCGATCCACTGGGACGTCGCTTCGCAGGGCACCCAGTTCGAATACCGCGACATCCCGGCCGACCTGCAATCGAAGGCGGAGGAAGCGCGCAGCTTCATGATCGAGGCCGCCGCCGAAGCCAGCGAAGAGCTGATGGACAAGTACCTCAACGAGGGCGAGCTGTCCGAAGCCGAGATCATCGAAGGCCTGCGCCTGCGCACCCTGCGCGTGGAAATCGTGCCGGTGTTCGCCGGTTCGGCGTTCAAGAACAAGGGCGTGCAGGCCATGCTGGACGGCGTGATCAACCTGCTGCCGTCGCCGATCGACCGTCCGCCGGTGCAGGGCATCGACGACAACGAGAAGGAAGACACCCGCACCGCCGACGACAAGGCGCCGTTCTCCGCGCTCGCGTTCAAGATCATGACCGACCCGTTCGTGGGTTCGCTGACCTTCTTCCGCGTGTACTCGGGCGTGCTCAACTCCGGCGACCAGGTGTACAACCCGGTCAAGTCGAAGAAGGAGCGCGTGGGCCGCATCCTGCAGATGCACTCCAACCAGCGCGACGAGATCAAGGAAGTGCGCGCGGGCGACATCGCCGCGGCGGTGGGCCTGAAGGACGTCACCACCGGCGACACCCTGTGCGCGCAGGACCACATCATCACCCTGGAGCGCATGGTGTTCCCGGAGCCCGTCATCTCGATGGCGGTCGAACCGAAGACCAAGTCCGACCAGGAGAAGATGGGCATGGCGCTGGGCCGCCTGGCGCAGGAAGACCCGTCGTTCCGCGTGCGCACCGACGAGGAATCCGGCCAGACCATCATCGCCGGCATGGGCGAGCTGCACCTGGACATCATCGTCGACCGCATGAAGCGCGAGTTCAACGTCGAGGCCAACGTCGGCAAGCCGCAGGTGGCGTACCGCGAGACCATCCGCAAGTCGGACGTGAAGTCGGACTACAAGCACGCCAAGCAGTCGGGCGGCAAGGGCCAGTACGGCCACGTCGTCATCGAGATGTCGCCGATGACCGCCGAGGACCGCGCCAACCCGGACGTGAAGGACGATTTCCTGTTCATCAACGACATCACCGGCGGCGTGATCCCGAAGGAATTCATCCCGGCGGTGGAGAAGGGCATCCGCGAAACCATCACCAGCGGCCCGCTGGCCGGCTTCCCGGTGGTGAACACCAAGGCCAAGCTGGTGTTCGGTTCCTACCACGACGTCGACTCGTCGGAAATGGCGTTCAAGCTCGCCGCGTCGATGGCGTTCAAGGAAGGTTTCCGCAAGGCCGATCCGGTTCTGCTGGAGCCGATCATGAAGGTCGAGATCGTCACCCCGGAAGACTACGTCGGCGACGTGATGGGCGACGTCAGCCGTCGTCGCGGCCTGCTGCAGGGCCAGGACGACAGCCCGTCCGGCAAGATCATCAATGCGATGGTGCCGCTGGGCGAGATGTTCGGCTACGCGACCTCGCTGCGTTCGATGTCGCAGGGTCGCGCGACCTTCACCATGGAATTCGACCACTACGCCGAAGCGCCGAGCAACGTCGCCGACGCGGTGATGAAGAAGTCCTGACCAATCAACATTCCGGCGGCAACCACGGCTGCCGCCGGGCACATACGACAAGCAAGGTGAACCAAAATGGCAAAGGGTAAGTTCGAGCGCACCAAGCCCCACGTGAACGTGGGCACGATTGGCCACGTGGACCACGGCAAGACGACGCTGACGGCGGCGCTGACGAAGGTGGGCGCGGAGCGTTTCGGCGGCGAGTTCAAGGACTACGGTTCGATCGACGCGGCGCCGGAAGAGAAGGCGCGCGGCATCACGATCTCGACGGCGCACGTGGAATACGAGTCCCCGAACCGCCACTATGCGCACGTGGACTGCCCGGGCCACGCCGACTACGTGAAGAACATGATCACGGGTGCGGCGCAGATGGACGGCGCGATCCTGGTGTGCTCGGCGGCCGACGGCCCGATGCCGCAGACCCGCGAGCACATCCTGCTGTCGCGCCAGGTGGGCGTGCCGTACATCGTGGTCTACCTGAACAAGGCGGACATGGTGGACGACGCCGAGCTGCTGGAGCTGGTGGAGATGGAAGTCCGCGAGCTGCTGAGCAAGTACGAGTTCCCGGGCGACGACACCCCGATCATCTCGGGTTCGGCGCGCATGGCGCTGGAAGGCGACCAGTCGGAGATCGGCGTGCCGTCGATCATCAAGCTGGTGGACGCGCTGGACACCTGGATTCCGGAGCCGGAGCGCGACATCGACAAGCCGTTCCTGATGCCGGTGGAAGACGTGTTCTCGATCTCGGGCCGCGGCACCGTGGTGACGGGCCGCATCGAGCGCGGCATCATCAAGGTCGGCGATGAAATCGAGATCGTCGGCATCCGCCCGACCCAGAAGACCACGGTGACCGGCGTGGAAATGTTCCGCAAGCTGCTGGACCAGGGCCAGGCGGGCGACAACGCGGGCCTGCTGCTGCGCGGCACCAAGCGCGACGACGTGGAGCGCGGCCAGGTGCTGTGCAAGCCGGGTTCGATCACCCCGCACACCGACTTCGAGGCCGAGGTGTACGTGCTGTCGAAGGACGAGGGCGGCCGTCACACGCCGTTCTTCAAGGGCTACCGCCCGCAGTTCTACTTCCGCACGACCGACATCACCGGTGCGGTGACCCTGCCGGAAGGCGTGGAGATGGTGATGCCGGGCGACAACGTGAAGATGGTGGTGTCGCTGATCAACCCGGTGGCGATGGACGATGGCCTGCGCTTCGCGATCCGCGAAGGCGGCCGTACCGTCGGCGCCGGCGTCGTCGCCAAGATCATCAAGTAATTCAATGGGTTATCTGGTGGCCGGGCGACCGGCCATCCAGTCACCCGGGAATTGCAGAAAGAATGTGAATTCGGGCTTGCGCATGCGGGATGGCTTCCGCTAGAATGCAAGACCTTCGCGGCGATGTGAGTTGCCGCGAACCGCGAAAAGAGGCGCAGGACGCGCCTCGTGTTCGCCAGACAGGGAGATGTCGCGTGGCAAGGCCTCGTCCGTTCCGGAGCTTTCCGGAGCACTTCGGCGGGGCCTTTCGGCGCGTTCATGGATTCCCGCACTGGCGGACCGGGCAACCGGCCCGCCTTTTGTTTCATCCGCTGCACTGCAAGACCGTTGTTTCCACGGGGTACGGCGCACCCAGCCGCCGCACCTGTCGCTCTTTAGATACGAAGGATTCCTCCCATGGCGGACCAGAAGATTCGCATCCGGCTGAAGGCGTTCGATCATCGTCTGATCGACCGTTCGGCCAGCGAGATCGTCGAGACGGCCAAGCGGACCGGCGCGCAAGTGCGCGGCCCGATCCCGCTGCCGACCAAGATCGAGCGTTACACCATTCTGACCTCGCCGCACGTCGACAAGGACGCGCGCGACCAGTATGAAACCCGCACGCACAAGCGCGTGCTCGACATCGTCGACCCCAACGACAAGACCGTGGACGCGCTGATGAAGCTCGAGCTCGCGGCTGGCGTCGACGTCCAGATCAAGCTGACCTGAGGACTTAAACGATGAGCGCGAAGAAGTATTCGCTCGGCATCGTCGGTCGCAAGGCCGGCATGAGCCGCATGTTCACCGAGGACGGCAAGTCCATCCCGGTGACCCTGATCGAGGCAACCCCGAACCGCATCACCCAGGTGAAGACCGTCGAGACCGACGGCTACTCCGCCCTGCAGGTGACCGCCGGCGTGAAGCGCGCCTCGCTGTTGAACAAGCCGGCCACCGGCCACCTGGCCAAGGCTAAGGTGGAAGCGGGCCGCGGCCTGTGGGAACTGCGCGTGGAAGCCGACCAGATCGGTGGCTATGAAGTGGGCGGCGAGATCAAGGCCGATATCTTCAGCGAAGGCCAGATCGTCGACGTCCAGGGCGTGACCAAGGGCAAGGGCTTCCAGGGCACGATCAAGCGCTGGAACTTCACCATGGGCGATGCGACCCACGGTAACTCGCTGTCGCACCGCTCGCCGGGTTCGATCGGCCAGCGCCAGACGCCGGGCCGCGTGTTCCCGGGCAAGAAGATGTCCGGCCACATGGGCGATGTCACCCAGACCACGCAGAACCTGCAGGTCGTGAAGGTCGACGCCGAGCGCGGCCTGATCGCCGTGCGCGGCGCGGTCCCGGGTGCGCCGGGCGGCGACGTGATCGTGCGCCCGACGAGCAAGGGAGTCTGATCATGGAATTGAACATCACCAACGGTAAGACGCTGTCGGTGTCCGACGCCGTGTTCGGCCGCGAGTTCAGCGAAGACCTGGTCCACCAGGTGGTCGTTGCTTATCGCAACGCCGGTCGCGCCGGCACCAAGGCGCAGAAGACCCGTTCGGAAGTCAACGGCACCACCAAGAAGTCGAAGAAGCAGAAGGGCGGCGGTGCGCGTCACGGCGCGCTGACGGCCCCGATCTTCGTCGGCGGCGGCGTGACCTTCGCGGCCAAGCCGCGCAGCTTCGCGCAGAAGGTCAACCGCAAGATGTACCGCGCGGCGATCGCCGCGATCCTGTCCGAGCTGAACCGCCAGGGCCGGATCACCGTGGTCGAAGGCTTCGACGTCGAAGCGCCGAAGACCTCGGGCCTGGTGTCCAAGCTGGGCGAACTGAAGGTCGGCCAGCGTCCGCTGATCGTGACCGAGGACGCCTCCGAGAACCTGTACCTGTCCGCCCGCAACCTGCCGTACGTGCAGGTCCGCGACGTGCAGGGTCTGGACCCGGTCGCGCTGGTCGGTGCCGACACCGTCGTCATCACCTCCGACGCCGTGAAGAAGATCGAGGAGTGGCTGGCATGAGCACCGCCAATGTTTACGAAGTGATTCGTGCGCCGCGCGTGTCGGAAAAGACCGCGCGCCTGCAGGAAGTCTCCAACCAATACGTCTTTGAAATCGCGAAGACCGCCACCAAGGCCGACGTGAAGGCCGCCGTGGAAAAGATCTTCGACGTCAAGGTCCAAGCAGTGAACGTGGTGAACGTGAAGGGCAAGTCCAAGGCCTTCAAGAATCGCCAGGGTCGCCGCAACGACTGGAAGAAGGCGTACGTCACGCTGGCCGAAGGCCAGTCGATCGACGTGATGACGGCCTCGGCCTGAGGAACGACCCATGGCATTGATGACATTCAAACCCACCTCGCCCGGCCGTCGTTCGATGGTTCGCGTGGTGACGCCGGGCCTGCACAAGGGCTCGCCGCACGCCGCGCTGGTCGAGAAGCAGAGCAACAGCGGCGGCCGCAACCACCACGGCCGCATCACCACCCGCCACATCGGCGGCGGGCACAAGCAGCATTACCGCATCATCGACTTCAAGCGCGACAAGGAAGGCATTCCCGCGCGCGTCGAGCGCATCGAGTACGACCCGAACCGCACCGCGCACATCGCGTTGCTGTGCTATGTCGACGGCGAGCGCCGCTACATCATCGCGCCGAAGGGCCTCAAGGCCGGCGACCAGGTGATCGCGGGCCGTGATGCGCCGATCAAGGCCGGCAACACCCTGCCGCTGCGCAACATCCCGGTCGGTTCCACCGTGCACTGCATCGAGATGAAGCCGGGCAAGGGCGCGCAGATCGCGCGTGCCGCCGGCGCCGGCGTCCAGCTGGTCGCGCGCGAGGGCATCTACGCGATGCTGCGCCTGCGTTCGGGCGAGATGCGCAAGGTGCCGGCCGACTGCCGCGCCACCATCGGCGAAGTCGGCAACGACGAGCACAACCTCGAGAAGCTGGGCAAGGCCGGTGCCAAGCGTTGGCGCGGCGTCAAGCCGACCGTCCGCGGCGCCGCCATGAACCCGGTCGACCACCCGCACGGCGGTGGCGAGGCGAAGGCTGGCCAGGGTAATCCGCATCCGGTCACCCCGTGGGGCGTGCCGACCAAGGGTTACAAGACCCGCAAGAACAAGCGCACCCAGCAGTTCATCGTGCGCGACCGCAGGAGCTAATCGGCAATGGCACGTTCACTCAAGAAAGGCCCGTTCATCGACCACCACCTGCAGAAGAAGGTGGAGGCCGCGGGCGGCAGCAAGAAGCCGATCAAGACCTGGTCGCGTCGTTCGACCGTGTTGCCGGAAATGATCGGCTTCACCATCGCCATCCACAATGGCAAGAACCACATCCCGGTGCTGGTCAACGAGAACATGGTTGGCCACAAGCTCGGCGAGTTCGCCCTGACCCGTACCTTCAAGGGTCACGGCGGCGACAAGAAGTCGGGCAAGTAAGGAGATGACCATGGAAGCGAAAGCAATCCTGCGCAGCGCGCGCATCTCCGCCCAGAAGGCCCGCCTGGTCGCCGACCAGGTGCGCGGCCTGTCTGCCGAACGCGCCGTCAACCTGCTGAAGTTCTCGGACAAGAAGGCCGCCACCATGATCCGCAAGGTCGTGGAGTCCGCCATCGCCAACGCCGAGAACAACAACGGCGCCGACGTCGACGCACTCAAGGTCAAGACCATCATGGTCGATGAAGGTCCCTCGCTGAAGCGCTTCATGGCGCGTGCGAAGGGCCGTGGCACGCGCATCACCAAGCGCACCAGCCACATCACCGTGGTCGTGGGCGAGGGCAAGTAATCATGGGTCATAAAGTCAATCCGATCGGCATCCGCCTGGGCATCGCCAAGGACTGGAATTCCAAGTGGTTCGCCGGCAAGAAGCACTTCGCCGAGTTCCTCGCCGCCGACCTCAAGGTCCGCGAGATGCTGCGCAAGAAGCTGGCCCAGGCCGGCATCAGCAAGATCCTGATCGAGCGTCCGGCGAACAACGCCCGCGTGACGATCCACACCGCCCGCCCGGGCGTGGTGATCGGCAAGCGCGGCGAGGACATCGAGAAGCTGCGCAAGGAAGTGAGCGACGTGATGGGCGTCCCGGCGCACATCAACGTCACCGAAGTGCGCAAGCCCGAGCTGGACGCGCAGCTGGTCGCCGAGTCGATCGCGCAGCAGCTGGAGCGCCGCATCATGTTCCGCCGCGCGATGAAGCGCGCGGTCGGCAACGCGATGCGCCTCGGCGCGCTGGGCATCAAGGTCAACGTCGGCGGCCGCTTGAACGGCGCGGAAATCGCCCGTTCGGAGTGGTACCGCGAAGGCCGCGTGCCGCTGCACACCCTGCGTGCGGACATCGACTACGGCTTTGCCGAGGCGAAGACCACCTACGGGATCATCGGCATCAAGGTGTGGGTCTACAAGGGCGAGATCTTCGATTTCTCCCAGGTCGGCCAGGAAAAGCAGGACGACACGCCGCGCAACGACCGCAATGATCGTGGCGACCGCGAACGTCCGCGCGGCCCGCGCCGCGATCGTGAAGCGAGGGACTAAGTCATGTTGCAACCCAAGCGAACCAAATACCGCAAGATGTTCAAGGGCCGCAACGACGGCCTGAGCTGGAGCGGCAACGCCGTCAGCTTCGGCGAGTTCGGCCTGAAGGCGACCGCGCACGGCCAGCTGACCGCGCGCCAGATCGAGGCCGCGCGCCGTTCCATCAGCCGTTACGTGAAGCGTGGCGGCAAGATGTGGATCCGCGTGTTCCCCGACAAGCCGATCACCAAGAAGCCGATCGAAGTGCGCATGGGCGCCGGCAAGGGCAACGTGGAGTACTGGGTGGCCCAGATCAAGCCGGGCCGCATGATCTATGAAATCGAGGGCGTCGACGAATCGACGGCGCGCGAGGCGTTCCGCCTGGCCGCCGCCAAGCTCTCGGTCACCACCACTTTCGTGACCCGGACGGTGCGCTGATGGAACTCAAGCAACTGCGTCAGAAGTCGGCGGACGAGCTCCAGGCCCACCTGGTCGAGCTGCAGAAGGAGCGCTTCGCGCTGCGCATGCAGAAGGCCACCGGTCAGCTCGCCAAGACCCACGAAGCCCGCCGCGTGCGCCGCGAGATCGCTCGCGTCAACACGCTGCTCGGTGCGAAGAAGTAAGGGACAGCCGAAATGACTGAACAAACCAAGAAGCTGCACACGGTCGATGGCCGCGTCGTCAGCAACAAGATGGACAAGACCGTGACCGTGCTCGTCGAGCGCCAGGTCAAGCACGCCCTGTACGGCAAGTACCTGCGCCGCTCGACCAAGCTCCACGCGCACGACGCCGACAACGCCTGCAACGAAGGCGATGTCGTGCGCATCGCCGAGTGCGCGCCGATGTCCAAGACCAAGAACTGGCGCGTGGTGGAAATCCTCGCGCGTGCGGCCGAGTAAGGAGAGACAGCCATGATCCAGATGCAGAGCTTTCTCGACGTCGCCGACAACTCCGGTGCCAAGGAGCTGATGTGCATCAAGGTGCTCGGCGGCTCCAAGCGCCGTTACGCCGGCATCGGCGACATCATCAAGGTGTCGGTGAAGGACGCGATCCCGCGCGGCAAGGTGAAGAAGGGCGACGTCTACGACGCCGTTGTGGTCCGTACCCGCAAGGGTGTGCGCCGCGCCGACGGTTCGCTGATCCGCTTCGACGGCAACGCCGCCGTGCTGCTCAACAACAAGCATGAACCGATCGGCACCCGCATCTTCGGGCCGGTGACGCGCGAACTGCGCTCCGAGAAGTTCATGAAGATCGTCTCGCTCGCCCCCGAAGTGCTGTGAGCTGAGGACCAAGACATGAACCGCATCAAGAAGGGCGACCAGGTGGTCGTCACCACCGGCAACAAGAAGATCAAGGGTCAGACCGGCGAAGTGCTGCGCGTCGATGGCGAGCGCGTGTACGTCTCCAACCTGAACCTGGTCAAGCGCGCCACCAAGCCGAACCCGCAAGCCGGCCAGCCCGGCGGGCTGATCGAGCGCGAGGCGTCGATCCACATTTCCAACGTGATGCTGCTCAACCCGGCGACGGGCAAGGGCGAGCGCGTTGCCACCAAGATCCTGGAGAATGGAAAGCGCCTGCGCGTGTTCCGCTCCAACGGTGAGGCGATCTGACCATGAATACCCGTCTGGAAAAGTTCTACAAGGACGAAGTGGTGCCGAAGCTGATGAAGCAGTTCGGCTACACCAATCCGATGGAAGTGCCGAAGCTGACCAAGATCACCCTGAACATGGGCGTGGGCGAGGCGGCGACCAACAAGAAGATCCTCGAGAACGCGGTGGCCGACATGGCCAAGATCTCCGGCCAGAAGCCGCAGGTCACCAAATCGCGCGTCTCGGTGGCGTCGTTCAAGATCCGCGACGGCTGGCCGATCGGCGCCAAGGTGACCCTGCGCCGCGCCAAGATGTACGAGTTCCTCGACCGCCTGATCAACATCTCGCTGCCGCGCGTGCGTGACTTCCGCGGCGTGTCGGGTCGTTCGTTCGATGGCCGCGGCAACTACAACATGGGCGTGAAGGAACAGATCATCTTCCCGGAAATCGACTTCGACGCCGTCGACGCGATGCGCGGCATGGATATCGCCATCACCACCACCGCGAAGACCGATGCCGAGGCCAAGGCCCTGCTCGAGGCCTTCCGCTTCCCGTTCCGCAACTGAGGCAAGACAGATGGCCAAGACTTCGATGGTGAACCGCGAGGCCAAGCGCGCCAAGCTTGCCAAGCAGCACGGCGCCAAGCGCGACGCGCTGAAGAAGATCATCTCCAGCCAGGACGCGTCCTACGAGGAGAAGATGGAGGCGGCGGTCAAGCTGCAGAAGCTGCCGCGCGATTCCTCGCCCAGCCGCCAGACCACCCGCTGCGTCCTGACCGGCCGCCCGCGCGCCGTGTACAGCAAGTTCGGCCTGGGCCGCAACGCGCTGCGCAAGGCGACGATGAACGGCGACGTGCCGGGCCTGCGCAAGGCTAGCTGGTAAGCGAAAACCCTGCCATACTAGGTGGCTTCCCGCCTTCGAATCGGCAGGATTGACCGGGGCCCGCAGCGATGCGGGCCTTCGGCCGAGACAAGCGTCGTGCGGATCATCCGCTCCGGCGTCCACAACCAAGACAGATTTTCGCGAAAGCGGATATCGGTGCTACTCATCAGGAACCTTCCATGAGCATGACTGATCCCATCGCCGACATGCTGGTCCGCATCAAGAATGCGGCGGCCGTCGGCAAGCAGACGGTGAAGATGCCGTCCTCCAAGACCAAGGTCGCGATCGCCAACGTCCTCAAGGGCGAGGGCTACATCGCCGACGCGCGCGTCACCCAGCTCGGCGCCAAGGCCGAACTCGAGATCGCCCTGAAGTACTACGAGGGCAAGCCGGTGATCGAGACCCTGAAGCGCGTGTCGCGCTCGGGCCTGCGCAACTACCGCGGCAAGGACGCGCTGCCGAAGGTCCTCAACGGCCTGGGCGTCGCCATCATTTCCACCTCCAAGGGCATCATGACCGACTCGCAGGCGCGCCAGCAGGGCGTCGGCGGTGAAGTCCTGTGCATCGTGGCCTAAGGGAGTAACGACCATGTCCCGAGTTGCCAAGAAGCCGGTTGCCCTCGCCAAGGGCGTCGAGCTCAACGTCCAGTCGGATTCGATCAGCGTCAAGGGCCCGAAGGGCGCCCTGAGCGTGCCGAAGCCGGCCGGCATCGAAGTCAAGATCGAAGACGGCAGCGCGCTGCTGTCCGCCAACGACGCCTCGCTGGTGCCGCTGACCGGCACCCTGCGCGCGATCGTCGCCAACATGGTGAAGGGCGTGTCCGAAGGCTTCGAGCGCAAGCTCGAGCTGGTCGGCGTCGGTTACCGTGCCGCCATGCAGGGCAAGGACCTGAACCTGTCGCTCGGGTTCTCGCACCCGGTGCTGTTCGTGGCGCCGGAAGGCATCACCATCGCCACCCCGACCCAGACCGAGATCGTGGTCACCGGTGCCGACAAGCAGCGCGTCGGCGAAGTCGCCGCCAAGATCCGTGGCTACCGTCCGCCGGAGCCTTACAAGGGCAAGGGCGTGAAGTACGCCGGCGAAGTCATCATCCGCAAGGAAGCCAAGAAGGCGTAATCCCGTCCGGGATGCACGCGCTTTCAGCTTCGAGGAACCAGACCATGAGCATCAAGAACAACGCCCGCCTGCGCCGCGCCAAGTCCACCCGCGCGCACATCCGCAACCTCGGCGTGCCGCGCCTGACCGTGCTGCGCACCGGCCAGCACCTGTACGCCCAGCTGTTCACCGCCGACGGCGCCAAGGTGCTGGCTTCGGCCGCCACCGTCGAGGCCGACGTGATGGCCGGCCTGAAGAACGGCAAGAACGCCGAAGCCGCCGCCAAGGTCGGCCAGGTGATCGCCGAGCGCGCCAAGGCCGCGGGCATCGAGAAGGTCGCGTTCGACCGCTCGGGCTACCGCTACCACGGCCGCATCAAGGCGCTGGCCGACGCCGCGCGCGAAGGCGGCCTGCAGTTCTGAGCCTTGATGGCATGGGGCTTCGGCCCCATCCCGTCGAACAGATTGCTTGCCGATGCAAGGTGCATCGGACGCCAGCGCCGGTTGCGGCCATGGCGGAACATCCGCGGTACACCACAACCATAAGCGGCAACGCCGCAAATCCCTTCAATACAACGAGATATCGAAATGGCAGAGCAACGCGAATCCCGCGGCCGCGATCGCGGTCCCCGCGAGGAAAAAGTCGATGACGGCATGATCGAGAAGCTGATCGCGGTCAACCGCGTCAGCAAGACCGTCAAGGGCGGCCGCCAGTTCACCTTCACCGCGCTGACGGTGGTGGGCGACGGCGCCGGCAAGATCGGTTTCGGTTATGGCAAGGCGCGCGAAGTGCCGGTCGCCATCCAGAAGTCGATGGAACAGGCGCGCAAGGGCATGAGCTCGGTCGACCTGAACAACGGCACCCTGTACCACCAGGTGAAGGCCAACCATGGCGCGGCGAGCGTGTTCATGAAGCCGGCATCCGAAGGTACCGGCGTGATCGCCGGCGGCGCGATGCGCGCCGTGCTGGAAGCGGTCGGGGTGAAGAACGTGCTGGCCAAGGCCACCGGTTCGCGCAACCCGATCAACCTGGTGCGCGCCACCATCCGCGGCTTGGAGTCGATCCATTCGCCGGCCAAGATCGCGGCGAAGCGCGGCAAGAAGGTGGAGGACATCGTCCATGGCTAAGAACGAATCCGGCACGGTCACCGTGCGCCTGGTCAAGGGCCTGCGCGGCACCCAGTCCCGCCATCGCCTGTCGGTGAAGGCGCTCGGCCTGGGCAAGCTCAACAGCGTCCGCACGCTGAAGGACAGCCCGCAGGTGCGTGGCCTGATCAACCAGCTCCACTACCTGGTCAAGGTCGAGGACTAATCCCATGAAAATGAATACTCTGAGCCCCGCCGAGGGCGCCCGCCAGGCGCCGAAGCGCGTCGGTCGCGGCATCGGTTCCGGCCTGGGCAAGACCTGCGGCCGCGGCCACAAGGGTTCGTTCGCGCGCGCCGGCAAGGGCAAGATCAAGGCCGGCTTCGAAGGCGGCCAGTCGCCCATGCAGCGCCGCCTGCCGAAGATCGGCTTCGCCTCCAAGCTGAAGGCCGACACCGCCGAAGTGCTGCTGTACAAGCTGGACGCGCTGCCGGCCGGCGATGTCGACTTCGCCGCCCTGCGCGCCGCCAAGCTGGTGCCGAGCACCGCCAAGCGCGCCAAGGTCGTGGTCAAGGGCGAAGTCACCAAGGCGTTCACCCTGAAGGGCATCGCTGCGACCGCGGGCGCCAAGGCCGCGATCGAGGCCGCCGGCGGCAAGCTGGCGGAGTAACCGGCGAATGTCGCGTAGCGCGAATGCGTTGTCGGGTCTGGCGGGTGCGGGCAAGTTCACCGAACTTCGCTCGCGCCTGCTGTTCGTCCTCGGGGCGCTGATCGTCTACCGCATCGGGTGCTTCATCCCGGTGCCGGGCGTCAACCCGGAGGCGATGCTGCAACTGATGGAATCGCAGAAGGGCACCATCGTGGACATGTTCAACATGTTCTCGGGCGGCGCCCTGCACCGTTTCAGCATCTTCGCGCTGAACGTGGTGCCGTACATCTCGGCTTCGATCGTGGTCCAGCTGATGACCCAGATCCTGCCGAGCTGGAAGGCGATGTCGAAGGAAGGCGAATCCGGCCGCCGCAAGATCACCCAGTATTCGCGCTACGGCGCGGTGTTCCTGGCGATCTTCCAGGCCGCGGGCATCGCCATCGCCCTGCAGAGCCAGGGCGCCAGCGGCGGCATCCCGGTGGTGTACAACCCCGGCCCGGGCTTCGTGATGACCGCGGTGGTCTCGCTGACCGCCGGCACCATGTTCCTGATGTGGCTGGGCGAGCAGGTCACCGAGCGCGGCATCGGCAACGGCGTCTCGCTGATCATCTTCTCCGGCATCGTCGCCGGCCTGCCGGGCGCGGTGCTCAACACCCTGCAGCAGGCCAACAGCGGCGACATGCAGTGGATCACGGTGTTCTTCATCCTAGCCATCGTGCTGGCGTTCACCTGGTTCGTGGTGTTCATGGAACGCGGCCAGCGCCGCATCACCGTGAACTACGCCCGCCGCCAGGGCGGCCGCGGCGCGTACATGAACCAGAGCTCGTTCCTGCCGCTCAAGCTCAACATGTCGGGCGTGATCCCGCCGATCTTCGCGTCGTCGATCATCATGTTCCCGGCCACCGCCTCGACCTGGTTCGGCCAGTCCGGCAACGCGGCCACCGCGTGGCTGCAGAAGTTCAGCCAGATGCTGTCGCCGGGCGAGCCCCTGCACATGATCCTGCTGGCCGGCCTGATCATCGGCTTCGCGTTCTTCTACACGGCGCTGGTGTTCAACTCGCAGGAAACCGCCGAGAACCTGAAGAAGTCGGGCGCGCTGATCCCGGGCATCCGGCCGGGCAAGGCGACCGCCGAGTACATCGACGGCGTGCTGACCCGGCTGACCCTGGCGGGTGCGATCTACCTGGTGCTGGTCTGCCTGCTGCCGGAAGTGATGCGCAGCCAGCTGGGCACCTCGTTCTACTTCGGCGGCACCTCGCTGCTGATCGTGGTGGTGGTGGTGATGGACTTCATCGCGCAGATCCAGGCGCACCTGATGTCGCACCAGTACGAGAGCCTGCTGAAGAAGGCGAATTTGAAGGGCGGCTCGCGAGGCCGCTGACGCGGGGCGGGTTCCGGCCCGCCTCGAGGTGAAGAAACAAACGCCGAGCCGGGTATCGCGCCCCGGCCGGCACAATGGGCGACCCGGGCGGCAGTCTCGCGCACGGGTGGCTCCGAACCGATCCGCGCGCCGGAGTAGCGCGCGGGCAGGCCGGGATCCTTCCGGTACTGCCAGTTCGGGGCCATCGCCGGAGCATGGGCACGCTCCCCATGCCGGGTTCCTGCGCCGTTCCGGGCAGGGGCTTCCTGAAAACCCGAGACTTGTCTATAATTTCATGTTCACTGCGCCGGGTTGCGAAATCCGGTGCCATTTCGTTATCGGAGATCGCCTTATGGCGCGTATTGCGGGCGTCAACCTGCCTGCCCAGAAGCATGTCTGGGTCGGGCTGCAAAGCATCTACGGCATTGGCCGTACCCGTTCCAAGCAGGTCTGCGAATCGGCCGGCGTGAATTCGTCGACCAAGATCCGCGACCTGTCCGAGCCGGACGTCGAGCGCCTGCGCGCCGAAGTCGGCAAGTTCGTGGTCGAGGGCGACCTGCGCCGCGAGATCGGCATGGCGATCAAGCGCCTGATGGACCTGGCCTGCTACCGCGGCCTGCGCCATCGTCGCGGCCTGCCGCTGCGTGGCCAGCGCACCCGGACCAATGCACGCACCCGCAAGGGTCCGCGCAAGGCCATCAAGAAGTAAGGAACGGACATCATGGCCAAGCCTGCAGCAACCAAGACCAAGAAGAAGATCAAGCGCGTCGTCACCGACGGCATCGCCCACGTCCACGCTTCTTTCAACAACACCATCATCACCATCACCGATCGCCAGGGCAATGCGCTGTCGTGGGCCACTTCGGGCGGCGCGGGTTTCCGCGGTTCGCGCAAGTCGACCCCGTTCGCCGCGCAGGTCGCCGCCGAGAAGGCCGGCAAGACCGCGCTCGATTACGGCGTGAAGTCGCTGGAAGTGCGCATCAAGGGCCCGGGCCCGGGGCGCGAGTCGGCCGTGCGTTCGTTGAACAACGTGGGCTACAAGATCATCAACATCATCGACGTGACGCCGATCCCGCACAACGGGTGCCGTCCGCCGAAGAAGCGTCGCGTCTGACGCCGGGGAGCATTAGAAAATGGCTCGTTATATCGGTCCCACCTGTAAGCTCGCCCGCCGCGAAGGCACCGACCTCGGTCTGAAGTCGCCGGCGCGCGCCCTCGATTCCAAGTGCAAGCTGGAGCAGAAGCCCGGCCAGCACGGCGCCAACGTCCGCAAGGGCAAGCTGTCCGACTACGCCACCCAGCTGCGCGAGAAGCAGAAGGTCAAGCGCATCTACGGCCTGCTGGAGCGCCAGTTCCGCAACTACTACAAGAAGGCCGCCACCAAGAAGGGCAACACCGGCGAGAACCTCCTGCAGATGCTGGAAACCCGCCTGGACAACGTCGTCTACCGCATGGGCTTCGCCGTCACCCGCCCGGCCGCGCGCCAGCTGGTGTCGCACCGCGGCATCACCGTGAACGGCAAGTCGGTCAACCTGCCGTCGTACGCGGTCAAGGCCGGCGACGCGATCGCCCTGTCCGAGAAGGCCGCGCGCCAGCTCCGCGTCAAGGAATCGCTGACCGTCGCCCAGCAGATGGACCTGTCCCCGTCGTGGGTCGAGGTCGACGCGAACAAGTTCGCCGGCGTGTTCAAGGCCGTGCCGGACCGCGCGGACCTGCCGGCCGACATCAACGAAGCGCTGATCGTCGAGCTGTACTCGAAGTAATTTTCTTTGCGTCACGCACCCGGCGTCATGAACCGGGTGCTTCAGGAGACATCACGAATGACGGTTACCGCAACCCAAGTGCTGCGCCCCCGCGGCCCGCAGATCGAGCGCATCGCCGACAACCGCGCCAAGGTCGTGATCGAACCGCTGGAACGCGGCTACGGCCACACCCTCGGCAACGCGCTGCGCCGCGTGCTGCTGTCCTCGATCCCCGGCTTCGCGATCACCGAAGTCGAGATCGACGGCGTGCTGCACGAGTACACCACGGTCGAAGGCCTGCAGGAAGACGTGCTCGAAGTCCTGCTGAACCTGAAGGATGTCGCCATCCGCATGCACAGCGGCGACAGCGACACCCTGGAGCTGAAGAAGCAGGGCCCGGGCGTCGTCACCGCCGGCGACATCAAGACCAGCCACAACGTCGAGGTGCTGAACCCCGACCACGTGATCGCCAGCCTGACCAAGGACGTGGCGCTGAACATGCGCCTCACCATCAGCCGCGGCTTCGGCTACCAGCCGGCCGCCGCGCGTCGCCGCCCGGACGAGGAAACCCGTGCGATCGGCCGCCTGATGCTGGACGCCTCGTTCTCGCCGGTCCGCCGCGTCGCCTACGCGGTGGAAGCCGCGCGCGTCGAGCAGCGCACCGACCTCGACAAGCTGGTGCTGGACATCGAGACCAACGGCACCATCGACGCCGAGGAAGCCGTGCGCACCGCCGCCGACATCCTCAGCGACCAGTTGTCGGTGTTCGGCGACTTCACCCACCGCGACCGCGGTGCGGCGAAGCCGGTCGCCAGCGGCGTGGATCCGGTGCTGCTGCGCCCGATCGACGACCTGGAGCTGACCGTGCGTTCGGCCAACTGCCTGAAGGCGGAGAGCATCTACTACATCGGCGACCTGATCCAGAAGACCGAAGTGGAACTGCTCAAGACCCCGAACCTGGGCAAGAAGTCGCTCACCGAGATCAAGGAAGTGCTGGCCCAGCGCGGCCTGTCGCTCGGCATGAAGCTCGAGAACTGGCCGCCGGTCGGGATCTCGGCGCACGGCATGCTCGGCTGATACGCGATCCACGGCCCGCAGCGATGCGGGCCGCGGCTCCGGCTCTCCGGCAAGCCGCAACTCACGCAGTACCAAGGCCGACGAACCCAAGTTCGCGGCACGACCGGCAAGGGATGCCGGCACGGACCAACCGCAGTCCAAGTTGCAACGCCAGGACGGCGACAGCGAAACCCAACGACACACCATTCTTTCGTAAGGAACCGTTCCCATGCGCCACCAGAAATCCGGCCGCAAGTTCAGCCGCACCAGCGCCCACCGCGGCGCGATGTTCTCCAACATGGCCGCCTCGCTGTTCAAGAGCGAGCTGATCCGCACCACCCTGCCGAAGGCCAAGGAACTGCGCCGCGTCGCCGAGCCGCTGATCACCCTGGCCAAGGTCGACGGCGTGGCCAATCGCCGCCTTGCCTTCGCGCGCCTGCGCGACAAGGAAGCGGTGGGCACCCTGTTCACCGTGCTGGGCCCGCGCTACGCGCAGCGTCCGGGCGGTTACCTGCGCATCCTGAAGTGCGGCTTCCGCGCCGGCGACAACGCGCCGATGGCGTACGTCGAGCTGGTGGATCGCCCGCAGGCTGCTGCCGAGTAATCGGCATCGCCATGGCAGTATCGAAAGACCCCGGGACTTCCGGGGTTTTTCGTTTCTGCGCATCTGGACGATAATCGGGCGATCCCCACGCAAGGCAGGCGCATGAATCCGTTTCGTTGGTCGTTCCGAGCGCAATTCCTGCTTGGCTTCGCCATTTGCGCCGCACTGTTGGGCTATGCGTTCTACGTGCAGTTCCAGCTCGGCATCCAGCCCTGCCCGTTCTGCATTTTCCAGCGCATCTGTTTCGCTGCCCTGGGCCTGGTGTTCCTGCTCGCCGGCCTGCTGTCGCCGCGCGCAGCCGGTGCGCGCAAGGGGTGGTCGCTGCTCGCACTGCTCGCCGCCGGGTTCGGCGCGAGTTACGCAGGCCGCCACTCTTGGGTGCAGCTCAACCCGCCTGAATTGCCGAGTTGCGGCCCCGGCCTGAACTTCATCGTCGAGCAGCATTCCTGGCTCGGCGCGGCGCGGCAGGTGCTGCTGGCCACCGGCGATTGCAGCAACATCGACTGGAAATTCCTCGGCCTGAGCATGCCGATGTGGTGCCTGCTGTGGTTCGTCGCGCTCGGCGCATGGGCGCTATATGCGGGATGGAAACGTCGAGAGAAGCATCTGTTCCACAGGTAACTGTTGCGGTGGCCGGGGTGCAGCGCGATGATGCAATGCAGCAACGCACAAGCCCTGAAGTCGCCATGTCCAACGCCACCGCCGTGAACCTCCCTGCAGATTGGTCGCCCTCCAGCTGGCGCCAGCGCACCGCCTTGCAGATGCCGACCTATCCGGACGCGGCGGCGCTGGATGGCGCGCTGCGCGAGTTGCACGCCTTGCCGCCGCTGGTCACGTCCTGGGAAATCCTGGCGCTGAAAAAGCAGATCGCCGAGGCGCAGGAAGGCAAGCGCTTCATCCTGCAGGGCGGCGACTGCGCGGAGACCTTCGACGGCTGCACCTCGGAGGTGATCTCCAACCGCCTGAAGGTGCTGCTGCAGATGAGCCTGGTGCTGGTGCACGGGCTGCGCCTGCCGGTGGTGCGCATCGGCCGCTTCGCCGGGCAGTACGCCAAGCCGCGTTCGGCCGACAGCGAGGAACGCGACGGCGTCTCGCTGCCGAGCTATCGCGGCGACATCGTCAACGGCCCCGAGTTCACCGCCGAGGCGCGCATCCCCGATCCGCGCCGGATGATCAAGGCGCATGCGCGCTCGGCGATGACGATGAACTTCGTGCGTTCGCTGATCGACGGCGGCTTCGCCGACCTGCACCATCCCGAGTACTGGAACCTGAGCTGGGTCGGGCACTCGCCGCTGGCCGACGAATACCGGCGCATGGTCGACGGCATCGGCGATGCCGTGCGCTTCATGGAGACGCTGTCCGGCAACCAGCTGCACAACCTCAACCGGGTCGATTTCTACACCTCGCACGAAGCGCTGCTGCTGCCGTACGAGGAAGGGCAGACCCGCGAAGTGCCGCGCAATTGGGGCTGGTTCAACCTCAGCACGCATTTCCCGTGGATCGGCATGCGCACCGCGCAGCTGGATGGCGCGCACGTCGAATATTTCCGCGGCATCCGCAACCCGATCGGTCTCAAGATCGGCCCCTCGGTCGCGCCCGAGCAACTGCTCAAGGTGATCGAGGCGCTGAATCCCGACAACGAGCCGGGCCGCCTGACCCTGATCCACCGCATGGGCGCGGCGCACATCGCGGAAAAACTGCCGCCGCTGCTGGCCGCGGTGAAGCGCGAGGGCAAGCGCGTGCTGTGGATCTGCGATCCGATGCACGGCAACACCGAGAGCACCACCAACGGCTACAAGACCCGCCGCTTCCGCAACATCCGCAGCGAGCTGGAGCAGGCGTTCGACGCGCATGCGGCGGCCGGCCTGCACCTGGGCGGCGTGCACCTGGAACTGACCGGCGAGGACGTGACCGAATGCCTCGGCGGCGCGCGCGAGCTCACCGAGAGCGACCTGGAACGCGCCTACCGCAGCACCGTGGATCCGCGCCTCAACTACGAGCAGGCGCTGGAGATCGCGATGCTGATCGTGCGCAAGCGCGGGCAGATCGTCGGGCTCTGAACCGTCCGGCGCGGGACCGGCGCGCCGCTCACTTCGGCGCGGCGAGGTCCACCGTGGGCGCGAACCTCGGCGGCTTGCGCGCCTTGCTCGCCTGTTCGTAGGCATAGGCCAGTTCGATCAGGCGCGCCTCGCTCCATGCGGGGCCCATGAAGGCGATGCCCAGCGGCAGGCCATGCGCATCGCCCATCGGCACGGTGATGCTGGGATAGCGCGCGACCGCGGCGGCGCCGTAGCCGGCGCCGACGAAATGGTCGCCGTTGATCGGGTCGGTCGGCCACGCCGGCGACATCGCCGGCGCGACCAGCGCATCGAGCCGCTGTTTCTTCAGCGCCGCGTCGATGCCCTCGGGGCCGGCGAGCCGGCGCGCCTTGTCGCGCGCGGCGAGATAGGCCTTGTCGGTCAACGCGCCCTTGGCCTGCGCCTGCTCGAACAGTTCCTGGGCGAAGTACTGCATTTCCGTATCGGCATGCGCCTTGTTGAAGGCGATGACATCGGCCAGCGTCTTCACCGGCGCGCCGCTGGCGGCCAGGTAGGCGTTGAGATCCGCCTTCAGTTCGTACAGCAGCACGTCGAGTTCGGCGGCGTCCCATTGGCCCAGGGTCGGGATCTCGGCATCGACCACCGTCGCACCCGCGGCCTTCAGCGCGGCGATGGCGCGCTCCATCGCCGCATCGGTATCCGGCTGGTAGCCCATCAGCTTGCGCACCACGCCGATGCGGGCGCCATTCAATGCATCCGCTTTCAGGTGCGCGGTGTAGTCGATGGCGGTACCGTCGACGCGTTCCTTCGATGCCGCGTCAGCCGGATCGGCGGCGGCGATCGCGGTGAGCACGGCCGCGGCATCGGCCACGCTGCGCGCCATCGGCCCGGCGGTGTCCTGCGAATGCGAGATCGGGATGATCCCGCTGCGGCTGACCAGGCCCACCGTCGGCTTGATGCCGACCAGGCCGGCCACCGCGGAGGGACACAGGATGCTGCCGTCGGTCTCGGTGCCGATGCCGGCCGTGGCCAGGTTGGCCGCGATCGCGGTGCCGGTGCCGGCGCTGGAGCCGCAGGGATTGCGGTCCAGAGCGTAGGGATTCCTGGTCTGCCCGCCGCGCGCGCTCCAGCCGGAGCTCGAGCGCGTCGAACGGATGTTGGCCCATTCGCTGAGGTTGGTCTTGCCGAGGATCACCGCGCCGGCCGCGCGCAGTTTGGCGACGAGGAAGGCATCGGTCTTCGGTCGATGGTTCGCGAGCGCCAGCGAACCCGCCGAATTCACCATCGGCACGGCATCGATATTGTCCTTCAGCAGCACCGGGATGCCGTGCAGCGGGCCGCGCAGCTTGCCGGCCTTGCGCTCGGCATCCAGCGCATCCGCTTGCTTCAGTGCATCGGGATTGGTTTCGATGACGGCGTTGAGCATCGGGCCGGCATCGTCGACGGCGGCGATGCGGTCGAGATAGGCCCGGGTCAACGCATGGCTGCTGACTGCGCCTGAAGCCATTTGCTGTCGCAGCGAGGCGATGCTGGCTTCTTCGAAGGCAAATGCAGCCGGGGCCGCGTCGGCAGCTGCGGGTGTGGCGACGGACGCATCGGGTGCCTGCGCAGCCTGTTTGCACCCGGCGAGCAGCGCCAACGAGATGGCGAACGAAAGGGCGAGTCGGCGCATGGTTGGCTCCCGGAATGGACGCGCAAGCATCGCGCGTGGCGGAAGCCGCGGCAACTCAGCGGCGGCGCACCATCAGGTCGCGCGCCAGCACCCACACCACCACCAGGTTGATCGCCACCACCGCGGCCTCCAGCCAGTGGCGGTGCAGGGCGAAGGCGTAGATGTCGAACGGCAGGTACAGCGCGGCGGCGATGCAGCCCAGCCACGAAGCCCAGGCCTTGGCCCGCCACAGGCCCCAGCCTTCGATCAGGTGGACGATGCCGTACAGGGCGGCCACCGCGGCGGCCAGGTGCACCGCGCCGGGATTGATCGCCTGCGCCAGCCATGCGGCCGCGCCGTGGCTGGGATCCAGCTGGAAGCGCGCGATCAGTTCGTGCACCCAGCGCTGCAGCGGGGCGGGGCCGATCAGTTCCAGTCCGCTGGCGGCGAGCAGCGCCAGCGAGCCCTTCACCGCCTCGACGATGGCGATGATGTGCAGGCCGGGGTGCGCATGCGGATCCGGGTTGTAATGCTTGTCGGTCATGCCGGCGTCGTCCCTGGCGCGAAGGGCCATGATGCCAAGGACATGTAGCCGCCGGGAACGGTCTGCAAGAGGTCGATGCGGCCGATGCGCAGCGGCGCCGCGGCAAACCCCGCATCGGGCAGTGACGGCGGCTGCGAACCGCGCGGCAGGTAGGCGAGGGTGATGTGCGCGGTCTGCGCGCGCTCCTTCGCGAAGCCGCAGCCCTGCATTTCGGTCTCGAGTCGCCTGAGCAGCGCCTTCAGCGCATCCGACGCCTCGACCTTCGCCACCAGCACCCGCGCGTGCGGCCAGTACTGCGCACCGGCCATCGATGCGTCGGCGGTCGGCGTTTCCGCCGCGAGACCGGCCATCGCCGCTTCGATGCGCGCACGCTGCGCGCCGTCGACGGATTCGCCGAGGTAGCGCAGGGTCATGTGCCGCTGCGCGGGCATGCGCCAGTCGTGACGCGGCGCATCCGCGGGCAGGGCCTCACGGATGCGGTGTTGCATGTCGGCCAGCGCGGCCTGGACGGCCGCGTCCGGCATCCAGCCGAGGAACACGCTCATCGGGCGCGTCCTCGCCTTGGTCCTTACGCCGAGCGGCTGGCGCGCTTGCGGTCGCTCTCGGTCAAGAGCTTCTTGCGCAGGCGGATTTCCTTCGGGGTGATCTCGACCAGCTCGTCGTCGTCGATGAAGTCCAGCGCCTGTTCCAGCGTGTACTTGATCGCCGGGGTCAGCTGGATCGCATCGTCCTTGCCGGAGGCGCGCATGTTGGTCAGCGGCTTGGTCTTGATCGCATTCACCGTCAGGTCGTTGTCCTTCGAGTGGATGCCGACCAGCTGGCCTTCGTACACCTGGTCGCCTTCGGCGGCGAACAGCTTGCCGCGCTCCTGCAGCGGGCCCAGCGAGTAGGCCGGGGTGGCGCCGGCGGCATTGGCGATCATCACGCCGTTCAGGCGCTTGGCGATCTGCCCGGTTTCCTTCGGGCCGTAATGGTCGAACACGTGGAACAGCAGGCCCGAACCCTGGGTCAGGGTGCGGAACTCGTTCTGGAAGCCGATCAGGCCACGCGCCGGGATCTGGTAGTCCAGGCGCACGCGGCCCTTGCCGTCGGATTCCATGTTCTTCAGCTGGCCCTTGCGGGTGCCCAGCTTCTCCATCACGCCGCCCTGGTGGATTTCCTCGACGTCGACCACCAGCTGCTCGATCGGCTCCATCAGCTGGCCGTCGATTTCCTTGATGATCACCTCGGGACGCGACACCGCCAGCTCGAAGCCCTCGCGGCGCATGTTCTCGATCAGCACCGACAGGTGCAGTTCGCCGCGGCCGCTGACCAGGAACTTGTCGGCATCCTCCAGCTGTTCGACCTTGAGCGCCACGTTGTGCACGGTCTCGCGCTCGAGGCGGTCCTTGATCTGGCGACTGGTGAGGAACTTGCCGCCCGACAGATCCTTGTTGCCGGCGAACGGCGAGTTGTTGACCTGGAAGGTCATCGAAATCGTCGGTTCATCGACCGTCAGCGCCGGCAGTTGTTCCGGCGCGTCGATCGCGCAGATGGTGTCGGAGATGGTCAGGTCCTGGATGCCGGAGATGGCGACGATGTCGCCGGCTTCCGCGCTCTCCTGCTCGATGCGCTCCAGGCCCATGAAGCCCAGCACCTGCAGCACCTTGCCCTGGCGCTTCTTGCCCTCGCGGTCGATCACGGTGACCGGCATGTTCTTCTTCAACG
This sequence comes from Thermomonas aquatica, assembly GCF_006337105.1. NCBI lineage: Bacteria > Pseudomonadati > Pseudomonadota > Gammaproteobacteria > Lysobacterales > Lysobacteraceae > Thermomonas > Thermomonas aquatica. The sequence goes on along the minus strand of NZ_CP040871.1, from coordinate 979,949 downwards.
TGCCGCGCTGGATGCGGCCGATGCCGATCACGCCGACGAAGTTGTTGTAGTCCAGCTGCGAGATGCGCATCTGGAACGGGCCGTCGCTGGCCACCGGCGGCGCCGGCACGTGCTGCATGATCGCCTCGTACAGCGGGGTCATATCGCCCTCGCGGACGGTGTCCTCGAGGCTGGCGAAGCCATGCAGCGCGGAGGCGTACACGATCGGGAAATCCAGCTGCTCATTGGTGGCGCCGAGCTTGTCGAACAGGTCGAACACCTGGTCGATCACCCAGTCCGGGCGCGCGCCGGGGCGGTCGATCTTGTTGACCACCACGATCGGGCGGAAGCCCATCGCGAACGCCTTCTGGGTCACGAAGCGGGTCTGCGGCATCGGGCCGTCCATCGCGTCGACCAGGATCAGTACCGAATCCACCATCGACAGCACGCGCTCGACCTCGCCGCCGAAGTCGGCGTGGCCCGGGGTGTCGACGATGTTGATGCGGTTGCCCTGCCAGGTGATCGCGGTGTTCTTGGCCAGGATGGTGATGCCGCGTTCCTTTTCCTGGTCGTTGCTGTCCATCACGCGCTCGGCGAGGACGGTGCGCTCGTTGAGCGTGCCGGACTGCTTCAGCAGGCAGTCGACGAGGGTGGTCTTGCCATGGTCGACGTGGGCGACGATGGCGATGTTGCGGAGGCGTTCGACGGACATTGTTGCGGGGCTCGTTGAAGCCGCACCGGCTGCAGGCGTGGGCAGGCAGGGCGCGGGTTGAAATGAAGGTAGCCGGTTATTATATCGGGTTCATGCGCCCGTCCGGGCGTCCGGAGATGAACAAGATGAGCCTGATCGCCACTTTCGACACCGACCGCGGCCCGATCCGCATCGAACTGGCCGCCGACAAGGCGCCGTTGACCGTCGCCAACTTCGTCAACCTGGCCAAGCGCGGCTTCTACGACGGCCTGAACTTCCACCGCGTGATCGCCGATTTCATGATCCAGGGCGGTTGCCCGGAAGGCTCCGGGCGCGGCGGCCCGGGCTATCGCTTCGAGGACGAGGCCAACAACGGCCTGGGCCACGACCGCGGCGTGTTGTCGATGGCCAATGCCGGCCCGAACACCAACGGCAGCCAGTTCTTCATCACCCACGTCTCGACCCCGTGGCTCAACGGCAAGCACACCGTGTTCGGCAAGGTGATCGACGGCCTGGACGTGGTGGATGCCGTGCGCCAGGGCGACAAGATCAAGTCGGTCCGGATCGAAGGCGATGCCGATGCCGTGCTGGCCGCCAAGGCGGATCGCGTGGCCGAGTGGAACAGGATCCTCGCGGCCTGAGCCATCGGAGCGGTGCAGGAGAGGGCGGCCGCGGCCGCCCTTTTCGTTTTCGCGGGTCGCGGCCTACTTCCAGCGCAGCGTGTCCAGCATCGCGCTGACCTTGGCCTCGTCGCGCGGGTAGTAGTACTCCGCCGGCGCGTAGTACAAGGCCAGCGCCAGGCCCTTGTCGTGCTCGAAGGCGGCGGCCATCGCCCGGTAATTGAGCCCGGTTTCGCTGTCCATCGCCATCTCGAAGCGCAGGCCCTCGCGGCCGCCGAAGTCCGCCGGGCGCAGGTTGCTGGCCACCACGTTGACCGCGCCCGCGGCGCGCATGCCGTCGGCGACCAGGTCGCGCAGTTCGTCCGGGCGCATGCCGCGGTGGTAGAACGCGCCGTCCGGCCGGCGCCTGGTCTGGCGCTCGCCGAGGAAGATGAACTCGCGTTCGCGCACGACCGGGATCAGGTGCAGGCTGTTGAGCTGCGGGCCATCGATGGTCCACAGCTGTTCGCGCGCGCCCTGCGTGCGCGACCATTCCATGCCGGCCTCGATGCTCAGGTTGCTGCCGATGCGCTGGATCCCGGCGGTGACCAGCGGGCCGCCGGCGGCACAGGCGGCGAGCAGCAGCGCCAGCGCGATGCCGGCCAGGACCCGCATGGGCCGCTTCAACGCATGCTTCATCGCGCGCCTCCAAGCTTGTCGAGTTCGCGTTGCACGAAAGCCCGGTCGTCCGCGTTCGGCGCTTCCTGCAGGTAGCGTTGCAGCGCTGCGCGCGCGCCGGGCGCGTCGCCGGATGCGCGCGCAGCGAACCCGTGTTCGCGCCATGCCGCCGCCGGCGGGTTCGGCAGCGCCAGCGCCTGCGCGTAGTACGACGCGGCCTTGGCCTTGTCGTCGCCCAACCCGCGGCGGCGATAGGCCTCGCCCAGGTAGAAGGTGAGCAGGCCCTTGTCCTCGACCGGCGCATCGGCGAGCAGTTCGCCGATGACCAGGATCGAGCCGGCATAGCGCCGATTGCCGAGTTCCGCGTCCAGCAGTTTCGGCAGCAGCGGCCGTACCGCGGCGCGGTAGCGGTCGCGGCCGCGATCGGTCGGCGCATCGGCGATTGCCGCGGCTTCGGCCTTGATGTCGTTCAACCGTTCCTGCGAGGCCGGATGGGTGGAGAACACCGGCAGCGGGCGGTCGTACTTGCGGGTCTGTTCCTCGCGCCACATCCGCGCCCACAGGTCGGCGCCGGCGGACGGCGCCCAGCCGTGTTCGACCACGCCCTCGAAACCCAGGCGATCCGCCTCGCGTTCCATGTCGCGCGAATACTTGAAGATCGCCGCATAGCCGGCCAGCATCCCCAGTTGCGCGATGCCGCCGGCGCCCGCGCCGTAGGCGACCACCTGGAAGGCGCTGAGCCAGGCGCTTGCGTCCTTCATCCGCCGCCACTGCCTGAGCGAATGTTGCGCAGTGAAGTGGCCTGTTTCATGGCCCAGCACGAAGGCGAGTTCGGCCTCGTCGCGGATGCGCAGCAGGGCGCCGGTCCAGAACAGCAGCATCCCGTTCGGCGCCATGCTGGCGTTGAACTGCGGGACGTCCATCACGTACACCCGCAGGTCGCGGCAATGCCCGCCGGCGACCTTGCAGGCCACGCCGCGGATGTAGTCGTTGAGCGCGGGATCGCGCACCAGCAGCGGCGAGCGCTTGAGTTCGGTCTCGGCGCGTTCCATCGCATACCAGAGTTCGGATTCGTCGCTGCCGGCGGCGGGCGCGGTGCCCGGCGCGTTGTCGCGCAAGGGCGCGCCGGAGGCGCATCCGGCAAGCAATGCGGCGGCGGCAAGCGCCAGCGTGCGGGGCGTCGCGCTCATTGCGCCGGTACCGCCGGCGCGCCGCGCACGCCCTTGAGCAGGTCGCCGGCGGTTTCGCGCGCGCCCTGCAGGTTGCGCAGGTCGCCGGTCTGGTCGATCAGCAGGTTGTGCCAGACCACCTGGCCGGTGCGCAGGTCGACCAGCGAGGCCACGCCGACCTGCATGCCGCCGCCGATGTCGCCGCCGAGCAGGAGCAGGCCGGCGATGCGCATGGCGGTGCGGCCGCCGCTGGCGTAGCTGTCGCGGATGTAGGTGAACAGGCCGTAGTCGGCGCCGGTGGCCTTGCGCAGTTCCACGGCCCCGGGTCCCAGGCTCCAGTCGAACTTGCCGTGCTTGTTGCGCAGGGTGCCGGGACCGTTGCCGCGGCCATAGCGCAGGATGCTCATCGACACCGCCTGGCTGAGCAGGGTCAGCTGGCGCAGGCGGTCGTCCGGGCCGGCATCGGCGGGCAGCACGAAGTCCGGGGCCATGCCGATGCCCTGCGCCGCCAGCGCCTCGCGCGCGGCCTGCGGGTAGAGCAGGCGGGCGGCATGGGTCCATTCCTTGCGCGGCTCGGCCATGCCGCCGGCGCCGAGTTCGGACAGCTCGATGTCCGGCTCGATCAGCGCCACCGTGCCGGACAGCGCCAGCGGCTTGCCGGCGGTATCGGTGGCGCTGCGCACCTGGGTCGACGAGCAGCCGGACAGCAGCGCGAACGCGGCGAGCAGGGACAGCGCGCAGAGCCGGCGGCGGAGGCGTTGCGGGGCCGTGCCGGGGGCGGTCGGGTGGTGCGGCTGTGCTAACATTTGAAGGCTTTCTCCCACGTCCATGCCGCGGTTCCGCGGCCCCGTTCCGAGGTTCCCCACGATGCCTCAACTCGCCCGGCGCATTGGCCGCGCCAAGCCCAGCGCCATCATGCAGGTCGCCGAGAAGGCCAAGCGCCTGAAGGCCGAAGGCCGCGACATCATCAGCTTCTCCATCGGCGTTCCCAACTTCCTGCCCGCCGAGCACGTCTATGCCGCCGCGCGTGAAGCGCTCGCGAAGGATAGCGGACAGTACGGCAGCAACCGCGGCAGCGATGCCCTGCTGGATGCGTTCATCGCGCACATGGCGAAGATCGGCCTGACCGGCTACGCGCGGGTCAACTGCGCCACCGGCATCGGCGCCAAGCACGTGATCTACAACCTGGCCGAGGCGCTGCTGGACGAGGGCGACACCATCGCCTTCCCGGTGCCGTACTGGACCAGCTACATGGACATCGCCGAGATCGTCAACGCGAAGGTCGAGTTGCTGCCGTGCCCGGCCAGCCAGGACTACAAGATGACGCCGGCCCAGCTCGACGCCGCGTTGGCGAAGAAGCCCAAGGTGTTCCTGTTCAACAACCCGTCCAACCCGACCGGCATGGTCTACACCCGCGACGAGATCGTCGCGCTGGCCGACGTGCTGGTGAAGTATCCGGACACCTGGATCATCACCGACGACATCTACAACCGCATGCTGTTCGACGGGCTGGAATACGTGAACTTCGTGCACGTGCGCCCGGAACTGCGCGACCGCACGATCTTCATCGACTCGCTGTCCAAGACCTATGGCATGCCGGGCTGGCGCGTCGGCTTCATGGCCGGCCCGGAATCCGTGGCGCAGGCGGTGACCACGATGAACTCCAACCACATCACCAACATCCCGGAGATCGTCACCGCTGCCGCGATCGCCGCGCTCAGCGGCCCGCAGGACGTGCCGGTGCAGAAGAACCTGGAGTTCCAGGCCAAGCGCGACCAGGTGATGGCGGTCATGGACGCGATCCCGGGCGTGGTCTGCCCGCGTCCGCAGGGCGCGTTCTACGTGTTCCCGGACATCAGCTGCGCGTTCGGCAAGTCGCATGACGGCACGAAGATCGAGAACGACGTCGACTTCTGCAATGCGCTGCTGGAAGCCAAGGGCGTGGCCTGCGTGCCGGGCTCCGCGTTCGGCGAGCCGCGCGCGCTGCGCATCAGCTACACCTGCCCGACGCCGCAGCTGGCGCCGGGCCTGGCGCGCATCCAGGAATTCTTCGCCGAACTGGCGTGATCCCATTTCGTTCAATCGCTGCGGCCCGTGCGCCGCAGCGTTTTTCCAGGAGTCGAACACAATGAAAGCCCCCGTCCGTGTTGCAGTCACCGGCGCCGCCGGCCAGATCGGTTACGCCCTGCTGTTCCGCATCGCCTCCGGCGAAATGCTGGGCAAGGACCAGCCGGTGATCCTGCAGATGCTGGAACTGCCGATGGAGAAGGCCCAGGCCGCGCTGAAGGGCGTGATGATGGAGCTGGAAGACTGCGCGTTCCCGCTGCTGGCCGGCATGGTCGGCACCGATGATCCGGAAGTCGCGTTCAAGGACGCCGACTACGCCCTGCTGGTCGGCGCGCGTCCGCGCGGCCCGGGCATGGAGCGCAAGGACCTCTTGCTCGAGAACGCCAAGATCTTCACCGCGCAGGGCGCGGCGTTGAACAAGGTCGCCAGCCGCAACGTCAAGGTGCTGGTGGTCGGCAACCCGGCCAATACCAATGCCTACATCGCGATGAAGTCCGCGCCCGACCTGCCGGCGAAGAACTTCACCGCGATGCTGCGCCTGGACCACAACCGCGCGCTGTCGCAGCTGGCCAACAAGGCCGGCGTGGCCGTGGCGGACATCGAGAAGCTGGTGGTGTGGGGCAACCACAGCCCGACCATGTATCCCGATTACCGCTTCGCCACCGTCAACGGCCAGTCGCTGAAGGACAAGATCAACGACGCCGACTGGAACGCCAACACCTTCATCCCGCAGGTCGGCAAGCGCGGCGCCGCGATCATCGAGGCACGCGGCCTGTCGTCGGCCGCCTCGGCCGCCAACGCCGCCATCGACCACATGCACGACTGGGCGCTGGGCACCGACGGCAAGTGGGTGACGATGGGCGTGCCGTCCGACGGCAGCTACGGCATCCCGGAGGGCGTGATGTACGGCGTGCCGGTGACCTGCGCCAACGGCGAATACACCCGCATCGAAGGCCTGCCGGTCGACGAGTTCAGCCGCGCGGCGATGGACAAGACCCTGGCCGAGCTCGAGGAAGAGCGCGCCGGCGTCGCCCACCTGCTCTGATCCGCGCGCGGATCGCTTCGACGGAACGCCGGGCCATGCCCGGCGTTTTCGTTTCTGCCGGCCGTCGCGCACACTGCGTCATCCCATCGCACGCATTCTCCGCATGAGCGCACCCATCGCCGAGCACCCCGGTGGCCAGGCGCCAGCCATGGCCGATGCGGTCGCCGCCGCCCAGCCGCTGGTCATCCGCGGGCTGTGCCGCGACTGGCCGCTGGTGCAGGCGGCGAGGCGCTCGTTCGGCGAGTTCGCGCAGGCGGTCGCGGCGCTCGACAACGGCGCGCCGGTCGACGTGCTGCGCATGCCGCCCGAGGCCGGCGGCGTGCTCGGCTACAACGAGGCGCTCGACGGCTTCAACTACCAGCATTTCAAGGTCGCGACGACCGAGGCCTTGCAGCGCCTGGCCGCGTACAGCCGCGTGCAGGGGCCGGTGCCCGGCATGGCCTTGCAGAGCGCGTTGATCGCCGGCTGCCTGCCCGGCTTCGCCGCCACCCATCCGATGCCCAGCCTGCCGGCTTCGGTGCAACCCCGGCTGTGGGTCGGCAACCGGGTCACCACGCCGGCGCATTTCGATGCCTCGCACAACCTCGCGGTGGTGGTGTGCGGGCGTCGTCGCTTCACCCTGTTCCCGGTCGAGCAGGTCGCCAACCTCTACATCGGCCCGCTCGACTTCGCCCCGACCGGTGCGGCGATCACCCTGGCGCGGCCGGATGCGCCCGATTTCGACGCGCATCCGCGCCTGCGCGACGCGCTGGCGAATGCGCGGGTGGCGGAACTCGAACCCGGCGACGCGCTGTACCTGCCGCCGCTGTGGTGGCACCAGGTCGAGTCGCTGGAACCGTTGAATGCGCTGGTCAACTACTGGTGGGTGCCGGCGCAACTCGAGCATCGCGCAAGCGCGCCCGCGCTCGGCGCATTGCTGCATGCGCGGCTTGCCTTCGCCGCCTTGCCGGCGCAGGAGCGGCGCGACTGGCGCGTGCTGTTCGACCACTACGTGTTCGGCGACGCGGATCCCGCCGCGCACATCCCGCAAGCGCGGCGCGGCGTGCTGGGCGAGCTCGATGCGGACGCGCTGGCGGTACTGCGCGAACGGATCCGGTCTGGACTTTAGTCGGATGCCGGCCGATCCGGCCGACGCGCTAAAATGGCGGACTCCGCCCAAGGTACATGCCGCCATGTCCGAGACCGCCGGCGCACGCTTCCGTGCCGCCCTCGCCGCCGAATCCCCGCTGCAGGTGATGGGCGCGATCACCGCCTACGCCGGCCTGATGGCCAAGCGCACCGGCTACAAGGCGCTGTACCTGTCCGGCGGCGGCGTCGCCGCCAATTCGCTGGGCATGCCCGACCTCGGCATCAGCACGATGGAAGACGTGCTGACCGACGCGCGCCGGATCGTGGACGCCACCGGCATGCCGCTGCTGGTCGACATCGACACCGGCTGGGGCGGGGCCTTCAACATCGGCCGCACCATCCGCAACTTCGAGCGCATCGGCGTGGCCGCGGTGCACATGGAGGACCAGGTCGGGCAGAAGCGCTGCGGCCATCGCCCCGGCAAGGAAGTGGTGACGCAGGACGAGATGGTCGACCGGGTCAAGGCGGCCGTCGATGCGCGTAACGACGCGTCGTTCGTGATCATGGCGCGCACCGACGCCGCCGCGGTGGAAGGCATCGACAGCGCGATCGAGCGAGCGGTGGCCTATGTCGAGGCCGGCGCCGACATGATCTTCCCCGAGGCGATGAAGACGCTCGACGACTACCGCAGGTTCAAGGCCGCGGTGCAGGTGCCGATCCTGGCCAACCTGACCGAGTTCGGCAGCACGCCGTTCTACACCACCGACGAATTGCGCGATGCCGGCGTCGACATCGCCCTGTACTGCTGCGGCGCCTATCGGGCGATGAACAAGGCGGCGCTGCACTTCTACGAGACGGTGCGTCGCGAAGGCACCCAGAAGAACATCATCGACACCCTGCAGACGCGGAACGAGCTCTACGACTTCCTGGGCTACCACGCCTACGAAGACAAGCTCGACATGCTGTTTGCGCAGAACAAGTAAGCGAAGGAATCCACGATGAGCGAGCAAGCCACCACCGCCCCGGCATTCAAGCCGAAGAAATCCGTCGCCCTCAGCGGCACCGCCGCCGGCAACACCGCGCTGTGCACCGTCGGCCGCAGCGGCAACGACCTGCACTACCGCGGCTACGACATCCTGGACTTCGCGAACACGGCCGAATTCGAGGAAATCGCCTACCTGCTGGTGCATGGCAAATTGCCGAACAAGGCGGAGCTGGCCGGCTACAAGGCCAAGCTGAAGTCGCTGCGCGGGATCCCGGCGGCGGTGAAGTCGGCGCTGGAGGAACTGCCGCCGTCGGCGCACCCGATGGACGTGATGCGCACCGGCGTGTCGGTGCTCGGCTGCGTGTCGCCGGAGAAGGACGACCACAACCATCCGGGCGCGCGCGACATCGCCGACAAGCTGATGGCCTGCCTCGGTTCGATGCTGCTGTACTGGTACCACTGGAGCCACAACGGCCGCGCCATCGACGTCGAGACCGACGACGACAGCATCGGCGGGCATTTCCTGCACCTGCTGCACGGCGAAGCGCCGCGCGCGTCGTGGGTGCGCGCGATGCACACCAGCCTGATCCTGTACGCCGAGCACGAGTTCAACGCCTCGACGTTCACCGCGCGCGTCATCGCCGGCACCGGCAGCGACATGCACAGCTGCATCACCGGCGCGATCGGCGCGCTGCGCGGCCCCAAGCACGGCGGCGCGAATGAAGTCGCGTTCGAAGTGCAGAAGCGCTACGAGACGCCGGACGAGGCGGAAGCCGACATCAAGGCGCGGGTGGAGCGCAAGGAAGTGGTGATCGGCTTCGGCCACCCGGTGTACACGGTGTCCGATCCGCGCAACAAGGTGATCAAGGAAGTCGCGCGCGAGCTGTCGGCGGAGCAGGGCGACATGAAGATGTACGACATCGCCGAGCGCCTGGAGTCGGTGATGTGGGACATCAAGAAGATGTTCCCGAACCTGGACTGGTTCAGCGCGGTCAGCTACCACATGATGGGCGTGCCCACCGCGATGTTCACCCCGCTGTTCGTGATCGCGCGCACCAGCGGCTGGAGCGCGCACGTGATCGAGCAGCGCATCGACGGCAAGATCATCCGCCCCAGCGCGAACTACACCGGGCCGGAAGACCGCGAGTACGTCAGCATCGACAAGCGCTGAGCGTTTCGACCTGCAAGAAAAAGGCCGCGCATTGCGCGGCCTTTTTCGTGTTGCGATGGCGCGTGTTTCAGAGCAGGCCCTCGGCCTTGAGCGCGGCCTGCACGCCGGGGTCGGCGGCCATGCGCGCATCGAACGCGGCCAGGTTGTCGAAGCCGGACAGGTCGACGCCGGTCTTCTTCGCCCACTGGGTGACCACGAACAGGTAGGGGTCGACGATCGAGCGGCTGCCGGTCAGCCAGTCCTTGCCGGCGAGCTGCGCATCGGCGCGCTCGAAGTAACCGCGCAGCTTCTGCTTCGCCAGCTCCTTCGACTGCGCGTCGGCATCGCCGCCGAGCGCGGCGTTGGAACCGAACAACGGATGGAAGGCCGGGTGCACGTCGGCATTGACGAAGGCGAGCCAACGGTTCACTTCCGCGCGGCCTTCCGGCGTGCCGTCGCCACCGAGCCCGGCATCGGGAAACTTGTCGGCCAGGTAGTTGAGGATGGCCGCGTTCTGGGTCAGCACCCAGTCGCCCGACTGGAGCACCGGCACTGCGCCTGCGGGATTCAGGGCGAGGAATTCGGGTTGCTTGCGGTCCGCGCGGCTGACGATCTGCGCCTCGAACGGCGCGCCGATCCATTGCAGGGCGATGTGGTCGGCGAGCGAACACGCGCCCGGTGAGGTGTACAGCTTCATCGGATGGTTCCTTCGGGGAGAAGGCGGCCACTATCCGCCCATCGCGATCCAGGATCGATCATGCATGGCGCAACGATTCGTTGCGCCATGTGCCTGCAATCGCTCAACCGCGACGCGGCTTGAGCTTCTGCACCTGCAGGAAGGTGTGATCGCCGATCGTGGCCACCTGGTAGGCGTTGCGCCAGCTCGGGTTGGCGATCGCATGCGCCATGAAGTGGCTGGCGCCGGGCACGATCTCGCGGCGCTTGCCCTTCGGCAACGCCCAGTTGCGTTCGGATTCCAGCGCGATGGTCACGGCTTCCGCCCAGGCCTCGCTGTTGGACAGCCGGGTCTGCGGCGAGACGATGGTGGGCGCGAACTGCTTGCGCGCGGTCACCACCTGGCACAGGTTGCGGCCCCACAGGCCGCTGTCGCGGCGGCGCAGGGCGACTTCGGCCACGGCCTGCTGGCCGCGCACGGACTGGTCGCGGGCTTCCAGGTAGACGGTGGTACTGAGGCACAGCGAGTCGGCGGCCGGTTGCGGCAAGACGTTGCCGGCCATCCAGAGGATCCACGCCAGTTTCATGTCGGACTCCTTGCTCCGTTGCGGCGCAGGCATCTGCATCGGGCGAGCCGGTGCGAACACATGCGTCATGGCGTACTGGGGAGGGCGGCAGCTCTGATGGCGGCCTTTGCCCGGGCGCGCCGTACCAGTGAAGGGTTCGGCCGGCGTGCCGGTTCACCTTCGGGATCACGCGCTCGGGCGATCCGTCAGGCCAAAAAGTTCGCGCACCTTAGGCAGCCGATACCGAACGGTTCCTGAACGTCTGTTTCAGAAACCACTGATTCGATTGGAGTTTTTATTCTGGATCCACGCTCAAAGCGTGGCTGCCAGACGGCTGCCCTGGGCGATCGCGCGCTTGGCGTCCAGCTCCGCGGCCACGTCGGCGCCGCCGATCAGATGCGCCTTGCGGCCCTGCGCGGCGAGCGCATCGAACAACTCGCGGCGCGGTTCCTGGCCGGCGCAGATGACGACGTGGTCGACGTCCAGCACCTGTTCGCTGCCGTCGACGCGGATATGCAGGCCGGCATCGTCCACGCCCAGGTATTCGACCCCGCCCAGCATCTTCACGCCCTTCGCCTTCAGCGTGGCGCGATGGATCCAGCCGGTGGTCTTGCCCAGCCGCGCGCCGGGCTTGCCCTGCGTGCGCTGCAGCAGCCAGACCTTGCGCGCGGCGGGTTCCGGATGCGGTTTGGCCAGGCCGCCGGGCGCGGCGAACGCGGCATCCACGCCCCATTCGGCCATCCAGCGTTGCGGATCGAGCGAAGCCGACTCACCTTCCTGCACCAGGAACTCGCCGACGTCGAAGCCGATCCCGCCGGCGCCGATGATCGCGACCTTCGCCCCCGCCACCACCCGACGCTGCAGCACATCGAGATAGCCGACGACCTTCGGATGGTCGATGCCGGGGAAATCGACCGCGCGCGGGGTCACGCCGGTGGCGACGACCACGTCATCGAAACGTGCAAGCGCATCGGCATCGGCGCGCGTATCCAGCCGCAACTCGACGCCGGTCTCGGCGATGCGATGGCGGAAGTAACGCAAGGTCTCGTGGAACTCTTCCTTGCCCGGGATCTGCTTGGCCAGGTTGAACTGGCCGCCGATCTCGCCGGCGGCATCGAACAGCGTCACCTTGTGGCCGCGCTCGGCGGCGACGGTGGCGCAGGCCAGGCCTGCAGGGCCGGCACCGACCACGGCGATCGATTTCGGCGCGGTCGTCTTCGTGTAGTTCAGTTCGGTTTCCGCGCAGGCGCGCGGATTCACCAGGCAACTGGCCTTCTTGTTCTCGAACACATGGTCGAGGCAGGCCTGGTTGCAGGCGATGCAGGTGTTGATCGCCTCGCTGCGCCCGGCCTTCGCCTTGTTGACCCAGTGCGGATCCGCGAGCAATGGCCGCGCCATCGACACCATGTCCGCGTGGCCGGCGGCCAGGACGGCCTCGGCGACATCGGGCATGTTGATGCGGTTGGTGGTGATCAGCGGCAGCGTCACATGCGGCTTGAGCTTGGCGGTGACGCCGGTGAACGCCGCGCGCGGCACCGAGGTGGCGATGGTCGGCACCCGTGCCTCATGCCAGCCGATGCCGGTGTTGATGATGGTCGCGCCGGCCGCTTCCACCGCCTTGGCTTGGGCCACGATGTCGTCCCAGCCGTTGCCGCCTTCGACCAGGTCGAGCATCGACAGCCGGTAGACGATGATGAAATCCGGTCCGCAGGCCTCGCGCACGCGGCGCACGATCTCCACCGCGAAGCGCATGCGCTTCGCCGCATCGCCGCCCCACGCGTCGTTGCGCCGGTTGGTGCGGGCGACGGTGAACTGGTTCAGCAGGTAGCCTTCCGAACCCATGATCTCGACGCCGTCGTAACCGGCCTCGCGGGCGAGCCTGGCGGCGTTGGCGAAATCGCCGATCTGGCGTTCGACGCCGCGCGCCGACAGTGCGCGCGGGGTGAAGGGATTGATCGGTGCCTTCAGCTTCGAGGCCGACACCGACAGGGGGTGGTAGGCATAGCGCCCCGCATGCAGCAGTTGCAGGCAGATCTTGCCGTCGTGCGCATGCACCGCCGAGGTGACCTGCCGGTGCCGGCGTACATGCCAGGGCATGGACATGCGGCTGGCGAAGGGCTTGAGCCAGCCGGTGATGTTCGGCGCGAAACCGCCGGTCACGATCAGGCCGGCGCCACCGGCGGCGCGTTCGGCGAAATAGGCGGCGAGTTTCGGGAAGTCGGCGCTGCGGTCTTCCAGCCCGGTATGCATCGAGCCCATCAGCACCCGGTTGCGCAGGGTGGTGAAGCCTAGGTCGAGGGCGCGGAACAGGTGCGGGTAGGGTGTGGGCTCGTTCATGACGCTAGCATACTGATGCGTACGGTTGCGTGCATCATGCGACTGCCCGAGGTGACGGTGATGGTGTCCGAGGGCTGAGTCGCATTCCGTGCAGGGCCGATCCGGCGGACCAGCGGCGCAACGCCGAATACAGTCAATGGCGGTCTTGCGACCCAGGTGTGATCCCGCGCAATGTTTCAGTGCGGTTTCGGTCACCGCCTTCGACTTGTTATCATTCGAGTCAGGAGGCTGAACGGGCTTTCCAAGCCATAACTGTTATGGTAGCGTTAACACGGCTTTCACGCGCCCGACGCTACTCTATGTTGGATGGCGTGCGGACTCAGCCGTCCATAGAGCATTCTGCGTCACAGGTTTCTTTACTGATCAAGGAGCTGAACATGAATAAGAAACTCCTCTGCGCCGCCCTTCTGGGTGGTCTGGGTCTGGCGCAGGCTGCGTCCGCCCAGGAGTTTGATGATCGCTGGTATGTCTCCGGTTCGACCGGCGTGAACTTCCAGGACAAGGATCGCCACACCGAAGACTCGCTGTTCGGCACCCTCGGTTTCGGCAAGTTCCTGACTCCGAATATCTCGCTCGAAGCGGAAGTCAACTACCAGAATCCCGATGCAACGCGTAACCCGAACCTGTGGTGGAGCCAGTACGGCGTCTCCGTGGACGGTCGTTACCACTTCCGCAACGCTGATTCCAAGTGGTGGCCCTACGTGCGCGGCGGCATCGGCTGGCAGCGTCACGAGGAAGAGTACACCGTTGCGCTGAACCCGAATAACCCGTTCCAGCATGAAGACTCCAACTTGGCGTTGAACCTGGGCGCTGGCCTGCAGTTCGATTTCGGTCGCGTGGATCTGCGCACCGAAGTCGGCACCCGCATCGATTTCGACGACCAGCAGGCTGGTCCGTATGCGCAGGAAAACAGCTTCACCGACCTGCTGGCTTCGGTCGGCCTGACCGTGGCCCTCGGCCCGGAGCCGGTTGCCCCGGTTGCCCCGGCGCCGGTCGCGCCGAACTGCGCCGACATGGATGACGACGGCGACGGCGTCAACAACTGCAACGACAAGTGCCCGGGTTCGCAGGCTGGCCAGACCATCGGTCCGGACGGCTGCCCGGTGCCGGTCTCGATCGACCTGAAGGGCGTCAACTTCGACTTCGACAAGTCGACCCTGCGTCCGGACGCGATCGCGATCCTGAACGAGGCCGTCGAAATCCTGAAGCGCTATCCGGAACTGCGCGTCGAAGTGGCTGGCCACACCGACCAGTGCGGCAGCGACGAGTACAACCAGGGTCTGTCGCAGCGTCGTTCGCAGGTGGTCTACGACTACCTGACCAGCAATGGCGTCGACGGTGGCCGCCTGGCCGGTCCGACCGGTTACGGCGAGAGCCGTCCGCTCGAGGACAAGGGCCAGACCCTGCCGGGCTGCAAGAGCGAGACCAACCGCCGCACCGAGCTGAACAGCCAGTAATACGGTTGTCGGTCCTGCAAGATGCGAAGCCCGGCCATGTGCCGGGCTTCGTCTTTTCGGCTGGCGAGAATTGCGGCGTGCGCATGCGACGGCCTACACTTCGGGCAACTCATGGGGATCTACATGTCGACTCGTCGTGTGCTGGGTGCGTTGCTGTTGTCGAGTGTGCCGATGGTGTCGTTCGCGCAGGCGGGCGCTATCTGCAACAGCGACCTGATGGTGGCGACGCCGGTGCGTCCCGCGGTGCTCTCGCCGGTGGCGATCGAGCTGTCCCCCGCGACTACGCAACTGGGGGGCGCGAGCGGCGTGCTGTCGCAGGCCTTCGATGAAGCGTTGTCGGTCGACAACGTGCTGCTGCGGATCCGGCAGGATGGTTGCCGGGCGATGGCGAATGCCAAACCCGCCGGCAGCGTGGTCGATCCCGGCAACCCCGCGGCCTACAAGCCGAAGACCGAGTACGACAACACGCCGTGGCGGTTCAACATGACCCAGAACGGCAAGCGCATGACCGCCGACGAGTTCGATGCCTGGATGAAATCGCGTGGCGTGCGGGTCGTTGGCCGCAAGGACGCCACGGCGCCTGCCGCAAGCGAACCGCAACCCGCGGCGCCGCCTGCCAAGAAGAAGTGATGCCTCGCAGCGCATGACGCGTCCGCGTTATGGCTTGGCGCGCGTGCTTTCCAAGCGTGGCTTGTGCTCGCGAAGCGAAGGCGAACGGTTGGTGCGCGAAGGACGCGTGCGGCTCGACGGGCGCGTAGTCCGCAATCCGGAGCATCCGGCCGACCTGCAGCATGCATTGATCGAAATCGACAACGTCGAGGCCTCCGCCGTGGCGGTGCGCCATCTGATGCTCAACAAGCCGCGCGGGCTGGTGACGACGCTGCGCGACGAACGCGGGCGCGACACGGTGTATCGCTGTTTCGATGGCGCGGAGCTCGGGCATATCGCGCCGGTCGGGCGGCTGGACAAGGCCAGCGAAGGCTTGCTGCTGTTCAGCAACGATCCGCAATGGGCGGCGCGCATCGCCGATCCCGCGACCGGGCCGGACAAGGTCTACCACGTGCAGGTCGATCGCATCCCGGACGATGCGTGCATGGCCGCGATGCGCGCAGGCGTCGATTGCGAGGGCGCGCTGCTGCGGGCGAAATCCGTATCGTTGCTGCGCGCCGGCGAAAAGAACGCCTGGCTGGAAATCAGCCTCGACGAAGGCCGCAACCGGCAGATCCGGCGCCTGCTGGCGGCGCTCGACATCGGCGTATTGCGGCTGTTGCGCGTCGCGATCGGCACGCTGCAACTCGGCGACTTGCCGAAAGGGCAGTGGCGCGATTTGACCGTCGAAGAAGTGGCCGCGCTGGGCGGCGACTGAACCTCAGGCCTTCAGCACGCCCAGTTCCTTGCCGATGCGGATGAACGCGTCGATCGCGCGATCGAGGTGCTCGCGCGTATGCGCCGCACTCATCTGCGTACGAATGCGCGCCTGGCCCTTCGCCACCACCGGGAAGAAGAAGCCGATCGCGTAGATGCCTTCCTCCAGCAAGCGCTCGGCGAAGCGCTGCGCCAGCGGCGCGTCGTACAGCATCACCGGGCTGATCGGATGCACGCCGGGCTTGATGTCGAAGCCGGCGGCGGTCATGCGTTCGCGGAAGTAGGCGGTGTTCTCGCGCAGGCGCTCGCGCAATTCGCCGGCGCTTGAAAGCATCTCGAAGGCCTTGATGCCGGCGGCCACCACGTGCGGCGGCAGCGAATTGGAGAACAGGTAGGGGCGCGAACGCTGGCGCAGCAGTTCGATGACTTCGCGCTTGGCGGTGGTGAAGCCGCCGAGCGCGCCGCCCATCGCCTTGCCCAAGGTGCCGGTGAAGATGTCGATCTTGTCGAGCACGCCCTTCACTTCGGCGCTGCCGCGGCCGGTGGCGCCGAGGAACCCGGTGGCATGGCATTCGTCGATGTGCACCAGCGCGCCGTATTTCTTCGCCAGCGCGGTGATCTCGTCCAACGGCGCGATGAAACCGTCCATCGAGAACACGCCGTCGGTGGTGACCATGATGGTGCGCGCGCCATCGTCCCTGGCCTGCTGCAGCTGTTTCTCGAGGTCGGCCATGTCGCAGTTGGCGTAGCGGTAGCGCTTGGCCTTGCACAGGCGCACGCCGTCGATGATCGAGGCGTGGTTCAGTGCGTCGGAGATGATCGCGTCGTGTTCGTCCAGCAGCGGCTCGAACAGCCCGCCGTTGGCGTCGAAGCAGGCGGCGTAGAGGATGGTGTCCTCGGTGCCGAAGAACTCGGCGATGGTCTTTTCCAGCTGCTTGTGCAGGTCCTGGGTGCCGCAGATGAAGCGCACCGAGGCCATGCCGAAGCCGTGCGTATCCAGTGCTTGCTTCGCCGCCGCGATCACGTCCGGATGGTCGGCCAGGCCCAGGTAGTTGTTGGCGCAGAAATTCAGCACCGTGCGGCCATCGGCCAGCTGGATCTCGGCCGACTGCGGGCTGGTGATGATGCGCTCGGACTTGAACAGGCCGGCGGCGCGGATTTCGTCGAGGGTGGCGGCGTAGCGTTCGGTCAGGCTCATGGTCGTCCTCAGTTCCAGCTCAGCACGACCTTGCCGGACTTGCCGCCTTCCATCAGCTCGAAGCCCTTCTGGAAGTCGTCGATCGGCAATTGATGCGTCAGCACCTTGCCCAGCGGGAAGCCGCCCAGCACCAGTTGGGTCATCTTGTACCAGGTCTCGTACATGCGCCGGCCGTAGATGCCGTGCAAGGTCAGGCCCTTGAAGATCACCTTGTCCCAGTCGATGCCGGCGCCGTTCGGCATGATGCCGAGCATCGCGATCTTGCCGCCGTTGTACATGCAGTCGAGCATGTCGCCGAAGGCGCGCGGGTTGCCGCTCATCTCCAGGCCCACGTCGAAGCCTTCCATGTGCAGGTCGGCCATCACGTCCTTGAGCTTGGTGTTGGCGACGTTGACTACGCGGGTCGCGCCCATGTCGGCGGCCAGCTTCAATCGATAGTCGTTGACGTCGGTGACGACCACGTTGCGCGCGCCGATGTGCTTGCAGATGCCGGCGGCGATGATGCCGATCGGGCCGGCGCCGGTGATCAGCACGTCCTCGCCGACCACGTCGAATTCCAGCGCGCAGTGCGCGGCGTTGCCGTAGGGATCGAAGAACGCGGCGAGTTCGCTCGGGATCTGGTCGGGGATCGGCCACAGGTTGGATGCCGGCATCACGATGTATTCGGCGAACGCGCCGTTGCGGTTGACGCCGATGCCGACCGTGTTCGGGCACAGGTGCTGCTTGCCGGCGCGGCAGTTGCGGCAATGGCCGCAGACGATGTGGCCTTCGGCGGAAACGCGCTGGCCAAGCGTGTAGCCGCTGACGCCGGGACCGATCTCGACGATGCGGCCGACGAATTCGTGGCCGATGACCAGGCCCGGCTTGATCGTGCGCTGGCTCCACTCGTCCCACAGGTAGATGTGCAGGTCGGTGCCGCAGATCGCGGTCTTCTCGAGCTTGATCAGCACCTCGTTGGGGCCGGGCGTCGGCACCGGCACCTGTTCCATCCAGATGCCCTTGGCCGCTTCGCGCTTGACCAGCGCCCGCATGGTGTTCTGCGACATCGTCTCGCCTCTCGGTAACGCTGGTGATCAATCTGGCATTTTACCGCTTGCCGAACTGGAGATGACCGGCATGACTCCGGGCACAGGCCGAAAATGCGGGGGGATGGTGTAATCGAAAGTTGCCAAGAGCTTGGGGTTGTTGAATGCGCCACCGTATGTTGCCCGCCGCCATCCTGCTCAGCCTTGCCTGCGGAGCCGCCCATGCCGACGAAGGCATGTGGATGCCGTCCCAGTTGCCGCAGCTGTCGAAGCAGCTGAAGGCGGCGGGGTTCAAGGGCAATCCCGCCGACCTGGCCGACCTCACCAGATACCCGATGAGCGCGGTGGTCTCGCTGGGCGGCTGCACCGCGAGTTTCGTCTCGCCGCAGGGGCTGGTGGTGACCAACCACCACTGCGCGCTGGGCGCGATCCAGCTGAACTCCACCGCGGAACGCAACCTGATCGAGGACGGCTTCAACGCCGCGACCATGGCCGATGAGCCCTCCGCCGGGCCGGCTGCCCGGATCTGGGTGACGGTCGGCTTCGACAGCGTGACCGATCGCATCCTCGCCGATGCCAAGGGTAAGACCGGACGCGCGTATTTCGATGCCGTCGATGCCGCGAAGAAGGTCGCGGTGGCCGCCTGCGAACAGGACGCCGGCCATCGCTGCAGCGTCGCCGACATGTACTACGGCCGCGAGTTCTACCTGATCAAGCAGTTCGAGGTGCGCGACGTCCGCCTGGTGTACGCGCCGCCGCGTTCGATCGGCAACTACGGCGACGAGATCGACAACTTCATGTGGCCGCGCCATACCGGCGATTTCAGTTTCTATCGCGCCTACGTCGGCAAGGACGGCAAGCCGGCGGCGTACAGCAAGGACAATGTGCCGTACGCGCCGCCCGCGCACCTGACCGTGTCGACCGCGCCGGTGAAGGCCGGCGACTTCGCGATGGTGGCCGGTTACCCGGGCACCACCTTCCGCCATCGCACCGCATCGGAATTCGCCAACCAGATCGACTGGTTGCTGCCGACCCGCGTCGAGGTCGTCGGTGGGTTGATCGACACCATCCAGGCCGCGACCAAGGGCGACAAGGCCAAGGAGGTGTTGTACGCCTCGACCGTCGCCGGGCAGAAGAACACGCTGAAGCGCGCACAGGGCGAGCTCGACGGCCTGCGCCGCAGCGATGCGGTGCGCGTGCGTCGCGAGGACGAAGCGGCGATGCTGGCGTGGCTGGCGAAACAGCCGAATGCCGCCGCCCTGCAGGCCGACATCCGCGCGATGCAGGCGCAGCTGGATGCCGCGCAGGCCAGCCGCGAGCGCGACTTCATCCTGCCGTTCCTGCGCCCGGGCCTGCTCGGCCAGGCGATCGTGCTGCAACGCCTCGCGCTGGAACGCGGCAAGCCGGACGCGCAGCGCGAATCCGGCTACCAGCAGCGCGATGAAGCCACCATCGAGGGCGGCCTCAAGCAGCTGCAGCGCCGTTACGACCCGGAAGTGGAAAAGGCCACGCTGCTGTTCGCGCTGGATCGCTATTTCGCCTTGCCTGCGGCGCAGCGCGTGCCGGAATTCGATGCGGTGTTCGGCAAGGACAAGGCGATGGCCGCCGCGATGCTCAACACGCTGTACATCGAAACGAAACTGGGCGACGAAGCGAACCGGTTGGCGCTGATGAAGGCCGATCCGAAGGCCGTGGCCGCTTCCGCCGATCCGATGATGAAAGCCGCCGCCGTCCTGCAGCCTGCCTTGCTGCGCATGGAAGACGAAGCGAAACAGCGCAGCGGCGAACTGCTGCGCCTGCGCCCGGCCTACATGCAGGCGCTGATCGGTTACCGCAATTCGCAGGGCAAGGCGGTGTATCCGGATGCCAACTCCACCTTGCGCGTGAGCTATGGCAAGATCAGCCCGCTCAGCCCGCGCGACGGCATGGACTATCGTCCGCTGACCACGGTGGCCGGCATCGTCGAGAAGAACACCGGGGTGGAGCCGTTCGATGCGCCGAAGCCGCTGCTTGAGGCGATCGCCAAGGGCGACTTCGGCAGCACCATCGACCCGACCCTGAAGACGCAGACCGTCGACTTCATGACCAACCTCGACACCACCGGCGGCAATTCCGGCTCGCCGGTGCTGGATGCGAACGGCAAGCTGATCGGCCTGAACTTCGACAGCAACTGGGAAGCGGTCAGCGCCAGCTGGATGTTCGATCCGCGCTACAAGCGCGCGATCCACGTCGACATGCGCTACCTGCGCTGGCTGCTGGCCAAGGTGTACCCGGCGCCGCAGCTGCTCAAGGAAATGAACCTGTCTGCGGAATGATCCGTCACGGATGAACGCAAGACTCGAACACGAACGAAGGACACGATGATGCGCAATAAGACAAGCCTGGCCACGGGCATTGCCCTGGCAACGATGGGAATCGCGCTCTCCGCGAATGCGGGCGAGGGCATGTGGGTGCCGCAGCAGTTGCCGGAAATCGCCGGCCCGCTGAAGACCGCCGGCCTCAAGCTCGATCCGAAGCAACTGGCCGACCTCACCGGCGACCCGATGGGCGCGGTGGTCTCGCTGGGCGGCTGCACCGCCAGCTTCGTCTCGCCGCAGGGCCTGGTGGTGACCAACCACCATTGCGCGTACGGCGCGATCCAGCTGAACTCCACCGCGGAGCGCAACCTCATCGACCTCGGTTTCAACGCGCCGACCATGGCCGATGAACTGTCCGCCGGCCCGAACGCGCGCATCTACGTACTGGACGAGATCACCGACGTCACCGCCCAGGTGAAGGCCGCGATCGCCGCCGCGCCGGGCGCGCTTGCGCGCACCAAGGCGGTCGACGACCTGGAGAAGAAATTGGTGTCCGAGTGCGAAGCCGATGCGGGTTCGCGCTGCCGCCTGTACAGCTTCATGGGCGGCAACACCTACCGCCTGTTCAAGAACATCGAGATCAAGGACGTGCGCCTGGCCTACGCGCCGCCGCGCGGCGTGGGCAATTACGGCGGCGAAGTCGACAACTGGATGTGGCCGCGCCACACCGGCGACTTCTCGTTCTACCGCGCCTACGTCGGCAAGGACGGCAGGCCGGCCGCGTACAGCAAGGACAACGTGCCGTTCCAGCCCAGGCACTGGCTGAAGATCGCCGACCAGCCGCTGCGCGAGGGCGATTTCGTGATGGTCGCCGGTTACCCGGGCAGCACCAGCCGCTACGCGCTGGCCAACGATTTCGACGCCACCGCCGCGTGGACCTATCCGACCGTCAGCAAGCGCTACAAGGAACTGGTGGCGATGGTGCTGGCCGCAGGCGAGGCCAACAAGGACATCGCGGTCAAGTACGCCAACACCGTGCGCGGCTGGGAAAACACCCTGAAGAACTACGACGGCCAGATGGAAGGCTTCAAGCGCATGGGCGCGGCCGGCATCAAGCGCGAGCGCGAGCAGGCGGTGCTGGACTGGCTGAAGTCGCGGGGCGATGCCGGCAAGCAGGCGCTGGCCGCGCACGACACGCTGGTCGCGCTGGGCGATGCCGCGCGCAAGACCCGCGAGCGCGATGGCGTGATCGGCAACGTCGGCGGCGCGCTGGGCAGCACCGCGTTGAGCCTGTACCGCCTCGCGGTCGAACGCGAGAAGCCGGACGCGCAGCGCGAATCCGGCTTCCAGCAGCGCGACCTGCCCGGTTTCGAGGGCGGCCTCAAGCAGATGGATCGTCGCTACGTGGCGGCGATGGATCGCCAGCTGCAGCGCTACTGGCTGATGCAGTACATCGCCCTGCCGGCCGACCAGCGCGTGCCCGCCATCGACAAGTGGATCGGTGGCAACGATGCCAAGGCGGTGGATGCCGCGCTCGACCGCATCAACGCCAGCAAGCTGGGCAATGTGGACGAGCGCATGAAGTGGCTGTCGGCCGACCGCAAGGCGTTCGAAACCAGCACCGATCCGGCGATCCAGTACGCGGTGGCGATGCTGCCGACCTCGCTGAAGCTGGAGGAGGACCGCAAGCTGCGCGCCGGCGAGGCGGTGATCCCGCGCGCCACCTACCTGCAGGCGGTGGCCGACTACAACAAGGCGCAGGGCAAGGCGGTGTATCCGGATGCGAACTCCTCGCTGCGCATCACCTTCGGCAACGTGATGGGCTACACCAAGCCCGGCAACAGCAAGCCGGAGGACGCGTTCACCACGCTGGAACAGGTGGCGGCCAAGGCGACCGGCAAGGAGCCGTTCGACGCGCCGCAGGCGCAGCTGGATGCGATCAAGGCGAAGAAGTATTCCGGCCTGGCCGATGCCAAGCTGAAGACGGTGCCGGTCAACTTCCTGTCCGACCTCGACATCACCGGCGGCAACTCCGGTTCGCCGGTGCTGGACGCGCACGGCAAGCTGGTCGGTCTGGCCTTCGACGGCAACTGGGAATCGGTGGCCTCGAACTGGGTGTTCGATCCGACCGTCACCCGCATGATCTCGATGGACCAGCGCTACATGCGCTGGATCATGCAGGAGGTGATGCCGGCGCCGCAGCTGCTGAAGGAAATGGGCGTCGCGCCGAAGAAGTGATGCGAGCGCGCGTTGCGTGACACGAAAACGCCGGCCGAGTGCCGGCGTTTTCGTTGCTGCTTCAGCCTGCGTCGAGCTCGTAGTCGAAGGTGTAGTAGTGCTTGCCGTCGACAATGTCGATGGCGATGTTGCCGCGCAGGCCGGTGAGCGCGTCGCTACCGCTGTCGGGCACCACGGTCAGGCTCAGCGACGGCTTGCCACGATCCATGATGCCGTTGTGCTGGGCGTAGAAGCTGCCGTGCCGGCCGTCGAGCGTGCCTTCGATGCGCTCCATCGCCACGTACGCGCCGGAGCCGGGCACCTTCGACATCACCGCCAGCATATGCACCACGCTGGTGGCGTCCAGTGGCCCATGGAAGCGCTTGTCGAACCGCGAATGGCCGACGCTGGCACCGCCGCCGATGTCCAGTTCCTCCTGCGGGATGCGCTTGACCTCGAATTCGCCCTTGGCCTGCATGGCACTGGTTCCAATGGAAACAATCGGCAGGGTAGCGCCAGTTGCGTAACCAGCGGTGAACTCTGCTAGGCTTTGGCCATCGCGGATTCCCATGCCAGCCGGCCCCGTCTCCCGATCGCAAGTGGAATCCCGCGCTTTTCGCCGTGATTCCGCTGTTTTTCGTACCTCCAGTACGTTGTCGTTTGCGCTGTGCCGGCTGCCATGGCTTCCGCGGGTCCTGACCTGATCAGGTAATTCCCCACTGGAGCTGATGTGATGAAAGTGCTGGCCTGCGATGGAATCCACGAAGACGGACTGGCCCTGTTCCGCGATGCGGGATGGGACGTGCTGGTCTCCCCCCCGATCAAGGACGCGGACGCGCTGAAGCTGGCGCTGGCCGATGCCGATGCCGTGCTGGTGCGCTCGGCGACCCAGATCACCGCCGATGCGCTGGCCGATGCCGGCAAGCTCAAGGTGATCGGCCGCGCCGGCGCCGGCGTGGACACGATCGATGTCGAGGCCGCCACCGCGCGCGGCATCGCGGTGATGAACGCCCCCGACGGCAACACCCTGGCCGCCGCCGAGCACGCGATCTCGCTGCTGTTCGCGCTGGCCCGCCACATCCCGCGCGCCGACGCCGGCATGAAGGCCGGGCAATGGCCGAAGGCGGGCCTGACCGGCTTCGAGCTGGAAGGCAAGAAGCTGGGCGTGATCGGCCTCGGCCGCATCGGTGGCACGGTGGCGCGCAAGGCCGCCGGCATCGGCATGGACGTGGCCGCGTTCGACCCGTTCCTGCCGCCGTCCGCCGCCGCCAAGGGCAGCGTGCCGCTGAAGACGCTGGACGAATTGCTGGCCTGGGCCGATGTGGTCACCCTGCACATCCCGCGCACCAAGGACACCACCAACCTGCTGTCCGAAGAGCGCATGCGCGCGATGAAGAAGGGCGCCTACATCGTCAACGCCGCGCGCGGCGGGCTGGTCGATGAGGCGGCGCTGCTGCAACTGCTGGACGAGGGGCACATCGCCGGCGCCGCGCTCGACACCTTCGCCACCGAGCCGCTGCAGGAAGACTCGCCGCTGCGCGCGCATCCGAAGCTGATCCTGACCCCGCACCTCGGCGCCTCCACCAGCGAAGCGCAGCAGGCGGTCAGCACCATCCTGGCCAGGCAGGTGATCGATTTCGCCGCCACCGGCGCCGTTGCCGGCTGCGTCAACCTGCCGCCGCTGACCGCCGAAGCCGCGCGCGAGGTCGGCCCGTGGATGCCGCTGATGACCTCGCTGGGCAGGCTGGCCGCGCGCATCGTGCAGGCGCCGACCCGGCTCGACATCACCTACGCCGGCCGCACCGACGCGCTGGATACGCGGCCGCTGACGCGGCTGTTGGTGGCCTCGCTGCTGGGCGCGCATTCCGGCCGCGTGACTCCGGTCAACGCGCTGGCCGAAGCCGCCGCGCGCGGCCTGGTGGTCGCCGAAACCGTGGGCGGCGACGGCGACGGCTTCGACCGCCTGCTCAAGATCCGCGTGAGCGACGGCAACCGCAGCCGCGAGATCGACGCCACCCTGCATCGCGGTCCGCGCGTGGTGCGCCTGGACGGCGTGGAAATCGAATTCGACCCGCAGTCGCACGTGCTGCTGCTGCGCAACGAGGACCGGCCCGGCATGGTCGGTGCGGTGGGTTCGCAGCTGGGCGCGCTCGGCATCAACATCGTCAACTTCGCCCTCGGCGCGGCCGGCGACGGCCAGGCGCGCGCGGCGATCACCGTCGATCGCGCGCTGGACGATGCCCAGCTGGCCACCCTGCGCGCCATGCCCGGCGTGCTCTCGCTGGCGCAGGTGTAAGCATGCGCATCCTGCTTGCACGCCATGGCGAGACGCCGTGGAACGCCGAAGGCCGCTACCAGGGCCAGGAAGACATCCCGCTGTCCGAGGTCGGCATCGCCCAGGCCACCGCGCTGGGCGAGCGCTTGCGCGATGTGCGCATCGACCGCGCCATCGCTTCGCCGCTGTCGCGCGCGCGTCGCACCGCCGAGCTCGCGCTGGGCGAGGCGCGCGCCGCGCAACTGATGCTCGACGAGGGCTTCAAGGAAATCGCCCACGGCGAGTGGGAAGGCCTGCTCGCCAGCGAGATCCGTCAGCGCGATGGCGAGCGCCTGCAGGCCTGGCGCGATGCCCCCGACACGGTGCAGATGCCCGGCGCGGGCGGCGAGTCCCTGCAACAGGTGCTGGATCGCGCCTGGCCCGCGTTCGCGCGCGCCTGCGCGGGCCTGGGCGAGGACGACACCCTGCTGGTGGTCGCCCATGACGCGGTGAACCGCGTCTTGCTGTGCCGCGTGCTCGGCATCCCGCTGGCGAAGCTGTGGACCTTCCGCCAGGCGCCGACCACGCTCAACCTGCTGGAAGGGGCGAACGTCGATGCGCTGGGCGTGGTGCGGCTGAACGACTGCAGCCATCACACCGCGCTGTTCGGCGAGGCGGTGCATCGGGCGTTGTAGTGCGGGAGTGTAGCGCCGGAGTCCTCC
This sequence comes from Thermomonas aquatica, assembly GCF_006337105.1. Classification (NCBI taxonomy): domain Bacteria; kingdom Pseudomonadati; phylum Pseudomonadota; class Gammaproteobacteria; order Lysobacterales; family Lysobacteraceae; genus Thermomonas; species Thermomonas aquatica. Next base: position 954,405 of record NZ_CP040871.1, on the reverse strand, counting down.
CGCCCGGAGGCTTCGAGCGCGCCATGGATGGCGCGCGGCCGCGCATCGGAGCCGGATGCGGAGCCTGAGCGGCGAAGTCTCCGGGCGGGAGGGCTTCGGCGCGGTGACGCGCATAAAATGAACGTCATGCAGCGATCAATTTCCGACTGGCTCGATTTCATCGAACGCCAGCACCCGAAAGCCATCGACATGGGCCTGGACCGCGTGCGCGAAGTCGCCGCGCGGATGGGCTTGAAACGTCCCGCCAAGCGCGTGATCACCGTGGGCGGCACCAATGGCAAGGGCTCGACCGTCGCCTTCGTCGAGGCCATCGCCCGCGCGCATGGCTGGAAGGTCGGCAGCTACACCTCGCCGCACCTGCTGCGCTACAACGAGCGCGTGCGCATCGATGGGCACGATGCCGATGATGCGGATCTCGTCGCCGGTTTCGAAGCGGTTGAAGCGGCGCGCGGCGACACGCCGCTGACCTATTTCGAATACGGCACGCTGTGCGCGCTGTGGCTGTTCGCGCGCAACAAGCTCGACCTCGCGGTGCTGGAAGTCGGCCTCGGCGGGCGGCTGGATGCGGTGAACCTGGTCGATGCGGATGCTTCGATCATCACCACGGTTGACCTCGACCACCAGGACTGGCTGGGCGAGGACATCGAAACCATCGGCCTGGAGAAGGCCGGCATCGCCCGCCCGTTCAAGCCATTGGTGCTGGGCGACGACGATCCGCCGGCCAGCGTGCTGCGCCATGCCTATGCGATCGGCGCGCAGGCCTGGCGGATCGCCAACGATTTCTTCGCCGAGCCCCTCGATGCCGGCACTTGGCGCTGGCGCGAGGTCGGTTTCTCGATGCAGTTACCGATGCCCGCGCTCGCCGCGCCGGTACAGCTGCGCAATGCCGCCTGCGCGATCGCCGCCCTGCGCGCGCTGGGTGCGCGCATCGACAAGCGCACGTATGCCGAGGGCGTGGCCAATGCGCAGGTCGCCGGGCGCCTGCAACGCTTCGAGCAGGACGGCGTGGAGGTGGTGGTCGATGTCGGCCACAACCCGCAGGCGGCGCGTGCGTTGGCGGCGTGGCTGCGTCGCCAACCGAAGCGGCGCACGCTGGCGGTGTATGCCGCGCTGGCGGACAAGGACGTTGCGGGCGTGGTGGCTGCGCTGGCGGAGATGGTGGATGGCTGGCATCTCGCCGGACTGGCCGATGCCGGGCCGCGCGGGCAGGGCGTGGACGACTTGGCGCGGCGATTGGCCGATACCGCGGCCGCTGGCGCGGTCCGCCATGCCGATGTCGCGGCGGCGCTGGATGCCGCCATCGCGCAGGCCGATGCGGATGGAAGGGTGCTGGTCTTCGGCTCCTTCCACACCGCGACGGCCGCGCTTGAGCGATTCGAGGCGAACGGTTAAGCCGGGGCCACGACGCAGGCCGGTATAATTCGCGTCCCCGGCCGCCGGTTCCCCCTTCGATGGATTCTTCCCTGAAGCAGCGCCTGGTCGGCGCGGTCGTGCTGATCGCGCTGGCGGTGATCTTCCTGCCCATGCTGGTCAAGGGCCCGGCGCCCGACAGCGGCGTGTCCGACGTGCCGCTGGACATCCCCGCCGAACCCAAGGCCGCGGGCGATACCGCCACCCGCGACCTGTCGCTCACCGAGCCAGGCGCGACCCCGCGCGGCGGCGCGGTCGGCATGCCGCTGGCCACTCCGGACGCGGCCAGCGCCGAGCCCGCGCAGGACGACGCGTTTCCGACGAGCGCGGCCGGCGACTACGTGGTCAGCTTCGGCAGCTATGCCAGCGCCGCCGACGCCGACAAGGTCATCGCTGCATTGAAGGCGGCGGGACTGACCGCCTATCGCGAAGCCGTGCCGCTCAACGGCCGCGAAGCCCAGCGCGTGCGCGTCGGACCGTTCGCCGACCACGCCATGGCCGAATCCGCGCGCCTGCGCGCGGTGCAGGTCAACGCCGCCGTCGGCGCCAAGGTCGTTGCCCTGGATGCACCGGCCGCCACCGCTGCGGCATCGACCGCTGTCGCCGTGCCTGCGCCGCCACCGTCCGCGCCAGCGAAGACCGATCCCTTGCCGCCGCCCGCGAAGCCGGCCGCCAGCGCGGTCGCGCCGCCGGCCAAGCCCGTCGTGTCCGCACAGGACGCCAAGCCTGCCGTGGCCGCGCCCGCGAAACCGCTGGCAACGGCCACGCCGCCCGCGCCGAAGCCGGAAGCCGCCGCGCCCGCGCCCAAGCCGGCCGATACCGGCAAGACCGGTTTCGTGGTGCAGGTCGGCGCGTTCGCCGATGCCAACGCCGCCGCCGCCCTGCGCGACAAGCTGCGCGGCGCCGGCCTGAACGCCTTCACCGATACGGTCAACACCGACGCCGGCAAGCGCACCCGCGTGCGCGTGGGCCCGGCGATGAACCGCGCCGAGGCGGACGCGCTGAAGGCGCAGGTCAAGGCCAAGGCCGGCATCGACGGCATCGTCCGCCCGCATCCGTAACCCGCAACCGCTCCAACAGGAACCAGCGCCATGTGTGGCATCGTCGGAATCGTCGGTCAGGCTGAAGTCGCAGCGGAGCTGTACGACGGGTTGACCGTCCTGCAGCACCGCGGCCAGGACGCGGCGGGCATCGCCACCGCCGATGGCGGCAAGCTGCGCGTGCACAAGGGCAACGGGCTGGTGCGCGACGTGTTCGACGCCGGTTCGATGTCGCTGCTGGGCGGCCGCGTGGGCATCGCCCATTGCCGCTATCCCACCGCGGGCAGCGAGGGTTCCGACGAGGCGCAGCCGTTCTACGTCAACTCGCCGTTCGGCATCGCGCTGGCGCACAACGGCAACCTGATCAACACCGACGCGCTGCGCCGCGAGGTGTTCGAGCAGGACCGCCGCAACGTCAACACCGAATCCGATTCGGAAGTGCTGCTCAACGTGTTCGCGCACGAGCTGGATTCGCAGAAGGCGCTGACCCCGGACGCGGTGTTCCGCGCGCTGGAAGGCGTCAACCGCCGCGCCAAGGGCGGTTACGCGGTGGTGTGCGCGGTGCTGGGCCTGGGCCTGGTCGCGTTCCGCGACCCGAACGGCATCCGTCCGCTGGTGCTCGGCAAGCGCAAGGGCGCGAATGGCGACGATGAATACATCGTCGCCTCCGAATCGGTGGCGCTGGATATCCTCGGCTTCGAGCGCCTGCGCGACGTCGAGCCGGGCGAGGGCATCGTGATCACCGCGCGCGGCGAGCTGTTCGCGCAGCAGTGCGCCGCGCCGCAGGCGCACGCTCCGTGCATCTTCGAGTACGTGTATTTCGCGCGCCCGGACTCGATGATCGAGGAGATCTCGGTGCACAAGGCGCGCATGCGCATGGGCGTGACCCTCGGCGAGAAGATCCTGCGCGAGCGGCCCGGCCACGACATCGACGTGGTGATCCCGATCCCCGACACCAGCCGCGACGCCGCGCTGGAGATCGCCAACGTGCTGGGCGTGAAGTACCGCGAGGGCTTCATCAAGAACCGCTATGTCGGCCGCACCTTCATCATGCCGGGGCAGGGCGAGCGCGCGAAGTCGGTGAAGCGCAAGCTCAACCCGATCCCGCTGGAATTCCGCAACCGGGTGGTGCTGCTGGTCGACGATTCGATCGTGCGCGGCACCACCAGCCAGCAGATCGTGCAGATGGCGCGCGATGCCGGCGCCAAGAAGGTCTACCTGGCCTCCGCCGCGCCGCCGGTGCGCCATCCGAACATCTACGGCATCGACATGCCTTCGTCCGACGAGCTGGTGGCGCACGGCCGCAGCGAGAAGGACATCGAGCAGCTGCTCGGTTGCGACTGGCTGATCTACCAGGACCTGGCGGATCTCGAGGCGGCCGTCGCCGGCCCGAAGTTCCCGGGGCGCAGGTTCGACAGCTCCTGCTTCAGCGGCGAATACGTCACCGGCATCGAACCGGGTTACTTCGAGCGCATCCGGCAACTGCGTTCGGACGAAGCGAAGAAGAAACGCCGCGCGTCGTGAACCTGTTCGAGGCCGCGCGCGGCTGCCTGGACGCGGCAGCGCCGGACGGCAAGCTCGCGCTCAGCTTCGCCGCCGCGCGAGCGTTCGCCAACGGCGATCTCGCGATCGAGCACGATGCGCCGGCACCGGAACCGATCCGCATGCCGGGTCGCCCGGCTGCGCCGAAGCTGGTGCATCCGCGCGACTTGCCGCGCCGCGGCTTCGGCAGCAATGCGGGGCGCGCGGCCTTCATCCACGCGGTGGCGCACATCGAATTCAACGCGATCGACCTGGCCTGGGACGCGGTGTACCGCTTCCGCGGCATGCCGCGCGAGTACTACGCCGACTGGGTCTCGGTGGCGAACGACGAAGCCCGCCATTTCGCGATGCTGCGCGCGCGCCTGCAGGATTTCGGCCACGACTACGGCGATTTCGACGCGCACAACGGCCTGTGGGAAATGGCCGAGAAAACCGCGGATGACGGCCTGGCGCGGATGGCGCTGGTGCCGCGGGTGCTGGAGGCGCGCGGGCTGGACGTGACGCCGGGGATGATCGTGAAGCTGCGTGCGCTGGGCGACGATGCGACCGCCGACATCCTCGAGCTCATCCTGCGCGAGGAAGTGGCGCATGTGGCCGCCGGTTCGCGCTGGTATCGCTGGCATTGCGAACGCGCCGACGTGGAGCCGCGTGCGCGCTTCCGCGAGCTGCTGCACGAATACGCCAGCGGCGTGCTGCACAAGCCGTTCAACACCGAGGCGCGGCTGCAAGCCGGTTTCGATATCGAGGAGCTGGAAAGCCTGCTGGCTGCCGCCGATTGACGGTCATCGCCGGTTGCCAATGCTTGCGGCACACTGCGGATGTCCCTGCCGGAGGATCGCCATGAAGCTCGCCATCGCATCGCTTTCCCTGCTGCTGGCTGCCTGCAATGCGCCAGAGCCCTCGTCCGCCGATTCCACCCCGCCAGCCGGGGCGCCCGTCGCCACCACCCCGGCCCCGGCCGCAGCGCCGATGGCCAAGCGTGCGCCGGGCCAGGAAAACGCGGATCCGCTGCAGGTCTTCCGCGCGTTCGGCACCGAGCCGTTCTGGAACGTCAATGTCGAGGACGCCACCCTGACCTACACCACGCCGGAGGACCAGGCGGGCATGGTGATGCAGGGCGAACGGCATTCGGTGACTGGCGGGGTGGAAATCGCCGGCAGCCATGCAGGCAAGTCCTTCACCCTGACGCTTACCGAAGGCATGTGCAGCGACGGCATGTCCGACAACCGCTACACGCTGATCTCGACCTTCCGCTACGGCGACATCGACTACAGGGGTTGCGGCGAAGCGGCGAAATGATCAGCCGCGGCTCAGCGCAGCGAGGTCGAAGCCGTCCGCGTCGACCCGCAGCACCGAACCCTGCTCGTACCAGTCGCCGAGCACGATGCGCAGGTTGCCATCGCCTTCGTGGTGGATCGCCGGGCGATGGGTATGCCCGTGGATCATGCGGCGCACGCCGTAGCGCTGGAACCATTCCCGCACCGTGGCGGGGGCGACGTCGGTGATCGTTTCCGATTGCCCGCTGGCCTGCAGTTCGCCATAGCGCGCCTTGCTCGCAGCGCGCGCCTGCGCGGCGAACGCCAGCCGCGCCTGCAGCGGCTGCGCCAGGAATTGCGCCTGCCAGCGCGGGTCGCGGGTCTGCGCGCGGAACTGCTGGTAGGCCACGTCGTCGGTGCACAGCAGGTCGCCGTGCAGGAGCAGGGTCGGTTCGCCGTGGAGCACGACCACCGCGGGGTCGGGAAGGATCGTCGTGCCCGCGCGTTCCGCATACGCGCCGCCGAGCAGGAAATCGCGGTTGCCGCGCACGAAGTACGTCGGCACGCCGGCATCGTGCAAGCCGTGCAGCTTGTCGGCGACGTAGGCGCCGGCTTCGGAGGGATCGTCGTCGCCGACCCAGGCCTCGAACAGGTCGCCGAGGATGTACAGGGCATCGGCAGCGCGGGCTTCCCCGTCGACGAACCGGCCGAACAGCTCGGTGATCGCCGGGCGTTCCGGGTCGAGATGGAGATCGGAGATGAACAGCGTGGCCATGGCGGCATTGTAGGGCGGCCGCGAGCCCGCCCTACGCTAAAATCGCGGTTTCCGCATTGCCTTCCGCCACGATGACCGTCCGCACCCGTTTCGCCCCCAGTCCCACCGGCTACCTGCACATCGGCGGCGCGCGCACCGCGCTGTACTGCTGGCTGGAGGCGCGCCGCAAGGGCGGGCAGTTCATCCTGCGGATCGAGGACACCGACCGCGAGCGCAGCACCCAGGGCGCGATCGACGCCATCCTGGACGCGATGGCATGGCTGGGCCTGGACTACGACCAAGGCCCGATCTACCAGACCGATCGCCTCGACCGTTACAGGGAAGTCGCCGAGCAGCTGGTCGCCTCCGGCCATGCCTACTACGCCTACGAGACCAAGGAAGAACTGGAAGCGATGCGCGAGGCGGCGATGGCCGCGGGCGAGAAGCCGCGCTACAACGGCGCGTACCGCGAGGCCAATGCCGGCTGGCGCGACGATCCGAATCGCGTCATCCGCTTCAAGAATCCGCTGGATGGCGTGGTGGCCTGGGACGACAAGGTCAAGGGCCGCATCGAGATCGCCAACGGCGAGCTCGACGATCTGGTGATCTTCCGCAGCGACGGTTACGCCACCTACAACTTCGCCGTCGTCGTCGACGACATCGACATGCGCATCAGCGACGTGGTGCGCGGCGACGACCACGTCAACAACACCCCGCGCCAGATCAACATCTACAAGGCGCTGGGCGCGCCGGTGCCGCATTTCGCCCACCTGCCGATGATCCTGGACGAGCAGGGCGCCAAGCTGTCCAAGCGCACCGGCGCGGCCGACGTCATGCAGTACCGCGATGCCGGCTACCTGCCGCATGCGCTGCTGAATTACCTGGTGCGCCTGGGTTGGTCGCACGGCGACCAGGAAGTGTTCTCGATCGCCGAGATGCAGTCGCTGTTCGACCTGGCCGACGTGAACGCCAAGGCCTCGCGCCTGGATCCGGCCAAGCTCGGCTGGCTCAACCAGCAATACCTGAAATCGGACGATCCCGAAGCCGTCGCCAAGCATCTTGTCTGGCACCTCGAACAACAGGGCTACGACCTGTCCAAGGGCCCGAAGCCGGCGGAACTCGTCATCGCCCTGCGCGAACGCGCGCAGACGCTGAAGGAAATTGCGGAGAAATCGGCGGTGTGGTTCGGCCCGCTGACCGAGTACGACCCGGCTTCCGTTGCCAAGCATTTCAAGCCGGATGCGCGTGCGCCCCTGGCCGCCATGCGCGAGCGCCTGGCCGCGCTGCAGCCGTGGGCGCCGGAGCCCATCCACGAGCAGGTCAAGGCGGTGTCGGAAGCGCAGGGCATCGGCATGGGCAAGATCGCGCAGCCGATGCGGGTGGCGATCACCGGGACGCAAGTCAGCCCGGACATCGGCTGGACCATTTATCTGTGCGGCCGCGACGAGGCATTGGCGCGGATCGACGCCGCCCTTGCAATGCTGCCGGCCAGCGCATAAATCAGCGACATGGGCAAGACGCACGCCTGCTCCGATCCCAAGCACCACGTCCACGATGCCGCCGGCTTCGTGGCCGCGGTGGAACGCGCCTGCAACGAGCGCGGCCTGCGCCTGACCGCGATCCGCGCGCGGGTGCTGTCGCTGGTGGCCGCCGCCGGCAAGCCGATCAAGGCCTACGACCTGCTGGAACAGGTGCGCGATGGCGAAGGCGCCGGCGCCGCCGCGCCGCCGACGGTGTATCGCGCGCTCGACTTCCTGCTGGCGAACGGCTTCATCCACAAGCTGGAATCGATCAACGCCTTCGTCGCCTGCCACCATCCGAACAGCGCCCAGCATTCGGTCCCGTTCCTGATCTGCGACCGCTGCCATTCCGCGACCGAACTGGAAGACGCCAGCATCGTCGCCTCGCTGGACAGCGCCGCGCGCGCGCTGGGCTTCGCCCCGCAGGCGCAGACCCTGGAAGTGCATGGCCTGTGCGCGAAATGCGCGCGGGCGGCCTGAGCCCATCCCGATAACCCGGTCCGGGCATGACCAATGTCCTGTTGACGGGATCGATCCGCGAAATGTTATGTTATAACTTACGTAGCATATCGGATCGGATCGCATGACCAAGAAGTTGCTCGCCCTGGCCCTGCTGTCGACCCTGGCGACGCCCGCCTTCGCGCAGAGCGACCACGACCGCATCGCCGCGCTGGAAGCGCAGGTGCGCGCGCTGCAGGCCGAAATCCAGGCGATGAAGGGCAACGCATCCGCCGCGGCCGTACCCGCTTCGGCACCCGCCGCCACCTCGGCCGAAGCCGAGATCGACGCGCTGGCCGCAACCGCCGACGACGCCCCGGCCGACACCGCCACGGCGAACGTCGCCGTCCCCGCCGACAGCAGCGGCGGCAGCAACGCCAATGCCTTCAACCCCGCGATCAGCCTGATCCTCAACGGCAGCTACTCGCACCACTCGCTGAATCCGGACGCCTACGCGCGCGCGGGCTTCCCGCTGGTGGGCGAGGGCGGCCCCAGCGCGAACGGCTTGTCGCTGGGCGAAAGCGAACTCTCGCTGTCGGCCAACATCGACGACAAGTTCTACGGCCAGGTGACGATGGCGATGGGCAGCGAGGACGGCGAGGACCACCTCGGCGTCGAGGAGGCCTACATCGACACCACCGCGCTGCCGGCCGGCTTCAGCCTGCGCCTGGGCCGGTTCTTCTCCAACATCGGCTACCTCAACAGCCACCACGCGCATACCGACAATTTCTTCGACCGCCCGCTGCCGTACCAGGCCTTCCTTGGCGGGCAGTACGGCGACGACGGCGCGCAGCTGCGCTGGGTCGCGCCGACCAAGTTGTTCCTCGAACTCGGCGGCGAACTGTTCCGCGGCCAGCACTATCCCGGCGGCGGCGCGCAGAACGGCGGCATCGGCACGCGCAGCCTGTTCGCGCATGTCGGCGGCGATGCCGGCACCAACAACGAATGGCTGGCCGGCGTGTCGCTGCTGAAGACGCGCACCGCCGCAGGCGAGGACGGCTTCAACGGCGACGCCACCTTGTACGTGGCCGACGCGACCTGGAAATGGGCGCCGCAGGGCAACTTCAAGGATGGCGGCATCACCCTGCGCGGCGAATACATGCTCGACGATCGCGATGGCCTGTGGGTGAATCCGGACGACGCGCTCGACACGCTGGCATGGAACGGCCAGCGCCGCGGCGCGTACCTGGAAGGCGTGTATCGCTTCAACCGCAGCTGGGACGCGGGCTACCGCTACGACAAGCTGTGGGGCGATGCCGCGTTGCCGTTCGGCAGCACGTTCGATCCGTTCCGCCACAGCGTGCAGCTGACCTGGCGCAACAGCGAGTTCAGCCTGTTCCGCCTGCAGTTCAGCCGCGATACGCCGGATCCGGGCCAGCGCGACAATGCGCTGTCCCTGCAATACCAGACCAGCCTGGGCGCGCACGGCGCGCACAAGTTCTGAACCCCATCGATCCCGAAGGCCCGACGATGAAACTTCTCGCGATTCCCGCCTTGCTGCTTGCCGCGCTGGTCTCCACCCCGGCCGAGGCGAAACTGAAAGTGTTCGCCTGCGAACCGGAATGGGGTTCGCTGGTGCAGGAACTGGCCGGCGACAAGGTCGATGTCGATGTCGCCACCACCGCGCTGCAGGACGTGCACGTGGTCGAGGCCAAGCCCAGCCTGATCGCCAAGGTGCGCAGCGCGGACCTGGTGGTCTGCACCGGCGCCGAGCTGGAAGTGGGCTGGCTGCCGCAGCTGATCCGGCAATCGGGCAATACCAAGGTCGCGTCCGGCCCGGGGTCGTTCATGGCCGCGATGCAGGTGAAGACGCTGGAGAAGCCGACCGCGCTGGACCGCGCCAACGGCGACGTGCATCCGGACGGCAATCCGCACGTGCAGATGGATCCGCGGCGGGTGCTGGTGATCGCCAAGGCGCTGGATGCGCGGCTGGTGCAGCTGGATCCGGCGAATGCGGCGACCTACCAGTCGCGCCTGGCCGATTTCAGCAAACGCTGGCTGGCGGCGATGGTGAAGTGGCAGGCGCAGGCCGCGCCGCTGAAGGGCCGCAAGGTCGTGGTCCACCACATCAGCTGGGTCTACCTGTGGGATTGGCTGGGCATCCAGCAGATCGGCGCGCTGGAACCGAAGCCGGCGGTGCCGCCGACCGCGGCGCACCTGGCCAGCCTGGTCGGCACCACCAAGTCGAACAATACGCTGGCGATCGTCCGCGCCGCCTACCAGGATCCGAAGCCCGCCGATTGGCTGAGTGATCGCACCGGCGTGCCGGCGCTGACCCTGCCGTTCACCGTCGGTGGCGACGCGCAGTCCAAGGACCTGTTCGGCCTGTTCGATTCGACCATCGCCAAGCTGCTGGGAGCCGCCAAGTGACCTTGAACTGGGAAGGCCTGGACATCGGCATCCTCGGTCCGGCCTGCGTGGCCGGGCTGATCGTGCTGTCCACGCACGTGCCGCTGGGCAAGCAGGTGCTGAACCGCGGGATCATCTTCATCGACCTGGCCATCGCGCAGATCGCCGGGCTCGGGGTGATCCTGGCCCAGTACCTGGGCGTGGACGAGCACGGCCTGGGCGTGCAGTTCGCCGCGGCCGCCGCGGCGCTTGCGGGCGCCGGCCTGCTGGCCTGGACCGACCGCCGCTGGCCGCAACAGCAGGAGCCGCTGATCGGCACCCTGTTCGTGCTGGCCGCGACCGGCGGCCTGCTGCTGCTGGCCGACAACCCGCAGGGCGGCGAACACCTCAAGGACCTGCTGGTCGGGCAGATCCTGTGGGTGAGCTATGCGCAGCTGATCCCGGCGGCGATCCTCTCGGCCCTCCTGCTTGGGGTGATGTGGCTGCGTGGCGGGCGCCTGGCCGGCCTGCTGTTCTATGCGCTGTTCGCGCTGGCGATCACCGCCTCGGTGCAGCTGGTCGGGGTGTACCTGGTGTTCGCCAGCCTGATCGTGCCGGCGCTGGCCACCGCCGGCATGCAGGGACGGGCGCGGCTGCTCGCGGCCTACCTGATCGGCGCCGTCGGCTATATCGGCGGGCTGGTGCTGTCGGCGGTGCTGGACCTGCCGAGCGGGGCGATGATCGTCTGGGTGCTGGCCGGCACCGCCTTGCTGGCGCAGGCGATCCCGGCGGTGCGGCGCGCGCATCCGGCGCAGGCCGCCGATGCCGCGGTGTTCGACGCCGCGGCCTAGCCGGCATTCAGCCAGCCGATCCGCATATCGTTACAATATAACGAATGACCCGCTCCCAGCACCGCCTGCTCGACCGCCTCGGCGCGACCGGTTCGCTGCTGTGCGCGATCCATTGCGCGTTGCTGCCGGCGGTGATCGCCTTGCTGCCCACGCTCGGCATCGCCACCTGGCTGGACAACGGCTTCGAGCAGGCCTTCGTGGCGTTCGCGACCCTGCTCGGCTTGTTCACCGTCGTCCTCGGCTATCGCCGCCACGGCGCGGTGCGCGCGCTATGGCTGCTGCTGCCCGGCTTGGCGGCGTTGTGGTCGGGAGTCGCCTATGAACCGCTGCACCACGACGTCGCGGCGCATGCGGTGGTGATGACCTTCGGCGGCACCCTGGTCGGCCTGGCGCATCTGGCCAACCTGCGGCTCAGCCACGGCCACGTGCACGACGCCACCTGCGCGCACTGAGGCCGCCGTCGCCTCGTGCTAGAATTCGCGCCCTCGCGCGCGTCGCGACCCACTTTCACGATTCGATCCAGGAGCAACACGATGGGCAAGGGCGACCGCAAGACCGCCAAGGGCAAGCGCTACAACGCCAGCTACGGCAATGCGCGACCGAAGGCCACCGCCAAGGCCGCCGGCACCGCCGCCGCGCCGGCAGTGAAGAAGGCCGCGACCAAGACCGTGGCCAAGGCGCCGGCCAAGAAGGCCGTTGCCAAGAAGGCGGGCTGAGGCGAAAACCTCCTCGCGCTGCACTCCGGAAGCCCCGCCTCGGCGGGGCTTTCGCGTTTCAGCGGGCCGCTTGCGCGCCGGCTTCGATCGCCGTCCACGCGCGTAGCAGGTTGCCGCCCAGGAGCTTGCGGATGTCGCCGTCCTTGTAGCCGCGCGCCTGCAAGCCGGCGACGAGGTTGGGGTAGTCGGCGACCGTCTTCAGTTCGCCCGGCAGCTCGCCGTCGACGCCATCGAAATCCGAACCGATGCCCACGTGGTCCACGCCGAGCAGCTTCACCCCGTAGTCGATCTGGTCCAGCACCTGCGCCAGCGTGCTCTGCCGCGGCGGGTGCGCGGCCTGCCACTGCTTGTCGAAATCGGCGCGCGGCAATTCCGGCTGGCCCTGCGCCTTGCGTTCGGCATTGCGCCGGTTGAAGTCGTTGATCGCGCGGAAATGCGCCTGGGTGTCGGCGGCGCTGGCGGGATCGATGAAGGCGGTGCCGAACGGCACCTGCACCACGCCGCCCCTGGCCGTCACCAGCTTCGCCAGTTCGTCGCTGATGTTGCGTTCGAAGCCCGGGGTGAAATGGCGGAATGCGGAATGGCTGGCGATCACCGGCACCGTGCTCAGCGCGATCGCTTCTTTCGCCGAGGCGTCGCCGAGGTGCGAGACGTCGACCATGATCCCGACCCGGTTCATCTCGCGCACCACCTCGCGGCCAAGCGGGCTCAGGCCGTTCCACGTCTTCTCCAGCGCGTAGGACGAATCGGCGAGGCGGTTGTTGGCGCTGTGGGCGAGGGTGATGTAGCGCACGCCGCGGTCGAAGAAGAACTGCACGTTGCCCGGCTTGTCGCCCAGCGGCGCGCCGTTCTCCATGCCCAGCGGCAACAGCACGCGGCCGCCCTGCAGCAGGCGCTGCGCATCGCGCGGCGAGGCGAGGATGGCGAACCGGTCCGGATGCCGCTGCACCAGCGCCTGGACGCCGTCGATCATCTGGTTGGCGACCTGCCAGGCGCTGCCGTCGTCGTCCTGCTTCGGCGAGGTGTAGATCGACATGAAGGCCACGTCGAGGCCGCCGGCGCGCGCCTTCGGATAATCGAACTCGCGGTCCTTGGCGTCCATGCCGAGGTCGGCCCACTTGTCCATCAGGATGCCGGGCGCGTCGATGTGGGTGTCGACGATGATGGCGTCCTGCGCCAGCCGGTGCGCGGCGTCCTGCGCGCCCGCGGTGCCGAGCGCGGCGAGGAGGGAAACGGCAAGCAGCAAGCGGCGCATGGGAAACCTCCGTCGGGAATCAGGTGAGCCGGCGACCGCCGGCGAAACTGCCGTGGGCAAGATCGCCGCCCAGCCAGTAGCACAGCTCGGCGGGATGGCGGATGCGCCAATGCACGAAATCCGCGCGCATGCCCGTGCGCAGCACGCCGCGGTCGGCCAGGCCGAGCGCCTTGGCCGCATGCTGCGTGGCGCCGCGCAGCGCTTCCTCGGGCGTGAGCCTGAAGTGGGTGCAGGCCAGCTGCATCGCCTGCCGCAAGGACAGCAATGGCGCGGTGCCGGGATTGCAGTCGGTCGCCACCGCCATCGGCACGCGCTGCGCGCGCAGTCGTTCGATCGGCGGCAGCCTGGTCTCGCGCAGCACGTGGAAGGCGCCGGGCAGCAGCACCGCGACCGTGCCGTGTTCGGCCATCGCACGCACGCCCGCGTCGCTGGTGTATTCGATGTGGTCGGCGGACAGGCCGTCGAAGTGCGCCGCCAGCGCCGCGCCGCCGAGGTCGCTGAGCTGGTCCGCATGCAGCTTCACCGGTAGTCCGAGCGCGCGCGCGGCCTCGAACATGCGCCGCGTCTGCGCCGGGCTGAACCCGATGCCTTCGCAGAACGCATCCACCGCATCGACCAGACCTTCCGCCTGCAACTGCGGCAGCCAGCCGATGGCCGCATCGATGTAGCCGTCGGCATCGTCCTTGTATTCCGGCGGCAGCGCGTGCGCGGCGAGGTAGGTGGTGCGCACGTCGATGCGGTAGCGCTCGCCCAATGCGCGCGCGACCCGCAGCATCTTGCGTTCGTTGTCGAAGTCCAGGCCGTAGCCGGACTTGATCTCCAGCGTGGTCACGCCATCGCGCAGCAGGGCGAGCACGCGCGGTTCCGATTGCCGCAGCAACTCCGCCTCGCTCGCCGCGCGCACCGCGCCCACGGTGGAGAGGATGCCGCCGCCGGCGCGCGCGATCTGCTCGTAGCTGGCGCCTTGCAAACGCAGCTCGAACTCCGCCGCGCGGTCGCCGGCGAAGACGGCATGCGTGTGGCAATCCACCAGCCCCGGCGTCACCAGGCCATCGGCTTCGATGACTTCGTCGGCGAGCGCATCGATCTCCCCGGGCAGGCCGTCGCGCGGGCCGACATAGGCCAGCATGCCGTCCCTCCAGCCCAGCGCGCCGTCTTCGACCAGGCCGTAGCCGGTCTCCGCGTCCAGCGTCGCCAGGGTGGCGCCGAGCAGCAATCCGTCCCAGCGTTCAGTCGCCACCGCCGCCTCCGTCGCAACCGCCGCCGTCGCCGCCGGCATCGCAATCGCCGCCGTGCGAGCCGCCATCGCTCCAGCCACCGCCATCGCCACTGCCAGCACGACGACCGCGACCCTGCCAGCGGTTGGCGAACACCAGCACGACCAACGCGATGGCCGCGAACATCGCTCCCAGCAACAACATCGGATCCATGCGCCCTCCAGGTGCGCGCAGCCTACCGCAGCGGGCGTCGCGTTTGCGCGACAATGCGCGGATGCACACGCCGACCGCATCCCTCGTCACTCGCACCGCGCGCGGCTGGGCCTTGCCCGGCATCGCCAACCTGCATTCGCATGCCTTCCAGCGCGCGATGGCGGGCATGGCCGAGCGCCAGACCGATCCCGCCGACTCGTTCTGGACCTGGCGCGAAACCATGTACGCGATGGCCGCGCGCTTCGATCCCGAGCTGGTGCACGCGGTGGCCGCCCAGCTGTACGTGGAGATGCTGGAAGCCGGCTACACCACGGTCTGCGAGTTCCATTACCTGCACCATGCGCCGGATGGCAGGCCATACGCGAATGCCGATGCGATGTCGCAGGCGCTGCTGCGCGCCGCGCGCGACACCGGCATCCGCATCACCCTGCTGCCGGTGCTGTACATGACCGGCGGTTTCGATGCGCGCCCGCTGTCGGAACGCCAGCGCCGCTTCGGCCACGAGGTCGAGGCCTACCTGCGGCTGCTGGATGTGCTGCGCGCCGACGCAGGCGAGAGGGTGCGCATCGGCTGCGCCCTGCACAGCCTGCGCGCGGTGCCGCCGCAGGCGATGCGCGAGGTAATCGCGGCATTGCCGAACGACTCGCGCGTGCACATCCATATCGCCGAGCAAATGGCCGAAGTCGACGAATGCGTGGCCGTGCGCGGCGCGCGGCCGGTGCAATGGCTGCTCGACAACGCGGACGTGGACGCGCGCTGGACGCTGGTGCATGCCACCCACCTCGACGCGGCCGAAGTGCAGGGCATCGCCCGCAGCGGCGCGACGGTGGCGATCTGCACCACCACCGAAGCCAACCTCGGCGACGGCCTGTTCCCGCTGCGCGATTACCTGGATGCCGGCGGCCGCTGGGGCGTGGGCTCCGATTCGCACATCTCGGTGTCGCCGGTGGAGGAATTGCGCTGGCTGGAATACGGCCAGCGCCTGCGTGCGCAGCGCCGCAACATCGCCAGCAGCATGCGCTCGCCGAGCGTCGGCACGACCTTGCTGCAGGGCGTGCTGGCGAGTTCGGCGGACAGCACCGGCTTCGCAGTCGATGACCGCATCGTGCTGGATGCGGAGGCGCCGATCCTGAGCGGTGCAGTCGATGCCGACCTGGTCGATCGCTGGATCTTCAGCGGCAATGCCAACGTGGTGCGCGATGTGGACGTCGCCGGCGTGCGCGTGGTCGAGGATGGCCGCCATCGCGAGCGCGATGCCGTCGCCGCACGCTATCGCCGGGCGATCCAGGCGCTGCTGGGCTAGAACAGGCCGGCCTGTTCGGCGGGCAGCGCGCCCTCCAGCCGCAGCAGGAACTCCTTGGTCGGCAGGCCGCCGCCGAAGCCGGTGAGCCCGCCGTCGGCGCCGATGACGCGATGGCAGGGCAGCACGATCGGCAGCGGGTTGCGGCCATTGGCCGCGCCGACGGCGCGGGTGCCGGCGGGATTGCCGATGCGCCGCGCGAGTTGCGCGTAGCTGATCGTCTCGCCGAACGGGATGCGTGCGAGTTCGTGCCAGACCTGCAGCTGGAACTCGGTGCCCTGCGGCGCCAGCGGCAGCTCGAAGTCGCGGCGCTGGCCATCGAAATACTCGCGCAATTGCGTTGCGGCGGCCTGCAGCACCGGATGCTCGCCGCCGTGCCAGTCGGCGCGGTCGGCGGGATGGCGGTTGTCGCGGAACTCGATGTGGCGCAGGCCGGCATCGTCCGCCGCCAGCATCAGCGGGCCGACCGGGCTGTCGATGCGGCGGCACAGGATCATGGCGCGTCCTGCAGGGCCGGCAGCAGCGGGGCGATGTCGCCGTCGTTGGCGGCGGGCGCGATCCCGAGCAGCCGGGCCAGCAAGGGATACACATCCACGTTGTCGAAGGCGGGCAGGCGGGTGCCGGCGCGGAACGACGGGCCGATCGCGGTGAACACCGCGCGCATGCCTGGGTCTTCCGGCGCGAATCCGTGCTCGCCCTTCAGCGCGGCCGGCGCCGGCATGCGGTGCAGCCATACCCGCCAGCCATCGTCGGCCTGGCAGAGGATGGGCGGGATGCGCCGATTGCGGCCGAAATGCCAGGCAGGCGGCAATTCGCCCTTGCGCCAGCACTGGAATCGATCGTGGCGGCCGAGCAGCACGCGCTCGACTTCGGCTTCGCGGCCGGGGCGCGGCACGAGCCCGGCGACCGGGCCGGCATATTCGACCTGGATCGCATCGGCCGGCACCAGGTCGTCGAGGTAGCGGATGTCCTCGCCGCGGACATCGGCCATGCCGTGGTCGGACAGCACGATCAGGTCGGTGCGCCCGTCCAGCCCGCGCGCGTGCAGGCCGGCGCGCAAGCGCGCAAGGCCGGCATCGATCTCGGCCAGCGCCTGCATCGCCTGCGGCGAATGCATGCCGGCGGCATGCGAGGCGACGTCGTACTGCTCCATGTACAGGGTGACCAGGCGCGGCCGTTGCGCCGGCGGCAGGTCGAGCCAGGCCAGCACCTGGTCGACCCGCGCCTGCACCGCAAGCCCGCCGTCGAACCGCTTCCAGTAGCGCGGCCGCCGGCCGGCGATCGCGACTTCGGAGCCCGGCCAGAACATGGTGGCGGCGATCCCGCCCTGGCGTTGCAGGGTGATCCAGATCGGCTCGCCGCCCCACCAGCGCTTGTCTCGCGCACTGGCCTCCTTGGAGACGAAGCGGCCGAGATTGCGGTCGCGGATGTTGTTGTGGACGATGCCGTGGCGATCCGGGCGCAGGCCGGTGGCGAGGGTGTAGTGGTTGGGGAAGGTCAGCGTGGGGTAGCTCGGGTTCAGCCAGGCCGCGCGCACGCCGGTGCTGGTGATGGCGTCGAGCGTGGGCATCCGCCCGCTGCCGACGACATCGGCGGGAAGTCCGTCGATCGACACCAGCAGCACCATCGGCGATCCGCTCGTGGCGGGGCGCGTGGCGCATGCGGCGAGGGCGATCAGCAGGCAGGCGAGGGCGGCGATGCGGCGAAGTGGCATGCGTCGATGATAGCGAAGCGCCATGACCACCGGCCCATTGCATGCCGATGGACGCGGGCCGATGCTGCGATCCGGGTTCCGTCGCCGGGAGTGGCCATGCGCCGTGGGTTCGCCATCGCATTGCTGTCCGTGCCGCTTGCGCAGGCGCAATCCCCGGCCGGCGACGCCGCGGCTGCCTGCGCGGTGTGGGAACGCGAAACCAGCTTCGCGCAGACCGTGGCCGACCACGATGCCGCGGCCTTCGCCGCGCACCTGCAGCCCGGGGCGGTGTTCATCGGCGGCGACGGCAACGGCACCCGCGGCCGCGCGGCGATCGCCAGCGAGTGGGCCGGGCTGATCGATGGCAAGGGCCTGTTGCTGCGCTGGTATCCCGACGCGGTGGACGTCTCCGGCGACGGCAAGACCGCGCTCTCGCGCGGGCCGTACTGGATGGACAATCCCGCCGCGCCTGCGGACAAGCGCTATCGCGCCGGCCGCTTCATCTCGACCTGGGTGCGCGGCGAGGATGGCCAATGGCGGGTCGCCTTCGACGGTGGTGGCGGCAACGTGCCGAAGCCGGCCACGCAGGCGGAGGTCGAGGCGCTGGCGGCCGCGCGCAAGGCCTGTCCGTACCGCTGAGTCCGGTCGCGGGCGGATGCGATAATCGCGGCTTCGCTTGCAGGAGCCGCACCCGATGTCCAGCCGCCACGATCCGTCCCGTTCCCCGCGTGCGCCGCGCGGCAACCAGCTCAACTGCCGCAGCTGGCTGACCGAAGCGCCGTTCCGCATGTTGCAGAACAACCTGGACGCGGAAGTGGCGGAAGATCCGACCTCGCTGGTGGTGTACGGCGGCATCGGCCGCGCCGCGCGCGACTGGGACTGCTACGACAAGATCCTCGAGACCCTGAAGACGCTGGGCGACGACGAAACCCTGCTGGTGCAGTCCGGCAAGCCGGTCGGCGTGTTCCCCAGCCATGCCGACGCGCCGCGCGTGCTCATCGCCAATTCCAACCTGGTGCCGCACTGGGCCACCTGGGAGCACTTCAACGCGCTCGATAAGAAGGGCCTGATGATGTACGGCCAGATGACGGCCGGCAGCTGGATCTACATCGGCTCGCAGGGCATCGTGCAGGGCACCTACGAGACCTTCGTGGAGATGGGTCGCCAGCATTACGGCGGCAGCCTGAAAGGCAAGTGGATCCTGACCGCGGGCCTCGGCGGCATGGGCGGCGCGCAGCCGCTGGCGGCGTCGCTGGCCGGTGCGTGTTCGCTCAACATCGAATGCCGCCAGTCCAGCATCGATTTCCGCCTGAAGACGCGCTATGTCGATGAGCAGGCGACCGACCTCGACGACGCGCTTGCACGCATCGCCAAGTACACCGCCGCCGGCGAAGCGAAATCCATCGCGCTGCTCGGCAACGCCGCCGACATCCTGCCGGAACTCGTGCGGCGCGGCGTGCGCCCGGACTGCGTGACCGACCAGACCAGCGCGCACGACCCGGTGCACGGCTACCTGCCGATCGGCTGGACCGTCGAACAGTGGCTGGACGAACAGAAAGCGAATCCGGACAAGGTGCGCGATGCGGCGAAGAAGTCGATGCGCGTGCACGTCGAGGCGATGCTCGCCTTCCACGCCGCCGGTATCCCCACCGTCGACTACGGCAACAACATCCGGCAGATGGCCAAGGACGAAGGCTGCGCGAACGCGTTCGACTTCCCGGGTTTCGTGCCGGCCTACGTGCGGCCGCTGTTCTGCCGCGGCATCGGCCCGTTCCGCTGGGTGGCGCTGAGCGGCGATCCGGAGGACATCTACAAGACCGACGCCAAGGTCAAGGAACTGATCCCGGACGACGCCCACCTGCACAACTGGCTGGACATGGCGCGCGATCGCATCAGCTTCCAGGGCCTGCCGGCGCGCATCTGCTGGGTGGGCCTGGGCCTGCGCCACAAGCTGGGCCTGGCGTTCAACGAGATGGTGCGCAATGGCGAGCTGAAGGCGCCGATCGTCATCGGTCGCGATCACCTCGACAGCGGCAGCGTGGCCTCGCCGAACCGCGAGACCGAAGCGATGATGGATGGCAGCGATGCCGTCTCCGACTGGCCGCTGCTCAATGCGATGCTCAACGTCGCCGGTGGCGCCACTTGGGTCTCGTTGCACCACGGCGGTGGCGTCGGCATGGGCTATTCGCAGCACAGCGGCGTGGTGATCGTGTGCGACGGCACCGAAGCGGCGGACAAGCGTATCGCCCGCGTGCTGTGGAACGACCCGGGCACCGGCGTGATGCGGCATGCGGATGCCGGCTACGGGATCGCCAAGGACTGCGCGAAGGAGCAGGGCCTGAAGCTGCCGATGCTGTGAGCCGACGCGGGGCGCGGGGCACAATGCAGCCTCGCCCCGAATCGGACAGGTCATGGACACCGAAGCGCTGATCAAGGCCGCCCTGCGCGAAGCCGGCTACGGCCCCGATGCCATCGGCTCGGCCTTGCCGCGGATCATGCGCATCCTGCAGGCGGAGGATGTACGCATCGAGGTGGGGCGCACCCTGTCGCGCAAGGAGCGCGAGCATGTGCGCCTGCAGCTGGAGCTCGGGTTCGACGTGTCGGAAATCGTGGCCGGCTTGAAGGGTTGAGCGGGTGCACGGGCGCAAACGGGTCAGGGAAAAATGCCCTGAAGCTGCGGTATACAACATGTCCGCTCGCGGCGGACATGTTCCCGGTTCGCTTTTTTGCTAGAAATGCCTCCCGTCTCCCATTCCGGTAAGCCGATGCGACACCTGCTGGGATTGCTGCTGGCCTTGTTCGCAGGCGCCGCGTTTGCGCAGCCGCGGGACATTCCTGTTCCGGCAGGCCTGCAGGGCGATGGCGTGGATCGCGCGATGCCCGCGTTCGCGCGCGATGTGATCGCGGCCTATCGAGACGACGACCGCGCGCGTTACCTCGACGCGCTGTTCCGGCTGCAACTCGCCGCCGGCCAGAACGCGCAGGCGCTGCAAAGCATCGAAGCGATCCGCGTCCTGCGCAACGATCCGCCCACGCAGCCACCGCTGTTCCTGCAGTACGAAATCCATGCGCGGGCGAAAATCCTGCAGGCCGCGCGCGGCCTGCCGTTCGCGCAGGCGTGGCGACAGGCGTTCGCCGAGCGTTTCGGTGCGCTGGACGACAAGGTCGCGCTGCGCGCCGAGTTCCCGTTCGGCGGCAGCCTGCCGCGTTGGCGCGACAACCTGGACGACGCGCTGGGCAAGCTCAAGGGCAAGAAGCGCCTGCCGCTCGCGGATGCCATCGCCCTGGTGCGTGCGTGGCAGGTGCATGACGCCTATGCGGCGTTCCTGCCGTTGTTCGATGCCGCGTTGCAGGAGGACGATGCGCGCCGTTACATCATCGACCACGACGTGCTGGTGCGCACGCCGGACGGCGCCCGCATCGCGGTGATGCTGGTGCGCCCGGCCAAGGCCGCGCCGCTGCCGGCCCTGCTGCAGTTCTCCATCTATGCCAACGATGCCCTGTACCTGCACGATGCCAAGACGATGGCCGCGCACGGGTACGTCGGCGTCGCGGCGTACAGCCGCGGCAAGGGGCGCAGCCCGGACGCCATCGTCCCCTACGAACGCGATGGCGCCGATGCCGCGGCGGTGATCGACTGGATCGCGGCGCAGCGATGGAGCGATGGACGGGTCGGCATGTTCGGCGGCAGCTACAACAGCTTCGCGCAATGGGCGGCGCTGAAGCACCGGCCGAAGGCCTTGCGCGCCATCGCCACCTCGGCCTCGGCCGCGCCGGGCATCGACATCCCGATGGAAGGCGGCATCTTCCTCAACTTCATGTATCCGTGGCCGCTGTACACGGCGAGCAGCCGCTGGCTGGACGACGCGCGCTACGAGGACGCCGAGCGTTGGGCCAAGCTCGATCGCGACGGGTATGCCAGCGGGCGCGCCTACCGCGAACGCGCGGCCATCGATGGCGATCCGAACCCCGTGTTCGCGAAATGGCTGCAGCACCCGGATTACGATGCGTACTGGCAGGCGATGATCCCGCAAGGCGCGGAATTCGCCGGCATCGACATCCCGGTGTTGGCCACCACCGGTTATTTCGATGGTGCGCAGATCGGCGTGCTGCATTATTTCCGCGAGCACCTGCGGCATCGGCCGGATGCCGACCATACCTTGCTGATCGGTCCCTACGAACACGTGACGATGCAGGCCGGCGTGCCGCCGCAGGTGCAGGGCTATGCGCCGGACGCGTCCGCGCGCATCGACCTGCAGGCGCTGCGCTTGGCATGGTTCGATCATGTGCTGAAGGGCGCGCCCAAGCCGGCGCTGCTGGCCGACCGCGTGAACTGGCAGGTGATGGGTGCCGACACGTGGCGACACGCGCCTGCGTTGGACGCGATGGCCACGCGCAGGCAGCGTTTGTATCTGGTGCCGGGCGCATCGGGCACCCATGCCTTGTCCGCGCAGGCGCAGCCGCGGGCGGCTGCGACGCAGCGCGTCGATTACCGTGACCGCAGCGATGCCGATTGGACGCCGCCGCCGAGTGTGGTCAACCAGGCGCTGGATCGGCACTTGGGCCTGGTTTTCATGGGCGAACCCTTGCTGCGCGACGCCGAACTTTCCGGCCCGTTCTCCGGCGTGCTCGAGTTCACCGTCAACAAGCGCGACGTCGATCTCGCCATCGGCATCTACGAGTTGAACGCGGCGGGTGAGTACCTCGACCTCGCCTACTGGCTGCAGCGCGCCAGCTATGCGTCGGATCGCCGCCAGCGGCGCCTGCTGCAGCCCGGCGCGATGCAGCGGCTGGTGGTGAAGGACACGCGCCTGCTCGGCCGCAAGCTCGCCGCCGGCAGCCGCATCGTGGTCACGCTGGGCGTGATCAAGCAGCCCGACCGCCAGCTCAACCTCGGCAGCGGCAAGGACCCGTCCGTCGAAACCGCCGACGATGCCGGCGTGCCGCTTGAAATCCGCTGGAGCGGCAGCAGTTATGTGGAACTGCCGCTGCGGGAATGAAGCCCGGTGACCCTGTCCTTCGAAGTGCATCCATGACCCGCGTCGCCATCCTCACCCCGGATCCGGCGGATACCCACAATGCCGAGTTGTGGCCGAAGGTGCTGGCGCGCCTGCAGCGCGCGCTGGACGAGGTCGGCATCACCAGCACGCCGACGCCGTGGACCGCACACGTGGAGAATGCCTCGGCCTTGCGCGGTTACACGCGCGTACTGCCGCTGCTGGCCTGGGGCTACCACCATGACCACCAGCATTGGCTGCAGGCCTGCAAGACATGGAGCGACGCCGGACTGGCGCTGGCCAATCCGGCGCCGGTACTCGCCTGGAATTCGGACAAGTCGTACCTGTCCGAGCTGGCCCTGCGCGGCGTGGCGATTCCGCCCACGATCTGCACCGATCGACTGCAGCAGGAAATGGTCGACGGGATGTTCGATCAAACCGGCGCGGACGAGCTGATCGTCAAGCCGGCGGTGTCCGGCGGCGCATGGAAGACGCGGCGGGTGCGGCGCGGCGACGCGGTCGACGAGGCCGAAGGCACCAGCATGCTGATCCAGCCCTATCTTTCGACCATCGAACGCGAAGGCGAGACCTCGCTGCTGTATTTCGGCGGCCGCCTCAGCCATGCGGTGAACAAGCGCCCGGTCGAGGGCGAATTCCGCGTGCAGGAGGAATTCGGCGGCCTGTACACGCTGCTGTCGCCGCCGCCGGCTGGCGCCGTGCTGCTGGCCGAACAGGTGCTGGCCGCGATCGATGCGCCGCTGCTTTACGCGCGCATCGACATGGTGCCGGACGCCGATGGCCGCTGGCTGCTGATGGAGGCCGAGTTGATCGAGCCGGATTTCTACCTGGGCATCGACCCGATGCAGGGCGCGGTCTTCGCACACGCCCTGCGCGATGCCATCAACCAAGGAACCCCCGCATGAAGACCCTGCGCATCGATTTAGTCTCCGACGTGGTCTGCCCGTGGTGCGCGATCGGCCTGGCTTCGCTGGAACAGGCGCTGCAACGCCTGCAGGGCGAGGTTGTCGCCGACATCCACTTTCAGCCGTTCGAGCTCAACCCGCAGATGCCCGCGGAAGGCGAAAGCATCGCCGAGCACCTGCAGCGCAAGTACGGCATGTCCGATATGCAATTGGCCGAAAACCAGGAGCGCATCCGCGCGCGCGGCGCCGAGCTCGGTTTCGTGTTCGACTTCAATGCGCGCAGCCGGATCTGGAACACCTTCGATGCGCACCGGTTGCTGCACTGGGCCGGCCTCGAGGGCAAGCAGCTCGAGTTCAAGCAGGCCTTGCTGCGCGCCTACTTCAGCGAAGGCCGCAACGTCTCCGACCATGCCATGCTGGCCGCCATCGCCGCCGACGCCGGGCTGGATGCGGAACGCGCGCGGGCGATCCTCGCCTCGGGCGAATACGCGGGCGAGGTGCGCGAGGCCGAGCAGTTCTTCCTGCACAACGGCATCAACGGCGTGCCGGCGGTGATCATCGAGCGGAAGCACCTGATCTCCGGCGGGCAGCCGGTCGAGGTGTTCGAACAGGCGTTGCGCGAGATCGCGGCCGCGAACGCTGGCTGAGTCGTCCGCGCGATGGCCGCGGCGCGCCCCGGCCGTCGTTGTCCACGGTAGGCGCGATGCCGGGGTGGCCCGCGGCACCGCCGATCCCTGCAGTCGGGAGGCTCCATGGCAGACGACCCGATGTACCACGAGGGCATGCGGCAGCTGCAGGACGTGCGCGACACGCGCCGGCTGGCCGATCGCCTCGAGCAGGTGATCGTGCGCACCGCGTTCACCGACGAGGATCGCGCCTTCATCGAACGCAGCGCGATGTTCTTCATCGCCACCGCCGATGCCGACGGCCATCCCGATTGTTCCTACAAGGGCGGCTTGCCCGGCTTCGTGCAGGTGCTGGACGAACGCACGCTGGCGGTCCCGGACTACGACGGCAACGGCATGTACCGCAGCTGGGGCAATGTCCGGGCCAATCCGCACGTCGGCCTGCTGTTCCTCGATTTCGAGAACCCGAAGCGGTTGCGGGTGAACGGCACCGCGCAGGTGCTCGAGGACGATCCGTTGCGCGCGCAGTATCCCGGCTGCGTGTTCGTGGTGCGCATCACCGCGCAGCGGATCTTCCCGAACTGCCCGCGCTACCTGCACAGGATGCAGCTGGTCGAGCATTCCGCGCATGCGCCGCGCCCCGGTTACACGCCGCCGGTACCGGCGTGGAAGAGCTTCGAGGCGTTCCGCGACGCGTTGCCGGCGCGCGACCGCCCTGGCGACAAACCCGACTGAAGCCGCATCCCACTGCAACCGCGCGTTAACCGTGCTCCCCGGGCTCGTCGGCCCGGACTTGCCCCGTGCCGATCCATCCCCACGTCTTCCTCCATGCGCCGGCCATCACCCAGGAGCCAGACATCGACTCCGCGACGAAACCGGCCCGCCGGCGCAGGTTGTTCCTCCCCCTTCTTTTCCTCGGATTGATCGCCTTGACCGCTTCCCAATGCGCGCGTGCGCCGCGAGGCGACTACGCGGATTCGAAACACTTCGCCGACGGCCAGTTCCGCAACACCACGCCCAAGCCCGCCACCACGGCGGAGCCGGGCGGCAAGACCATGTGGGATTTCTTCTTCAACAAGCCGAAGGACACCGTGCCGCGTGCGCCGGTCCCGGTGCGCAAGCTGACCCGCGCCGAGCTCGACGCCGCACCCGACCGCAGCCTGTATCGGCTCGGCCATTCGACCCTCTTGATCAAGCTGCGCGGCAAGTGGTGGCTGACCGATCCGGTGTTTTCGCTGCGCGCCTCGCCGCTGCAGTGGTTCGGGCCGAAACGCTTCCACGCGCCGCCGATCGCGCTGGACGACTTGCCGCCGATCCGCGGCGTGCTGCTCTCGCACGACCATTACGATCATCTCGACAAGGCCGCGGTGAAGGCGCTCGCCGGCAAGACCGAGCTGTTCCTGGCGCCGCTCGGCGTCGGCGACCGCCTGGTCGACTGGGGCGTGCCGCGCGACAAGGTGCGCCAGTTCGACTGGTGGCAGGGCGTCGGCGTCGACGGCGTGCAGTTCACCTTCGTGCCCACCCAGCATTTCTCCGGGCGCGGCCTGCGCGACGGCAACCGCACGCTGTGGGGCTCGTGGGTGATCGTCGATGGCGACAAGCGCGTGTATTTCAGCGGCGATTCCGGCTACTTCGACGGCTTCGCCGAGATCGGCCGCCGCTTCGGCCCGTTCGACCTCACCCTGATGGAAACCGGCGCCTACAACACCCAGTGGCCGTACGTGCACATGCAGCCGGAGCAGACCGTGCAGGCGCATGTCGACCTGCGCGGCAAGTGGCTGCTGCCGATCCACAACGGCACCTTCGACCTGTCCATGCACCCGTGGGCGGAACCGTTCGAGCGCGTGCTGGCCCTGGGCGATGCGCGCGGGGTGAATGTCGCCACGCCGATCATGGGCGAGCGCATCGACATCGATGCGCCGCATGCCGGCGAACGCTGGTGGCGCGCGGTGCTTGCGGCGGAGCCCGCCGCAAGCTGATGCGTCCTACAGCCGGTTGACGCGGAAGCGGCGGCCCTTGATCTTGCCCGCGCGCAGCTGCGCCAGCGCGTGGTCGCCTTCCTTGCGGACGATGGCGACGTAGCTGCGGGTCGGGAACACGGCGATCTTGCCGATCGCGTCCTTGGGCAGGCCGCCGGCATCGCCGGTCAGCGCGCCGACGATGTCGCCGGGGCGCAGCTTGTCGGTGCGGCCGGCGTCGATGCGCAGGGTGACCATCGCCGCCTGCGGCACGTCGCGCGGCTTGCCGTCGAGCGGGGCCGCGCGCTCGTAGCGGATCGCGTTGCCCTGGCGTTCTTCGACCAGCGCGGCGCGTCCGCGTTCGTTGTCCGCCACCAGGCTGAGGGCGAGTCCATCGCGCCCGGCGCGGCCGGTGCGGCCGACGCGATGCAGGTAGGTATCGGCATCGGTCGGCAGTTCGTAGTTCACCACCGCGCCGATGTCGTCGATGTCGAGCCCGCGCGCGGCGACGTCGCTGGCGACCAGCACGTTGCAACTGCGGTTGGCGAAGCGCACCAGCACCTCGTCGCGGTCGCGCTGTTCCATGTCGCCGTGCAGGGCGAGCGCGGCGAAGCCGTAATGCGCCAGCGAACCGACCACTTCCTCGGTGTCGCGGCGCATGTTGCAGAACACCACGGTCGATTCCGGGCGGAACTGCAGCAGCAGCGCGGCCAGCTGCGGCGCGCGGCGGGCACCATCGGCCTCGAAGAAATGCGCCTCGATGCGCGGTGCGTGCGCCTCGCCGTCCACGCTGACCTCCAGCGGCTCGCGCAGCATGGCGGTGGCCAGCGTGCGGATCGCGTCGGGGAAGGTGGCCGAGAACAGCAGGGTCTGCCGGTCCTTCGGCGTGCGCTTGACCAGCGCGCGGATCGGTTCGTCGAAGCCCATGTCCAGCATGCGGTCGGCTTCATCCAGTACCAGCGTGCGCAGCTTGCGCAGGTCCAGCGCGTCCTTCTGCACCAGTTCCAGCACGCGCCCGGGCGTGCCCACCACCACGTGCGGCGCATGCGCGAGCGAGGCCAGTTGCGGGCCCAGCGGGATGCCGCCGCACAGCACCGACAGCTTCAGGTTGGCGATGCCGGTGGCGAGTTTGCGCAGCTGCTTGCCGACCTGGTCGGCCAGTTCGCGGGTGGGACACAGCACCAGCGCCTGCGTCTTGACCGCACTTGCATCGATGCCCTGCAACAGGCCCAGCCCGAACGCCGCGGTCTTGCCGCTGCCGGTCGGCGCCTGCGCGATCACGTCGCGGCCTTGCAGGATCGCGGGCAGGGCCTGCGCCTGGATCGGGGTCAGCGCGGTGTAGTCGAGGGCATCGAGGCCCGGGCGCAGGGATGCGTCCAGGGCGAGGTCGGCGAAGGTGGCGGGCGTGCTCATCCGCGCATGATCGCAGGTTAAGCTGGAGCATGAACTCGTTCATTGCCTTGTTGCGCGCGGTCAACGTCGGCGGCACCGGCAAATTGCCGATGGAAGACCTGCGCGCGCTGTGCGCGGCGGCGGGATTCCGCGATGCGCGGACCTACATCGCCAGCGGCAACGTGGTGCTGCGCAGCGCCGAAGGCGAGGCACAGGTGAAACGGGCACTGGAAGCGGCGCTGCTGGGCCATGCCGGCAAGCCGGTCGGGGTGCTGGTGCGTACCGCCGCGGCCATGCGCGCGGTGCTGGCGGCCAATCCGTTCGCGGATTCGCCGCCGAACCGGGTGGTGGCGATCTTCCTCGACGACGCGCCGCCGGCCGACGCGCTGGCGCATGCGCAGCATCGGCGCGACGAGCGCATTGCGCTGGGCCGGCGCGAAATCTACGTCGATTACCGCGATGCCGACGGCATGCGCGATGCGAAACTGCAGATCCCGGCGGCCAAGGCCGGCACGGCACGCAACATGAACACGGTAGCCAAATTGGTGGACATGGCGGGCGGCTAGCCGGGACCTGCGGGCATGTCGATTCGATGCCCGGTCGTTCGTCCTGGTTAACATCGGCCCGAATGCACGGAGGCACGCATGCAGTCCACGCAACCGCCCGTCGGCACGTCCGAACCTGCCGTTCCGCAACCGCTGTGGCGCGAATTGCGCGATGCGATCCGCGGCACCAATGCGGACTACACCAGGATCCCGCTGCGCCGCGCGGTGTTCCTGCTGGCGGTGCCGATGGTGCTGGAGCTGGTGCTGGAATCCACCTTCGCGGTGGTCGACATCTTCTTCGTGGCCAAGCTGGGGCCGTCGGCGGTGGCCACGGTCGGGTTGACCGAGAGCTACCTGTTCCTGCTGTATTCGGTGGCGATGGGGTTGGCGATGGCGGTGACCGCGGTGATCGCGCGACGCATCGGCGAGGGCAAACCCGAGGAGGCCGCGGTGACCGCGGTGCAGGCGATCATCGTCGCGCTGCTGGCGTCGGTGCTGCCCGCGATCATCGGCATCCTGTACGCGCAGGGCCTGCTGCGGCTGATGGGCGCCGATGCCTGGGCGATCGAGCACGGCTACAGGTACACGCAATGGATGCTCGGCGGCAACGCGGTGATCATGCTGCTGTTCGTGATCAACGCGATCTTCCGCGGTGCCGGCGATGCCGCCATCGCGATGCGCGTGCTGTGGTTGTCGAACGGGCTGAACATCCTGCTGTGCCCGCTGCTGATCTTCGGCGTCGGGCCGTTCCCGCAACTGGGCATCGAGGGCGCGGCGATCGCCACCTGCATCGGCCGCGGCACCGGCGTGCTGTACCAGCTGTGGACGCTGTTCCGCGGCGGCCAGCACATCCGCGTGCTGGGTTCGCAGATCGCCTGGCACGGCGCGATGCTGTGGAACATCGTGCGCACCTCGCTCGGCGGGGTGGGGCAGATGCTGGTGGCGATGACCTCGTGGATCTTCCTGATGCGCATCCTCGCCAGCATCGGCAGCGAGGCGGTGGCCGGTGCCACCATCGCCATCCGCATCATGATGTTCACGATGATGCCGGCCTGGGGCATGTCGAACGCGGCGGCGACGCTGGTCGGGCAGAACCTCGGCGCGCAGCAGCCGGAACGCGCCGAGGCCTCGGTGTGGCAGATCGGCAAGTACAACATGGCCTACCTGGTCGCGATCGCGGTGCTGTTCTTCCTGTTCCCGCAGGCGATCGTCGGCTTCTTCAGCGCGGATCCGCAGGTGGTCGCGGTCGGCGCCGAATGGCTGCGCATCCTGTCGTATTCGCTGTTCGTGTACGGCTGGTGGATGGTCAGCGTGCAGGCCTTCAACGGCGCCGGCGACACCGCGACGCCGACCTGGATCAACGTGGTGTTCTTCTGGCTGATCCAGATCCCGCTGGCGTGGTATCTCGCGCTGCACCTGGGCCTGCAGGAGACCGGCGTGTTCTGGGCGGTGTTCGCGTCGGAGACTTCGGTGGGCCTGTTCACCCTGTGGCTGTTCAGTCGCGGCAAGTGGAAGGCCGCGCAGGTCTAGGGCCCCGGCGGGCCAGTCGGAACCGGTTCAGGGGCGCCTGCTAGCCTGCGCGAAACCCCGCCGGCAGTGCCGCATGACGCAGGTCCCAGGACGCCATCGACTCCCTGCGCTGCTCGCCCTCTGCCTCGGCATCGCCCTGCTGCCCGCCTGCGAATCGCCGCGCACCCCGGAGCAGGTGCGCGCCGAACTGCTGCGCAAGCTGCCGGCCACCCTGCACGACCGCGACGGCTGGGCGCGCGATATCCAGGCCGCGTTCGCGGCGCAGGAGCTGGAACCGAGCACGTCCAACCTGTGCGCGGTGCTGGCGGTGGTCGAACAGGAATCCACCTATCGCGTCGATCCGCCGGTGCCGGGCCTGGCGCAGATCGCGCGTGCGGAGATCGATCGGCGTGCGGAAAAACTGCATGTGCCGCACTTCATGGTCGAGGCCGCGCTGCGTTTCCATGCGCCCGATGGGCGCACCTACGCGCAGCGCATCGGCGCCTTGCGCACCGAACAGGAACTGTCCGCGCTGTTCGAGGAAATGACCCATCGGGTGCCGATGGGGCAGCGCCTGTTCGCGCGCTTCAACCCGGTGCGCACCGGCGGACCGATGCAGGTGCGCATCGATTTCGCCGAACGCCACCTGCGCGGTTATCCGTATCCGGTCACGGGTTCGATCCGCGCCGAAGTCTTCAGCCGGCGCGGCGGCCTGTACTTCGGCATCAAGCACCTGCTCGGTTATCCGGTGGATTACCCGCGCCCGATCTATCGCTTCGCCGATTTCAACGCGGGCTGGCATGCCAGCCGCAACGCCGCGTTCCAGCAGGCGGCGGCGATCGCCAGCGGCACGAAGCTGGTGCGCGACGGCGACCTGCTGGCGCCGGGCGCGCCGATGGACAGGCCCGGCGCGACCGAAGCCGCCTTGCGCGGGATCGCCCCGCAACTGCGGATGGATGCCGCCGGCATCCGCAGCGCATTGGCGCGGGGAGACAGCGCCGCGTTCGCCGACACCGAGCTCTACCGCCGCGTGTTCGCCATCGCCGACGGCAAGGGCAGCGGCAAGCCGGTGGCGCGTGCGCGGGTGCCGGACATCGCGCTGGACAGCCCGAAGATCACCCGCAAGCTGACCACGGCCTGGTTCGCGGAGCGGGTGAACGCACGCTGGAACGCCTGCATGGCGCGCTGAACCCTCAGCGGCTGCGCAGCAGGAACCCGCCGTACACGATGAGCGAACCCACCACGTACACGGCATCCACCAGCTTCTTGCGCGCCGGGTTGTCGCGGCTGCGGGTGAGGTCGAGCAGGAACTGGCGCAGCAGGAAGGTGTAGAGGATGTAGTACAGGAACGGCACGACGTGCGCCGGCCATGGATAGTCGTCGATGTCCTTGCCGAACTTCGCCAGCAGCCAGCCGATCTGCGAGTAGATGCCGAGGATGCCGAGCCCGGCATTGACCAGCATCCACTTCACTTCGTCGCGGCCGAAGATCGCGAGGTAGAACACCATGTACACCAGGATGGCGATGCCGCCATGCATGTACAGGAAGCCCAGGCCCGGTCCTTTCGCGGAATACGCCATCAGGAAGCCGGACAGCCCGAACATCAGCATGTGGATGCCGAAGAACGGATAGATGAACCACATGCCCTTGCCGCCCAGGGAGGCAGGGCCGCGGCCTGCCTCCGCCGGCGTGGATCGCGCGTCCTTCATCCGCTCATGCCCCCGTCCGCCCGCCATGTTGAACGGCAAGCGGCGCGAACAGCGGCCGCGCGCCCGGGCTAGGCGGCGAGATCGACCACCGGCGCGAAGCCGCCGAAGATCATGCGCTTGCCATCGAACGGCATCGGGTTGTCCGGACCCATGCGCGGATCGTCCATCACCCGCTTCATGCCTTCGTCGCGGGTCGCCTTGTCCGGCCATTCGATCCACGAGAACAGCACGGCTTCGTCCTCCCTGGCGTCCACGGCCCGGTAGAAGTCGGTCCGCTCGCCGTGCGGCACGTCGTCGCCCCAGCATTCCAGCACGCGGGTGGCGCCGTATTCGAGGAAGATCGGATCGAACTCCTTGGCGAAGTCGATGAACTTCTGCCTGTTGGCGGTGGGTACCGCAATCACGAAACCGTCGATGTAGGCCATGGCATTCTCCTGGTGGGTGCCGGCGCCGGCGCGCCTGCAATCGGTGCGACGAACGGGAGGCGCCAGTTTCGACAGCATCGCCGAAAGATCCCGTGATCGACCCGCGGGCCTGCACTTGCGAAACTGTGCCGATGGCCGCGCATGCGCTCGACAACCCGTTTTTCTCGGCGCTGGATTCGATCCATCGCGACGTCGCCTTGCGGCATGGCGAGGTGCGCCGCTATCCGGCCGAGTTCGCCCCGTTCCTCGGCATCCCGCACGCCGACGTGGACATGGCCGCCGCGCTGGATGCGCTGGTGCCGGCGGGCGATAGCGTGCTACTGCTCGGCGTGGCGCCGGCGCGACTGCCCGCCGGCTGGGCGCTGCAGCCGTTCGCCGACCTGGCGCAGATGCAATGCGAGCGGGAGCTCGCCGTCATCGACGGGCCGGACATCATCGAGCTCGACGAGCGCCATCGCGCCGACGTGCTGGCGCTGACGGCGCTGGTCTACCCGCACTACTTCCGGCCGCGCACCATGGCCTTGGGCCGCTACTTCGGCATGTACGTGGCGGACGCACGCGGCGAAGTCCGGCTGGCGGCGATCGTCGGCGAGCGCCTCGGCACGCCCGATGCGCGCGAGATGAGCGCGATCTGCACCCATCCGGATTTCCTCGGTCGCGGGTATGCGCGCAGGCTCACCGCCTTCCTCGGCAATGAAACCCTGCGCGCCGGCAGGCAGCCGTTCCTGCACGTGGCCTATTCGAACGCGCGGGCCAAGGCCCTGTACGAACGGATGGGCTACCGACTGCGCCGCGACATCCGGTTCATGGCGCTGCGTCGCGGCTGAACTGTCGCGAGGCTGTCATGGAACCGTCGCAGACTCGTCGCATTCGGTGACGGGTCGAAACGATGGCGAAGCGAACGAAATCCTGGTCCACGCTGGCCTTGCTTGCACTGGCCGGCATCGCCTGGGCGCAGCAGGCCTGGGTGCCGCTCGAACAGCGCTTGAGCGCGCAACAGCTGCATGAGGTCGGGCTGACGCCGGGCCAGCTTGCATTGCTCAACCGCTACCTGCGCGAAGCCGACGCCAAGGCGCCGCCGGTCGGGACGGCCCGCCGGGAAACCGCGAAGGGCGAAGCGCAGGACGACCCCACGCGCTACATCGGGCTGGACGCCGAGCGCATCGACGGCAAGGTCGAGGGCAGCGTCGACGGTTGGGAGCCGGGCACCGTGTTCGTACTTGCGAATGGCCAGCAATGGAAGGTGCTGAAGGGCAGCATCAAGCTGCGCAGGCCGCTGCAGGATCCGGAGATCGTGCTGGTGCCGGGCCTTGCCGGCCGCTGGTTCCTGCAGCTGGACGAGGACATGCCGAAGGCGCGGGTGTACCGCATCGACTGATGCAGCCCGGCAAGTGCGTCGCGCGGATTGCGCCGCGCATGCGCTTGCGTCATGTTCGTGGACATGAGGCTGCTCTACGCACCGGACACCGCCGACCACCCCAATTGGGGCTGCCGTTTCATGGGCGACTGGTACCGGCAAGCGCTGCTCGGCCTCGACGGCGTGCGCCTGCGCCGCCTCGGCAGCCGCTGGTTCTTCAGCGGGGACAGCAAGGTGCCCGCGCCGCTGACATGGCCGGACCTGCAGGCGATCGCCCGGGACGTGCGTGAAGGTCGCAGCGAGGGGCTCGCGGACGTGTTGCCGCCGCTCGCCGGTTGCGACCTGGTGTTCATGAACGGCGAGAACTTCATCCGCCCGGGCACCCTGAAGGGGCGTCGCCTGCTGATGCTGGCCTACCTGGCCAAGGCGGTGTTCGCCAAGCCGGTGATGCTGGTCAACCTCAGCCTGGACCTGTCCGAACCCGCATTGGCGGAACTGGTGGCGCAGGTGCTGCCGCTGCTCGACGAGGTGCACATCCGCGAAGATGTCTCCGCCGCGCAGTATCGCGCGCTGGTCGCGGACGCGCGCTTCCTGCAGTTCGCCGACGTGGGCTGGACCGCCGCCCCGGCGCCGCTCGCGGCATGGCGCGCGCTGGCCGGCCGCAGCGGCCACTTCAACGCCTGGCCCGACCACTGCGCCGCGTTCGATGCCGGCCAGCCGTACGTGACCGTGAGCGCCAGCTCGGCGTTCGCCCATGCCGGGCCGGGCGGCGATCCAAGCGATGCCTTCATCGGCTTGTGCCGGCGCCTGGCGGCGGAGATCGCGCAGGTGGTGCTGGTCGCTCCCTGCGAAGTCGACGCGGCGATCATGCGCAAGGTGCAGGCCGCCACGGGCCTGCCCTTGCTCGGCTTGAACCTGCCGGTGGCGCAGGGCATCGACGTGCTCGGCAACGCGCGCGCGCACGTCGGCGGGCGCTGGCATCCCGGCATCTTCGCCGCGACCGGCGGCACGCCCTTGGTCGCGATCGGCGCCAACACGCACAAGATGGCCGCGCTCATGCAGCAGCTGCATCCCGGCGAACCGGTGTTCGATGCGCGCGGCCTGGCGGGCCAGGTCGACGCCATCGTCGATCGCGCCAAGGCGCAGCTCGCGGCGGGGCCGGAATTGCGCGCGCGGCTGTCGCAGCGGGCGGCGGAGATGCGCGCGCGGGTCGCGGGCAGCCTCGCATTCGTGGAAGCGCGGCTCGCGGCCGCGCGCGCGGAAATCCAGGCGCCGTCGCGGCCGACCTAGTCGCCCCGGGACCTGCGGCGCATGCTCATCCTGCGTGCGTGCACACCAGGCAGTAGCCATCCGGATCGGTCAGGCGGAATTCGCCCTTGGGGCAGTAGAAGGGATAGCTCAATTCGCCAGGCCGGAACCCGGCCGCGCCGGCCTGCGCATGCGCCGCCTGCACGTCGTCGTAGTAAAGGTAGAACAGCACGCCCTGGCTGTGCGGGTCGACCGGCGGGTTGGCCTTGGTCAGCATCAGTTGCGCGCCGCCCGGGCCCGAGGACAGCCAGGCCCAGCACGGCTCGCCCTCCGGCGCGTATCGGTGTTCCATCGCGAAGCCGAGTTTTTCGTACCAGGCCACCGACGCGGCCACGTCCCTCACATGCGCCATCGCGGTGATGTGGCGGGGCTTGTACAGGGACATGGGGGGCGGTCCGGGTGGCGTGTGCGCAGGGTACGCGACGGCCATGGATTCATCGACGGTTGTGCACGCCCGCGGCACACCGCACTAGACTTGCGGCAACCCCGTCCAAGGTGCGGTCCGTTCGATGACGTTGCGCTGGATCCCACTCGCCGCCGGCCTGCTGCTGGCGAGCGCCTGCAGCCGCCAGGCCGAAGTCCAGACCAGCGCCAGCGCCGACCAGGCGGTGCCCGCGGCGCCGGCCGTGCAGCGCAAGGAACAGGCGCAGGTCGACTGGTCGCCGGCCAGGCTGGAAGCGGGCGATGCCTGGATCGATTGCGGCTCCGATTACCGCAACGGCGACGGCCGGCCGGTGCTGTCGCTGGCCTACATCGACCTGCGCAATACCATGCAGGCCTGCCGCGGCACCGGCCTGGTGCGCCTGCGCTACAAGGGCAAGGTCACCACCAGCTTCGCCGCGCTGGCCGAACGCACCGGCAAGCTCGCGACCGATCTCGGCATCGGCAAGCGCATCCTCGACATCGATTCGGCAGGCGGCCATGTCGAAGCCGCGATCCGCGCCGGCGACGCGATCGGCGAGAACGACTGGACGATCTGGGTGCGCGACGATTCCGCCTGCCACAGCGCCTGCGTGCTGCTGCTGGCGGCGGGCGACATGCGCGTGGTCGCGGGGCCGGTCGGCATCCACCGCATGATCCGCGTGGGCTCCGCGGCGACCTCGCGCAAGGAACTCGGCGAGGAACTGCGCAAGGTCAGCGACGAATTGCGCAACTACCTGGAACGCAACGGCGCTTCCGCCGAAGTCTACGACCTGATGACCACGGTGCCGAACCGTACCCTGCGCGTGCTCACGGCCGACGAACTGGAGCGCTACGGATTGTCCGGCGCCAATGCGGTGGAGGACGACCTCAACCGGCTCCGCCTGGCCCGCCGTTGCGGCAACGATTTCGTGCGCCGCCGCGATGCCTTCCGCCGCGTTTACGACGCGCAATGCGTGCAGCCGGCGGACGCGGCCTCGCAGGACGTGGTCGACATCAACGCCTGCGGCCTGGCCCTGCGTGCGCAGTACGGCTTCCCGGATCCGCAATGCCCGGACGACAGCCCGATGGCGGAACTCGACGGCGCGATCCTCGACATCCCGCAACTCGCGGCCGGGCCGGAAGCCGAGGCCGCACCGGAGCCGGCGGCAGGCGCGCGCCAGGATGCGCCGCGCTGAGGTTCAGGCTTCGCTGGCGGCGTGTTGCGCCGCCTGGTCCTTGTGCGCGAGGTACTGGCCGAACCGGTAGCCGGCACCGCCGACCATGCACAGGATGGCGACGAGGGCGACGCCGATCAGGATTTTCTTCATCGCATGCTCCATTGCCGCGTGGGTGGTGGGGCCAACATAGCGGAGTGCGCGCGGACGGCGACGTGCACGAAGTCAGCCAACTTCCGGCATGGCATCGGGCGGGTTCGAGCCGGTGCGGCTTGCGGCGGGGATTCCAGCGCGCGCCGATCGGGCTGTTGCGCGCCAGCCGGCCGCAGCCCGCCGGCAACAGCGCCGTCGCCGCCCCGGCACGCATTCCGCGAACCACCATCGCTGCGGAGCGGATGCATGTGGATGCACTCTCCATGTTGCCGCGGTATCGCGGGCATGCATCGGCCGCTGCCGCGCGCAAGCAGCGCGGCGGCGGATCGGGGTGCGTGGGCGCCGCTGCGCGTGGCGGCAGCGGCCAATGCCTGCCTGCCCGGGTCATTCCTGCTCGAAGCGCTTGAGTTCGTCCAACTGCGCCAGCGCCTTGCGCAGGCTGCCGCCGGTCAGGCTGTCGTCCATCTTCCTGCCGAACTCGGCGCGTTCCGGGCGACGCGCCCAGCGATGGAACCACCAGGTGGCGAGCAGGCCGGCGATGCCGATGCCGTAGCCGCTCCACACCAGCGACGGCGCCTTCGCCAGCAGGTCGCCGTCGCCGAGGCCGGCCAGCACCTGCAGGATCGCGACCCACAGGAACCACCACGGCAGGCCGGCCACCATGCCGCTGCGGATGTACAGCGTGCGTGCGCGCAGCAATTGCTTCTGGATCTCGAGCACCGGCAGCGCATGGTCGATCCTGCCGATCTGCCCCAGCACCACGCCGGCGCCGATGATGGTGAGCACGCCGTAGGCATGCACCAGCACGCCGGCGAAGATGGTGGAGGCATGCGCCGGCTGGCTCATCCACAGCAGCGCGGCCAGCAGGATGAAGGGGATGGCGAACAGGATCTGCGCGACCTGCCCCCAGAACAGCGGGCGCAGGCTGCCGCGCGCCTTGTGCAGGGTGCGTTCGCGCAGGTCGTGCAACTTGAGGCGGTTGTCCAGTTCGAGGCGGCGGTCGATGGCCTGCCAGGCGGATTTGAAGTCGTCGAGTTCCATCGTGGTGTCCATGCGTTCCTTGTGTGCGGTCAGAGTTCGTCGCGGATGCGCTGCTTGAGGCGCCCGATCTTGGTGGAGACGTTGCTTTCGCCGATGCCGAGGATCTCGGCGATCTCGCGCTGCGGGCGATCATCGAGATAGAGCAGCAGCAGCGCGCGATCGAGCGGCGCCTGCCGCCGGATGAAATCCTGCAGGAGGCGGATGTGCTGGTCGCGTTCGTGGTCGCTTGCCGTCGCATCGGCAATGTCGTGGATGCCTTCGTCCAGCGGCACCGCATCGTGGCGCCCGCGCACGGACTGCGCGCGCACATGGCTGATCGCCACGTTCAACGCCACCCGGTACATCCAGGTGCTGAAGCTGCGCGCCGGGTCGTAGCGCGGGTACGCATGCCAGAGCTGCGCGGCGATCTCCTGCGCCAGGTCGTCGCGATCCTCGGCCCGCCGTGCGTAGGTGTTGGCGACCTTGAACACGATCCCGCGATGCCGCTGCAGCAGGTCGCTGAAGACTGCATGGCGGTTGCTTGCGGTCATGGTGGCGGCAATCGTATCCATGGATTCCCCGGCGCGTTGATCGCGCCTCTCGGATCCATGATTCGCAGCGGCGAGCGGAATCTCACGCGCCGCCCGCGAAAAAATTCAGGATGCGGCCATCACCCGGATTTCGATGTCGTCCACCCGTACCCGCTGGCCGGCGCGGATCTTGGCGGTCTTGCGTTCCTCGCGCACGCCGTCGACGGAGACAGCGCCGCTGGCGACCAACTGCTTGCCGGCGCCGCCGGAATCGCACAGGCCGGCCAGCTTCAGCAGCTGGTTGAGTTCGACGAAGTCGCGGTCGAGTTCGAAATCGATGGTCTGCATGCGCGCAGCATACCGGGCGCGCGCGGCCGGTGTAGGCTGCCGCTCCCGACCCGCAGGAGAAACCCGATGCTCGCCTACGCCACCCTGGGCACCAAGGATCTGCCGAAAGCCGCCGCCTTCTACGACGAAGTGCTGGGCGTGCTCGGCGCCAGGCGCTTCATGGAGGAGCCGGACTACTTCATCGCCTGGGGCAATTCGGAAACCGGCGCCGGGCTCGGCATCACCTATCCGTTCGACAAGCAGGCCGCCAGCGTCGGCAACGGCACCATGGTGGCGCTGCAGGGCGACAGCCGCGCGCAGGTGGATGCGGTGCATGCGAAGGCGCTGGAGCTTGGCGGCACCGACGAAGGCGCGCCCGGGCAACGCTGGCCGGGCTTCTATGCCGCGTATTTCCGCGACCTCGACGGCAACAAGCTCAACTGCTGCTACATGGGCGAGTGAGCGCCGCTAGGGCAAGGGCACGCGCGCGCGCTGGCCGTTGCGTTCCACCACCACGCCGTCGCGTTCGATCGCGACCACGGTGACTTCGCCGTTGCGGTCGCCTTCGCCCATGCGCTGGCCGTTGAGGATGACGAAGCGCTTGCCCGGCGCTTCGTCCCACATGTGCATGCTCAGCTTGACCGGCGGCATCGCGGTGCTGTCGATGTCGGCGACGTCGGTCCGCTCGACCCGCGCGGGCGGGGGCGGAGGCACCGGCAGCGGTCGCACCGGCGGCGCTGCCGGCGCGGCGACCGGCGGCGCTGCTTCGATGGTGGCCGCTGCGGGCGCTGCCGGCGTGACCGGCGGCGGTGCCGGCCTTGCGACCACCACCGGCGGCGCAGGCGCTTCGATCCGTGGTTCGGCAAGGGGCGCCACGGCGACGGGCCGCGTGTCGTCCGCACGCGCTGCGGCGCGCTGCGACCACCACCATCCGGCGAGCAAGGCGACCGCGGCGAACGCGATGGCCGGCAGCAGCCACGGCCGGGTCGCCGGTGTCCGCGGGATCGGGACAGGCGGCAGTTCCATCGCCACGTCCGGCGTGCTGCCGCGCCGGCGTTCGGCTTCGGACTTGCGCAGGGCTTCGAGGATCAACGACATCGTTCAGTCCAGTACGCGCAGCAGGCGCGGGCCGGGCGGCTCGTCGGCCAGCGCCATCAGGGTGAGCGGGCCGGCGATGCCGTCCGCCGGCAGGCCGCGCGCCGCTTGCAGGTTGGTCACCTGGGCGCGCAGCGCGGCATCGTAGGGCGTGCCCGGCGCGGCATTGCCGGTGGGCGACAGTTGCCGCCGCAGCCAGTCCACCGCCGGGCCGGACTGGTCGAGCCGCAGCGGGGCGGAGAGGGCTGCCGGCCCGCGCCACAGGCCGGCGTAATCGCCGTTCCAGCGCGATTGCAGCAGCATGCGGTCGAGGTCGAACGTGCGTGTGCCGATGCGCAGGCGCACCTTGCGCGGATCCGCGCCCAGCAGCAGCGCCCAGGCACTGGCGCCGCCGTCCTGCAGGCGCAGCAGCTGCGGCCGGTCCAGCGCCAGCAAGGTGGTCAGCGAGGCGCGTCCCTGCACGCAGTGCACGTCGGTTTGCGCGGCTGCGGTGCACGGGCCGGCGGGATCGACGGTGATGCTGTCCGCGGGCAGCTTCCACAGCGCGAGCAATGCCTGCCATGCGGGCAGCGGGGTATCGCCGGTGGCGCCCAGCAATTGGGTCAAGGCGCCGGCGTCGAGTGTTTCGATGCGCGCGCTGGCGGGCTTGGCCGATGATGGCTGCGCCGCGGCCGTCGCGCTGGCGACGGGCAAGCTCGGTGCGGGAGGCGCCGCGCGCCACTGCATCGCCGCCAGTGCGATCGCGGCGATGCCCGCGGCCGCGGCCAGCCACGGCCACCAGCGCCGCGCGGCGGCGGGCGGCAAGACTTCATCGGCCGCGGCTTCGACCAGCCTGGCGTCGATCGCGGCGGCATCGCGCGCATAGCCGGCGAGCAGGGCGCGCTCGGCGATCACGTTGAGCAGGCGCGGCACCCCGCCGGAACGCTGGTGCATGCGCTGCACCGCCTTCGCCTCGAACGGGAACTTCTGTCCGCCGGCCACGCGCCAGCGGTGGCGCAGGTATTCGCCGGTTTCCTTGGCGTCGAGCGGGGTCAGGTGGTAGCGCGCGGTGATGCGCTGGGCCAGCTGGCGCAGTTCCGGCCGGGCCACCATCTCGCGCAGTTCCGGCTGGCCGAGCAGCAGGATCTGCAGCAGTTTCTGGGTGTCGGTTTCCAGGTTGGTGAGCAGGCGCACCTGTTCCAGCGCGTCGGCCGGCAGGTTCTGCGCCTCGTCGATCAGCAGGACGACGCGCAATCCCTTCGCATAGGCATCGAGCAGGTGGGCATTGAGCGCATCGACCAGCGACTTGCTCGAACCGCGCCTGCCTTCGATGTCGATGTGCAGTTCTTCGCCGATCGTCTCCAGCAGTTCGACCGCGTTCTGCCGCGGGTTGAGCACCAGCGCGATCCGCGCGTCCTCCGGCAACTGCTCCAGCAGCAGCCGGCTGAGCGTGGTCTTGCCGGTGCCGACCTCGCCGGTGAGCTGGACGAAACCGCCGCCGCCGCCCTTGTCGATGCCGAACAGCAGGTGCGCCAACGCATCGCGGTGGCGTTCGCTGAGGTGCACGAAGCGCGGATCCGGGGTGATCGAGAACGGCGGCTCGTGCAGGCCGTAGTAGCTGAGATACATGCGCGCTAGCCTGCCATGCCGGCGCGGATCAGTCAGCAACCTGCTTGGATTCGCTCACGCCCAGCAGTTCGGCGTGTTCCGGGTGTTG
The DNA here is from genome assembly GCF_006337105.1 of Thermomonas aquatica. Lineage (NCBI taxonomy): Bacteria > Pseudomonadati > Pseudomonadota > Gammaproteobacteria > Lysobacterales > Lysobacteraceae > Thermomonas > Thermomonas aquatica. Next base: position 913,665 of record NZ_CP040871.1, on the reverse strand, counting down.
CTGCTTGCCCCGGCCGGCCAGCAGGCCCTGGGCGAACACCACGCCGAGGATGATCGCCACGCCGAGGTAGAACTTCGGGCTGAGTTCCTGCTGCTCGCCGAAGATGACCGCCGCCAGCACGATGGCGTAGATCGGCTCCAGGTTCACCGACAACTGCGCGGTGAACGCGCTCAGGTGGCGCAGCGCGACCAGGCACAGCGCGAACGGGAACAGGGTGCAGGCCAGCGCCAGCAGCACCAGCCAGAAGCCGTCGATCGCCGACGGCAGCACCAGCAGCGGGCCGGCGAAGGCGGGCACCAGGACCGGCATCAGCGGTGCGAGCAGGGTCAGGGTCAACGTGCCCGCACCGAGTTCCAGCGCGGTCACCGTCAGCGGATCGCCGCCATCGACCATGCGCTTGTTGAGGGTGCCGAACAGCGCCACCAGCAGCGCCGAGGCCACGCCGGCGACGATCCCCGCGTGCATGCCCGCCGGCACCCCGCCGACCACCAGCCAGATCCCGGGCAGCGAGGCCACGCCGAGCAGCAGGTCGCGCGGCTGGAATTTCTGCCGGGTCAGCAGCGGCTCCACCAGCGCGGTCATCGGCGTGGCGAAGGCGATGCAGGTGGCGGCGACCGAGGCGTTCGACAACTTGATCGCGCCATAGAACGTGAGCCAGTGCAGCGCGACCAACGCGCCGATCCCGGCATAGGCCCAGCGCGTGCGCGCCGGCATCGCCCGGATCCCGCGCCACACGCGCGGCAGCAGCGCCAGCGCGACGATCACGATCAGCATCCGCCACCACACCAGCGGCAACGCGGGCAGGGTGATCAGCTTGCCCAGGATCGCGGTGAAGCCCCACAGCAGCACGCACAGGTGGATCTGCCAGAGGGCGCGGGTGGTGTTGGCATCGGACATGCGCGCATTATCGCCTGCCAAGGAGCCGCCGCATGAGCCGCGAATACCTCGACTACCTGCACGACCTGTTCTCCGCGTTCGCCGCGGTGACCACCCGGGCGATGTTCGGCGGGCATGGCGTGTACCGTGACGGCGTGATCGTCGCCATCGTGATCGACGAGGCGATCTACCTGAAGGTGGACGCGGAAACCCGCGCCGCGTTCGAGGCCGCGGGCTGCGAGCCCTTCGTGTACGAAGCGAAGGGCAAGGCGGTGCCGATGAGCTACTGGTCGGTGCCGGAAGATGCGCTGGATTCGCCGCAGGAGTTCCGGCCATGGGCGCAGCGTGCGTGGGAGGCGGCCTTGCGCAAGCCGAAGCCGAAACCGAAGAAGGCGGCCGCGAAAAAGGCGGCGAAGAAGGCGGTGAAGAAAACGCGCGGCTAGCGCGCCTCGCCGGCCTCGATCCGCGCCTGCGCGCGCGCCAGCAGGTAGCCGTTCGCCGCCCACGCCACGCCCACGCCGGCGCCGACCAGCATCGCCAGCGCGGGGGTCGCGGCCAGCGCGTCCACGCCGCTCTTCACCCACGCACTGGCCATGTCGCCGGCGCGATAGACCACGCTGTCGGTGAAGTTCTTCGCCTTGTACTTGGCGCTGTCGGTGACCGCGGTCCACAGCATTTCGCGGCCGGGGCGCATGAAGCCGTACTCGCCGGCGCGGCGCAGGATCATCACCGCCACGAACACGCCGAAGCTCGGCACCAGCGCCAGCCACACGAAACCGAGCGCGATCAGCAGCGGCACCGCCGCCAGCAGCACGCCGATGCCGAGCTTCTGCGCCACCCGGCCGGTAATGAACAGCTGCGAGAGGATGGCGAGCGCCTGCACCGTGGCGTCGATCAGGCCGAACACCCGGGTCTGCGCGGCCTTGTCCGGGAACGCCGCTTCGACCAGCCGCGCCTGTTCGATGTAGAGGAAGGTGTTGGCGCTGGCCAACAGCACCACGAACAGGGCGATGCCGAGCATGTACGGCGAGCGCAGCACGTCGGTCATGCCCTCGAACGGATTGCCGCCCAGCGGCCGTGCGCGTTGCGGGGCTTCCTCCGCGTGCAGCGGATGCGCGTCGCGCCAGTGCTGGATCGCGCGCGCGGCGAAGGCCGCGCCGATGAGCAGGATCGCGGCCAGCAGCAACAGCCCGGCATGGCCGACGATCCCGACCAGCGCGACCCCGAGCAGCGGACCGGCCAGCCCGCCGGCGCTGGCCCCCGCTGCCATCAGCGCGAACACGCGCTTGGCCTGTGCGGCGGCGAACAGGTCGACCAGCACGCTCCACGCCAGCGAGATGGCGATCATGTTGAACACCGACAGCCAGATGTAGAACGTGCGCGCCAGCCAGACGTCGTCGGGGTTGGCGATGAAGCCGGCGGCGAACAGCAGCAGGTTGGCGGCGAACACGCCGTACACCCAGTACAGGATCCGCCGCCGCTGCACGCTGGCGGCGATCCAGCCGAACAGCGGCATCGCCGCCAGCGTCGCGAAGAAGGTGCCGGTGAACAGCCAGTGCAGGTTGTCGACGCCGCCGGTGATGCCCATCGTCTCGCGCACCGGGCGCAGCATGAAATAGCCGGCGAACAGCAGGAAGAACATCGCGAAGCCGGCCGCGACCGGCAGGGCTTCGTCGTCCTGCAGGTTGAAGGCGCGGGTCAGGAAGCTGCGCGGCATGTCGGCCTGGTCGATGCGGGGCGGCGCAAGCTTCGCCCGCGTGTCGCGGCCGGCGAAGTGCCGGATGGCATGTGCCTTGTGGCAGGGTCAGGATGCGCGCAATCGTTCGAGCAACGCCATCGCCGCCGCCGGATTGCGTTCCTTGGCGGCGCTGATGAAGTAGACGAACACCTCGCGCGGTTTCGCCGGTGTGGCGTCCGTCCCGATCTTCGGCAGGTCGCCGGGTTCGCCGCCGCGCGCCCATTGTCGTGCGCGCTGCCCCAGGCCGTGAGTTCGCCGCTCGGGTAGCCGCTGGCGATGCCGCTGCGCGAGCGCATCAGCCGCGCGTACACGAAATCGGCGGTCAGGTCGGCGAAGGACGGGTACTCCGGCGAATCGGTGAACACGGTGGCGAAGCCATGGCGGCGCGCCAGCGCGAGGAAATCGGCATCGACGAAGGCGGGATCGCGCACGTCCAGCACATGGCGCAATGCATGGCCGTTCGCTTCACGCGGCAACAATTCGCAGAATGCGCCGAACGATTCGCGTTCGAGTTTCAATCCGGCATCGAACTGCCAGACCAGCGGGCCCAGCTTGGCGCCGAGCTCGGCGATCCCGCCGACGAAGTCCTCGACCTGCGGCCCGGTCTTGGCCAGCGACTTCGACTGCATGATCCGCATCGGCGCCTTGCCCGAGAACACGAAGCCATCCGGCGCCTCGTCGCGCCATTTGGCGTAGGTCGCCGGCTTCTGCGTGCCGTAGTAGGTGCCGTTGATCTCGATGGCGGTGACGTGGCGGCTGGCGAACTCCAGCTCGCGTCGCTGCACCAGCCCCTTCGGGTAGAAGTTGTCGCGCCACGGCGCGAACGTCCAGCCGCCGATGCCGACCCGGATGCCGTCGGTCGCGCCCGCCGTGCCGTTGAACATGTCCATGCGGCGAGGATAGCCGGGCATGACCGATGGCGCATCGCGCCTGCCGGCGCGCGGCGGCATACTGGCCGCTTCCACGAGAGGAACGAAAACATGCGCATGCGCACGCTGGCGATCGCCCTGGGACTCACGCTCGCCTTCGGCGCGCCGGTGCAGGCGCAACAGGCGGAGCGGGCCGTCCCCGCCAAGCCGGTATTGATCGACGACCGCGCGGCGATGTCGCCGGATGCGCCGCAACTGGCCGAATTCGACGCCTTCGTCGAAGCCGTGCGCAAGCAGTTCGACGTGCCCGGCATCGCGGTGGCGATCGTGCAGGACGGCAAGGTGGTGCTGGAGCGCGGTTACGGCGTGCGCGAACTGGGCAAGCAGGCGAAGGTGGACGAACACACCATGTTCGCCATCGCCTCCAACACCAAGGCGTTCACCGCGGCATCGCTGAACATGCTGCAGGACGACGGCAAGCTGAAAACCACGGACCGCGTCATCGACCACCTGCCGTGGTTCCGCATGAGCGATGCCTACGTCACCCGCGAGATGCGCATCCGCGACCTGCTGGCGCACCGCAGCGGCCTGAGCCTGGGCGCGGGCGACCTGCTGTACTGGCCGACCACGACCTATTCCACCCGCGAAGTCGCCGAACGCCTCAAGGACGTGCCGCTGACCGGCGGTTTCCGCGAACAGTACGCCTACGACAACATCCTGTTCGGCGTGGCGCAGCTGGTGGTGGAGGAAGCCTCCGGCATGCCGTTCAAGCAGTTCCTGTCCAGCCGCATCTTCCAGCCGCTGGGGATGACCGAGACCCGCTACAACAGCGACGACCTCAAGCCCGGCGACAACGTGGCGACCGGCCATGCGCGCTTCGATTTCAAGGACCTGAAGCCGGTCGGCACGACCAGCTGGCGCAACGTGTCCGGCGCCGGCGGCCTGTATTCCAGCGTGCACGACATCGCCAAGTGGATGAACGTGCAGCTGGCCGGCGGCGTCTATGCCGGCAGCGGCGACAACGCCAAGCGCCTGTTTTCCGAGCAGCGCCAGCGCGAGATGTGGACGATGCTGACGCCGATCCCGGTCGGCAAGCCGAGCGTGCCGGAACTGGCGCCGACGACGCCGAATCTCATGGGTTACGGGCAGGGCTGGAACCTGTCCGATTACGGCGGCGAGCGGCTGGTCTGGCATACCGGCGGCTGGCCGGGGCAGGTCTCGCGGCTGACCCTGGTGCCGGGCAGGAAGCTGGGGGTGATCGTGCTGACCAGCGCCGAACTCGGCGTGGCCTTCAACGCGGTGACCTACCGCGCGCTGGACATGATGCTGGGTCGCGAAGGCAACGACTGGCTGAAGGCCTATGCGGCTTCGTATGCGAAATCGCAGGCGGATGCCGACACCTCGTGGCAGAAACATGTCGCCGCGCGCGCTGCCGGCAGCACGCCCTCGCTGCCGCTGGCGAAGTACGCCGGCACCTATCGCGACCCGTGGTACGGCGACGTCATCATCCGCCAGGGCGCGAAGGGGCTGGAGATGCAGTTCGGCAAGACCGCCGAGCTGCTGGGCGACATCGAGCACTGGCAGCACGACAGCTTCATCGTGCGCTGGCGCGACCGCGGCCTGAACGCCGATGCCTTCGTCAATTTCTCGCTGGATGCCGACGGCGGGATCCGCGAGCTGCGCATGCAGCCGGTGTCGCCGCTGACCGATTTCAGCTTCGACTTCCAGGACCTGCGGCTGGCGCCGGTGGCGACGGGGAAGAAGTAAGCCGGCGCCCGGCCCGGTTCCGTCGGGTCAGGCGTCGTCCGCCGCGGCGGCGGCTGCCGCCTCGTTCGCCGCAGCGGCTTGCGCGCGCGTGCCGGGCTTGCTGCCGTGGCGCGGGATGCCGTCCTCGTCGAGCAGCGCTTCGATCCGGTTGAACACCTCGGCGCGCGAGAACGGCTTCTTCATGAAGTCGTCGGCGCCGATGCGCTGCACGTAGAACTGTTCGGTCGCCTGCGCGTTGCCGCTGATCATGATGATCGGCACGGTCTTGGTCGCCGGGTCGCGGCGCAGGGTGCGCAACGCGTTGAAGCCGTCCATGCCGGGCAGGACGATGTCGAGGAAGATCAGGTCGGGCACTTCGTTGCGGGCGATCTCGATCCCGCTTTCCGCGTCGAACGCTTCCAGCACCTGGTACTGGTTCTGCTGCAGCATGCGCTTGATCAGCGCCACGATCGTCGGCGAATCGTCGATCACCAGGATCCGGGTGCCGGCACGCGCATTGCGGCGCGAGCGGCTGCGGCGTTCGGGGCCGTCGTGTTCCGGGACGACGCCCTGCCCGACGTCGGGCAGGAAGTCCGGGATTTCCTCGCGGGCAGGCTCGGCCTGCGGTTCCGCCACGGCGACAGGCGCCGGACTGGCGGCTGCCGGCGCAGGCTGCGGCTTGGTCTTGCGCTTGAAGAAATCGAACAGGGCCACGTCGCCTCCCCCGGCATTCGGCGTGTGCGGCCCGCATGGTAATCCGGGCCGCCGCGCTTGTCGCCTTCGGCCGGATCAGCGGCGCGCGTGGATGTCCTCGGCCAGCGCCTGCATGCCGAACAGGCGGGCGATCCGGCTCCACGCCAGCGCGGCCGCGACCGCGCTGGACAACAGCAGGCCGAGCAGCAGCGCGACCACGCTGCCATGGCCCAGGTGCGGGCGCAGCAGCAGCAGGAGCGCGACCAGCAGCAGGCCCGCCAGGGTGGTGGCCAGGTAGACCGCCAACACCGCGACGGGGCGCTTGCACAGCAGTTTCAGCCCGCGCCACCAGGCCTTGAGCGCCGAACGCAGGCGCGCGTCGGCGGCCAGCCAGCCGCGGCCGGCCTCGAGGCTGGCGTGGGCCAGCACGAACAGCAGGCCGCCGATCCAGAGCGCGACGCTGCGGCCGGTGGCGACTTCGGAGGCGAGGATCGCGTGCTCGTGCGCCTTCTCGTTGCCGGCGATGACCATGCTGGTCACCAGCAGGGCCAGGCCAAGCGGGACGATCGACCAGATGAGCATGCGCAGCATCGGCCCGTATTCGGCGATGGCGCCGCGCAACAGGTCGCCGAAGCCGAGCCGGCTGCGCGAACGCGCGGCGGCCACCGCCGCGCCGGCCAGCAGGGGCGACAGCAGCAGCATCAGGATCGCGGCGATCAGGCTGCTCTCGCCGATGACGCCGGTTGGGGCGTCGTGCGACAGCACGGCGTCCAGCAGCAACGCGGGCGCCTGGCCTGCCGCGATGGCATCGACGTGCACGGAGTGGTTGAGCACGCCGGCCAGCCAGTTCCACACGGGCAGGCCGGCGAGCAATGCGCACGACAGGCTGGCGCCGGCGAACAGCAGCCACAGCCGCCATTGCAGGGCGCGGCCCAGGGCGGCGCGGAGGGTGGGCAGGACGGGGGCTTTCGCGCCGATCGGGGTCGTCGTGTTCATGGCGGGCCTCAGACGGTTGCCAGCAGGGCGAACAGGGATTGCAGCAGCATGGCGAAATCGCGGAACCAGCGGCGCGCGGCGTCGCCGTTCGCTTCCGCGGTGCGGCTGTCGTTGAGCTCGTCGCTGTCCAGGCGGATATTGTCGTCCGGGTCGAGCTGGGCGGAGACCGCCTTGGCCGGGCCGACGAAGACGAAGCGCTGCCAGCTGCCGCTGCCGGTCACCGCCATGTCGCGCTGGCTGCCGTCGGCGAACTTCACCCGCAGGGTCTGCGGCACGGCCAGGCCGTCGCGGCGCACGACCACGATGCTGCGGTAGGGGAAGGCGCCTTCCCACGCCTTGGCCTTCGGGTGCGCCTTCTTCCACTTCTCGCGCAGGGCGTCGATGGCCTTGTCGATCTGCTTGCCGCCGACCAGCACCCGCTGGCCCTTGTAATCGCGGTAGCCGGGCAGCGGCAGGATCTCTTCGCTCTTGATGCTGGACACGCGGTCGTCGACCTTGCCGGTGCCGTAGATGAAGGCGTCGAAGGCGGCATCGACGATGTCGGCCCTGCCGGTGCCTTCGGCCAGCGCGGCCTGCAGGTCGGCAGTGGAGGGGTGGCGGAACTTCCAGCGCGCGTAGTACAGCTTCATCGCCCGTTCCATCGCCGGGGTGCCGACCAACGCCTCGATCTGCCGCATCGCGGTGGCGGTGCGCGTGTAGACGGTGTTGTAGCTGCCGCTGGACAGGCGCTCCCAGGAATTGCCGCCGAGCGGGTCGGCGGGGTCGCCGAGGCTGGCGCCGAGCCGTTCCATCTCGAACGGGGCGATCCGGGTGCCGATCCCGTACAGCTGCATCCACGGCTTGGTCAGCACGATGTCCTGCTTGCGCGCGGTCATCATCCGCTGGTCCCAGTACTCGTTCATGCCTTCGTCGAGGTAGGGCTCCTCGAACTCGTTGGAGGCCAGGATCCCGTAGAAATAGCCGTGGCCGAATTCGTGCACGGTGACGAAATCCAGCGCGAAGCGGCCCGGCGTGCCCGGCTCGTCCTGCGCGGTGCTGTCGGCGGTGAAGAAGGTCGGGTATTCCATGCCGCCGGCTTCGTCCGCGCCATAGGGCGGGATCACCGCGGTGGCGCTCTTGTACGGATACCCGCCGAGGGTGTCCGAGAAGTACTTGAGCGAGTCGATGGTGGCCTGCAGCACCGGCTTCGCATTCGATGCGTATTCCGGCGTGTAGAGGACGCTGACCTGCACCGGTCCGTTCGGGCCGTTCCACACCTGCGTCATCGGCTTGGCGTAGCGCTTGTCCGCGGTCCAGGCGAAGTCGTGCACGTCGTCCTGCACGTAGTTGTGGGTGACCTTGCCGCCCTTCTCGACAGGCGCGGCCTTCGGCACGCCGGTCGACCCGACGGTGTAGCCCCTGGGCACGGTGATGCGCACGTCGTAGCTGCCGAAGTCGGCGTAGAACTCGCTGTGCAGGTGGAATTCGTGCGCGTTCCAGCGCGGTGCGGTGGCGCCGCGCTCGCCCGGCAGCTCCAGCACGCCGATCTTCGGGAACCACTGCGCGACCAGGTGGAAGCTGCCGTAGTAGCCGGTGCGTGCGACCACCCGCGGCAACTGGTCGAAGAAGTCGATGTCGAGGGTGGTGCTGGCGCCAGGCGCGACCGGCTGCGGCAGGTCGATGCGGACCACGCTGCGGTCGGTCTTCGGGCCGCCGTCCGGCTGCACGAAGCGCCATTTCGCCGCAGCGCCGCCCTGCGCCACCTTGTCCAGGCGGATGTAGCCGTATTCGCCGTCCTTGGTGTCGACGTCGCTGCGGAAGCCGCTTTCGCTGGCGCGCTGCTCGGTCATGAAGGTGCTGCCATGGCCCTCGAAGCCGTTGAGGTACAGGTGCAGGTACACGCTGCACACCGGCTGCGCGCTGCGGTTGCGCCAGGTCAGCGCCTGCTTGCCCTTGATCGTGTGCTTGACCGGGTCGAGCTCGGCGTCGATCGAATACGCGACCACCCGGTTGGACAGGGTGGCTTCGCTGCCGCCGCGCGCGCCGCCCCAGGCATCGGCCGCGCTGGGCGTGCGCACCGCGGCGGCGTCCGCGCCGGCCAGCGGGATCTCGGGGCAGGCGCCCGCGGCCGGGAGGGCGGGCGCGGCATGCGCCGTGGCGCCCCACATCGACAGGACGGCAAGCAAAACGGCAGCGGCACGACTCGTGTGCATGGGCGGGTTCCGGCAGGGAGGGCCAAACAGAATCCCTAGGGTGTGCGATGCCGGCCCGGCTGGCAAGATACGGAAGTCATCCCCCCCGGAACCCCCGCCATGACCCACCAGGGAAGCTGCCACTGCGGCCGGATCGCGTTCACCCTCGAGGGCGAGATCGAGACGGCCATCGACTGCAATTGCTCGCTGTGCCGCCGTCGCGGCAGCCTGCTGGCATTCTTCCCGCGCAGTGCGCTGGCCCTGCACACGCCGGAAGCCGACATCGCCACCTATACCTTCAACTCGCACACCATCCGCCATCGCTTCTGCGCCCACTGCGGTTGCGCGCCGTTCGGCGAGGGCGTGAACCCGAACACCGGCGAGGCCACGGTCGCGGTCAACGTGCGCTGCCTGCCGGACGTGGAACTGGCATCGCTCAAGGTGATGCCGTTCGACGGCGCCAGCCGGTAGCGCGGCTACGGGTCGCGGGCGGCGGCCGCTCAACCCTCGTCGTGCTCGAATTCGACCAGCAGGTCGAGGTCGAAGGCCAGCGCTTCCACCGCTTCGCGCACGCGCTTGGCGGCCGAGGCGTTCGAGGCCTCGATCTCCAGCTCGTGGGTGTCCGGGCCGCTGAGGTCGCTCAGCCCGGCCGAGCTGGAATCGGCATCGTCCATGTGCGGCATCAGGTCGTCGATTTCCTCGACGTGGCCGACGCCGTCCAGGCTTTGCAGCAGGTTGCCGATCGCGCGGACGTCGTCCTCGCGTCCGGTCACGCGCAGGCGGAGCAGGGGCATGGCGGGCTTCTCCGGCGGGGTGGGTCAGGCTAGGCGCGGACAGGCTAAGACGGGGTGAGCGCGCTGGACGCTGCCGTTGCCGCGCGGGTAGATTGCCCAATCGTGTCCGGAAGGCACGGTTGTTCCCGATGCCGAAGGACAAGATGAGCGATACCGAGCCGACTGCGACCGTTGACGCCGCACCAGCCAATGCCATGCGGTTGTACGCGCGCGACCCGGAACTCGCCGCCGAGCAGGCCCGGCAAATCCTGATGGCCGTGCCAGGCGAGCCCGGTGCCCGCCTGATCTTGGGGATGGCGCATGCCGCGCAAGGCGAGTACGTGCGGGCCCTGGCCGAACTGGAACCGCTGGCACTTGAACAGCCGAACGCATCGCGAGTGCACCTGGAGCTGGGCATGGCGTTGGCGGGCGCCGGCCGAGGCGACGAAGCCATCGCCGCAGTCGAACATGCGGCGCGCCTGCTGCCGACCTTGCCGCTGGTCTGGCTTCGCCTCGCCCATTTGCTCGATGCCGCGGGCGAGCGCGCCAAGGCGGCCAGCGCCTACCTGCAGCATGCGCGCACCGGCATGCACGATGCGCAATTGATGGCAGCAGGCCGGGCGCTCAACGCCGGCGACCTGCCCCAGGCCGAGCAGAAGTTGCGCGATCGGTTGCGCGCGATGCCGAACGACGTGGCGGCGATGCGCATGCTGGCCGAGCTGGGTGCGCGCGTGGGGCGCAACGACCAAGCACTTGCGTTGCTGGAACGCTGCCTGCAACTCGCGCCTGGCTTCACGATGGCGCGACACAACTATGCGCTGGTGCTGGATCGCAGCAGCCGGCATGAAGATGCGCTGGTCGAACTCGAAAGCCTGCTGGCCAACGACGCGGACAATCCCAATCTGCAGAACCTGAAGGCGGTGGTGCTGGGCAAGCTCGGCAACTACGGCAGCGCGATCCGGTTGTACGAATCCATCCTCGACAAGCGGCCCAAGGAGCCGCGGGTGTGGATGAGCCTGGGCCATGCGCTCAAGACCGAGGGACAGACCGAGCGCGCCATCATCGCCTATCGCCGCGCGATCGAGCTGAACCCCGGTTTCGGTGGGGCCTGGTGGAGCCTGGCCAACCTCAAGACCGTGCGTTTCGACGCGAGCGACATCGCGGCGATGCAGCGTCAGCTGCAACGCGAGGATCTCGACGACGACCAACGCCTGCACTTCGAGTTCGCGCTGGGCAAGGCGCTGGAGGATGCCGCCGAGTACGCCGCCTCGTTCGCCCATTACGCCAGCGGCAATGCGCTGCGCCGCGCGCAGTTGCCCTACAACGCGGAGCAGAACGCGCAACGCAGGCGGCGCGCGCAAGCCACGTACACGCGCGACTTCCTCCTTGAACGCGCGGGCGTCGGTCACGGCGATCCGTCACCGATTTTCATCATCGGCATGCCTCGCGCGGGTTCCACCCTGATCGAGCAGATCCTGTCGAGCCATCCGCAGGTCGAGGCGACGATGGAGCTGCCGGACATCATCGCGATCACCCGCGACCTGCGAGCCCAGTCGAAGCAGCCGGAGGCGGTCTCCTACCACGACATCGTCGCGACGCTGGACTCGGCGGAATTCGAGGCGCTCGGCAGGCGCTACATCGAAACCACCCGCGTCCAGCGCAAGCTCGGTCGCCCGTTCTTCATCGACAAGATGCCGAACAACTTCGCGCACGTCGGGCTGATCCAGCTGATCCTGCCGAACGCGAAGATCATCGATGCGCGCCGGCATCCGCTGGCCTGCGGCTTCTCCAACTTCAAGCAGCACTTCGCCAGGGGCCAGAACTTCAGCTACGACCTGGCCGACATGGGGCGCTACTACGCGGACTACGTGGCGTTGATGGCGCATTTCGACGAAGTGCTGCCCGGCCGCGTGCATCGGGTGATCTACGAACGGATGGTGGACGATACCGAGGCGCAGGTGCGCGCGTTGCTCGCCTATTGCGGCCTCGAGTTCGACGAACGCTGCCTGCGTTTCTTCGAGAACGAGCGCGCGGTACGCACCGCCAGCTCGGAGCAGGTGCGGCGGCCGATCTACCGCGAAGGCGTGGACCAGTGGCGGCACTACGAGTCCTGGCTGTACCCGCTCAAGCTGGCGCTGGGACCCGTCCTCGACCATTACCCGGCGGTGCCGCCGGCGGGGGAGTTGCCGGTTTAGCGTTAAAAAAGCGTAATCTTCGGCAAACCACCCGTGGGGAACCCGAGATGCACGCCAGCAAGCGCATTGCCCGCAAGACCCGTCCGTTCCGAAAACTGCCGCTGGCCGCGGCAGTGGCCCTGGCCTTCGCTCCGCAAGCCTGGGCGCAGTCCGCCGATGCGCAGGCTTCGCCGGACAAGCAGGCGCGCACCCTCGACACCATCACGGTGACCGCGCAGAAGCGCGAGGAGAACCTGCAGAAGGTGCCGATCAGCCTGCAGGTGCTGGGCAATACCCAGCTCGAGCAGCAGAACGTCGCCGCCTTCAACGACTACGCCAAGCTGATCCCCAGCCTGTCGTTCGGCACCTCGGGCGGCGGCGTGTTCTCCGGCCCCGGCTTCGTCCAGCTGTACATGCGCGGCGTGGCCAGCGGCAACGACGCCAACCACTCCGGTTCGCAGCCCAGCGCGGCGATGTACCTGGACGAGCAGCCGATCACCACCATCACCGGCGCGCTCGACATCCACATGTACGACATCGAGCGCGTCGAGGCGCTGGCTGGCCCGCAGGGCACGCTGTACGGCGCCAACTCGCAGTCCGGTACGGTGCGCATCATCACCCGCAAGCCGGATCCGTCGGGCTATTCGGCCGGGTTCTCGGTCGAGGGCAGTAAGATCGAGGACGGCGGGATCGGCCACGTGCTGGAAGGCTTCGTCAACGTGCCGATCAACGACCATGCGGCAGTGCGCCTGGTCGGCTGGCAGAAGCACGACGCCGGCTACGTCGACAACATCCACGGCACCCGCACCTTCCCGACCTCCGGCATCACCATCGACAACGCCGCTCGCGTCGAGAAGGATTTCAACGATGCCGACACCGTCGGCGTGCGCGGCTCGCTGCGCTTCGACATCAACGACAACTGGACCATCACCCCGACCCTGGTCGCGCAGAAGATGAAGGCGCACGGCAGCACCGGCGTCGATCCGAATGTCGGCAACACGGATTTCGGCTACGACCCGTCCAGCGCCGAACTCGCGGTCAAGCACTTCTATCCGGAATCCTCGGACGACCGCTGGCACCAGGCGGCGCTGACGGTGGAGGGCAAGGTCGGCAACTTCGACCTGACCTACGTGTTCTCGAACATGAAGCGCGACGTGGATTCGGAGGCGGACTACGCCGACTACGGCTTCTGGTACGACAGCCTGGCCGGCTACGGCGCGTACTTCTACGACGACAACGGCGACCTGATCAATCCGTCGCAATACATCCAGGCCACGGACGGCTACAAGCGCACCAGCCACGAACTGCGCATCGCATCGCCGCAGGATAGCCGTTTCCGCATGGTCGCCGGCCTGTTCTGGCAACAGCAGAGCCACGACATCTTCCAGCGCTACAGGGTGGACGGCCTGGCAACCGACATCGAGGTCAACGGCTGGGCGGACACCATCTGGCTGACCGCGCAGCAGCGCAAGGACCGCGACAAGGCGGTGTTCGGCGAGCTGTCCTACGACCTCACCGATCGCCTGACCCTGACCGGCGGCATGCGCTTCTTCCGCAACGACAACAGCCTGAAGGGCTTCTTCGGCTACGGCGACGGCTTCAGCGGCAGCACCGGCGTCTCGCAGTGCTTCTCCAGCGAGCAGTTCCACGGCGCGCCCTGCGTCAACCTGGACAAGGGCACGCATGAAAACGACCACATCGGCCGGGTCAACCTGACCTGGCAGATCGACGACAAGAAGATGGTCTACGCCACCTGGTCGGAGGGCTACCGGCCCGGCGGCATCAACCGCCGCGGCACGCTGCCGCCGTACACCTCGGACTTCCTGACCAACTACGAGTTCGGCTGGAAGACCAGCTGGGCGGACAACAAGCTGGTGTTCAACGGCGCGCTGTTCCGCGAGAACTGGGACGACTTCCAGTTCTCCTACCTCGGCCAGAACGGCCTGACCGAGATCCGCAACGCGAACTCGGCGCGCATCGACGGCCTGGAGCTGGACCTGGCCTGGGCGGCCACCTACAACCTGCAGATCAACGGCGGCTTCGCCTGGTACGACGCCAAGCTGACCGCGAATTACTGCGGCTGGCTGAAGCCGGACGGCAGCCCCGAGACCAGCTGCCCGGCAGGCACCGTGGACCCGAACGGCAACGTCGTGTCCGGGCCGCTGGCGGCCAATGGCACCCGCCTGCCGGTCACCGCCAAGTTCAAGGGCAACCTCAACGCGCGCTACACCTTCGACTTCCATGGCGGCGAGGCCTACTGGCAGGCGTCGGTGGCGCACCAGGGCGACCGCACCAACGACCTGCGCGACGCGCAGAGCGCGGTGTTCGGCAAGCTGGGCGCCTACACCCTGACCGACCTGTCCGCCGGCTGGAAGAAGGACAGCTGGTCGATCGACGTGTTCCTGAAGAATGCCTTCAACACGCGCGGGCAGCTGGCGCGGTTCTCCGAATGCGCGGCGCTGACCTGCGGGCAGGAGTCCTACACCGTGTTCGCCCAGCCGCGCACGCTGGGCGTGCGCTTCAGCAAGGAGTTCTGACGCGGCCGCGATTGTCGATGCAAGGAAAAAGGCGGCCATTGGCCGCCTTTTTCTTCATCGCGATGCCCTTACTTCGCCGGCGGCGTGCGCACCGGCAAGGCCACGTTGCACAGGTCGATGTGGCCGGCGGGCACGGTGTAGAAATCGTCGACCCGGTTGCGGCGCGCCTCGGTGGCGTCGATGAAGGCCTGGCTGTCGGTGCGCAGCAGCTGCAGCGGGGTGCGCTGCGCCTGCGGCACGTCGCTGGCCAGCTTGATCGAGACGATCGGTGCGCGTTGCTCCGGTTTCTCGTAGAAGCCCATCGGGTCGGGGCCGCGCGGGATCGTGCTGAGCAGCTCCATGCCCTTGACCACGCGGCCGACGACCGTGAGCTGGTGGTCGAGCGCGCGCGGGGCCTGGCCGATCACGACGTACAGTTCGGCGCCGATGCTGCTGTCCGGCGGGTTGTTGCGGCCGGCGCCGAGCACGCCGTAGCAGTGCGCGATCCAGCTCTTGCCGGTCTTCGGGTCGTGCGCGGCGGGCATGCCGTCGACGAAGCCGACCTGCGGTGCCCAGCCGTCGACGTCGGGCAGCCTGTCGAAATGCACGCCCTTGTCGCTGCGGGTGAATTCCGCCGGCAGGTGCTGCTTGGTGCCGGCGGGGAAGGGCTTGGCCTTCGCCTTGTCGTCGCCGTCGGCATCGCCGAACTGGACCACGAAGTTGTCCTGCGAGCGGTAGATGCTCAGCCCGTCCCAGAAGCCGCCCCTGGCCATGGTCTTGATGTTGGCCACGTGCTCCGGCGCGAAGCCGGGGGCGAGCTCGACGATCACGCGGCCGGTCGGCAACTCCATGTACAGGGTGTTGGCCGGATCCAGGTCGCGCCAGGCGCTGGCCGGGGCGGCGTCGATGATCTCCTTGGCCGACTTGCGCTTCGGCGGCTGCTTCGCGTCCTCCGCGTGCAGGTTGGCGGACAGCAGGGCAAGCAGGGCGGTGCAGAGCAGCGTGGTGCGCATCTGTTTCTCCATCAGGCGGTGCGGGCGTAGTCGCCGCGCATCATTTCGGTGAAATCGGACTGGCCGGGGAAGCGGTTGGACATCGCGAAGGTATAGCGGTCGCCGAAGAATTCGTAGCGGTAGCGGCCTTCGCCCATCGGCGTGGTTTTCTCGAACAGCAGCACGTCGCCGTCCCAGCGGCCGCGCGCCGGGCCGTCCGGCGGGAAGCCCATCGAATCGAACCACCACCACAGCACGTCGCTGCCCTGCGGATCGATCACGAACACGCCGTGGCCGTGGAACGCCACCGCGCCGTCCTTGGTCTCCTCGTAGTCCTGCAGCAGCGCCATGCCGTCGAGACCGACGCGCATCGTCGTCGCGCCGCTGGCCGGCCCGCCCGGACCCCAGGGCGAGGGCGCCAACACTTCGTCGCCGGCCCAGTGGCCGGCGAAGCGCATCAGCTTGGCGTGTTCCGGACCGGGCTTGGGCATGTCCATCGTCGGCATCCATGGTCGAAGGGATGCCGAGCATAGCCCGCGCCGCGCTCAGGCGGCCTTCTTCTTCGCCCGCTTGCGGCCGCTGCCGGACTTCTTGCCGCCGCCGTCCTGCTTGTTGACCGTGGCCCAGGCGATGCGCTCGGCATCCTCCCGCGAACGCCCTTGCTTGCGTTCGCTCTCCTCGATGTGCGCGGCCTGGCGCTTCTGCTTGTCGGTATAGGCCGACTTGTCTCCGCGTGGCATGGCTGCCTCCTTGCGGCGGGCCTTCGATGCTCGCGCGCCGGGGTTTCGCGGGCGGTGAACGTTTCGTTGCCGTGGCGTGACTACTGGCATATTCACTATATCGAAATTAATAGTAGTATCGACTCAAGATTAGCGGCACACACTCGATAGGAGCCGTCCCATGGACGAACCCCTGCTGCGGAAATTCCACAAGGAGCTGAGCGCCGGCACCGTCTCGCTGGCGTTGCTGGCGGTGGTCGCCGCCGGCGGCGAGGCGATGTACGGCTACCAGATCGCCAAGCGGCTGGAACAGCTCGGCGACGGCGTGCTGGCCGGCAAGCAGAGCGCGCTGTACCCGGTGCTGCGCAACCTGGAGGGCGCCGGCCTGCTGGAAAGCTTCGTCGAGCCCTCGATGAGCGGGCCGCCGCGCCGCTACTACCGCGTCACCGCCGCCGGTCGCGACGCGCTCACCGACTGGAGCGCCGCCTGGCGCGCCACCCGCGATTCCCTCGATGCCGTGCTCAAGGAAGCCAGCGCATGAACGCCGACCTGCCGACCACCATTCCCGCCTACCTGGAGCGCCTCAAGCACGCGCTCGATGGCTGCGATCCGGCGCTGGCGCAGGACGCGCTGTACGACGCCGAGGATTACCTGCGTTCGGAACTCGCCGCCAATCCGCACAAGTCCGAGGCCGAGGTGATCGCCGCGGTCGCCGGCAGCTACGGCGCGCCGGACGAAGTCGCCGACATCTACCGCGATACCGAAGTGAAGGTGCAGACCGCGCTGCGGCCGCCGGCTCCGACGCCGCGCAAGTCCGCGGCCGGCCGCTTCTTCGGCGTGCTGACCGATCCGCATACCTACGGATCGCTGTTCTACATGCTGCTGGCGATGGCCACCGGCACCATCTACTTCACCTGGGTGGTGACCGGCGCCTCGTTGTCCGTGGGGCTGGCGGTGCTGATCATCGGCATCCCGTTCGTGATCCTGTTCATCGGTGCGACGCGGATCCTGGCGCTGGTCGAAGGCCGCATCGTCGAGGTCATGCTCGGCGAGCGCATGCCGCGTCGGCCGCTGTATTCGGACAAGAGCCTGCCGGTGCTGCAGCGGATCGGTGCGATGTTCACCGACCCGCGCACCTGGGGCACGATGCTGTACTTCCTGATGATGCTGCCGCTCGGCGTGACCTACTTCACGGTCGCGGTGACGCTGCTCGCGGTGGGCGTGGCCTTCATCGCCTGGCCGTTCGCGTGGTGGTTCGGCAATCCCGAGTACATCAACGTCGACCTCGGCTGGATCGACCCGGCGTCGCCGTGGGCATGGCCGCTGAGCATCGCCATCGGCGTGCTGCTGGTGTTCGCCACCTTGCACCTGGTCCGCTTCGTCGGCCGCATGCACGGCAAGCTGGCGAAGGCGATGCTGGTCAGCAGCCGGGCGTATTGAGGATGAAGTGGCTGAAACGCGTCGCGTTGGGACTGCTTGCCTTGCTGGTGGTTTCGTCGGTCGGCGGCTATGTCTACTTCGACAGGAAGTTCACGCCGCCGGCGAATGCCTTGTCGGTGTCGAACGCGGCGCAACGCATCCCGCTCCGCTGGCTCGCCAGCGATGGCAATCCGCATGCCGCATTGCTCCTGCCGGTGAAGATCGATGGCATCGCCGACGTCTTCTACATGCAGCTGGATACCGGTGCGCCAAGCACGGTCTTCTATCGCAGATCGCTGCAGTCGATCCTCGAACAGCATCCCGCGGCATTCGCCATCGAAGCCGGCAAGCAGCAAGTCGGCCTGGGATTCGCGATCGATGGGTTGAACGTGCGCTCTCCGCGCTTCGCACTGCTCGACTACGGCAGCAAGGTCGAATCCGGCAACCCGCAAGCAGCCAACATCATCGGCAGCATCGGTACCGACCTGCTGGAGAAGCGCGTGTTGGTGCTGGATTTCAGGCAGGACGAGTGCGCGTTCCTGCAGGCGGTGCCCGAGGCGGGGTTTGCCGATTTCCAGTTCAGGAAACGCAGGATCCTGCTGCCCGCGCGCATCGGCGACCAGCCACGCACGCTGCTGTACGACTCGGGATCCAGCGGCTACGCCTTGCTGACCGGCAAGCAGGAGTGGGATCGGCTGAAAACGCCCGGTGGCTTGGTCAAGGTGGAGAAGGGCAATTCGTGGGGGCGCGCGCTGAAGGTGATGACGGCGCCGGCGAATCGGGAAGTGACGGTCTCGACGGTCGCGCTGCCGTTGACGGATGTGACGTACGTCGAAGGCACGTCGCGCATGCAGGACTGGCTGATGCGCAGTTCCGGTATGCAGGGGATGGTCGGCAACACGCTGTTCCTGGGCCGCAAGCTCACGCTGGACGCGAGCACGCGGAAGTTCAAGGTCGAATGACTGCTGGCGGGCGCAGAGGTCCGCCGATACCGCAACTCGGAGTGCTTCAGCGCGCGGACTTCTTCGCCGGTTTCTTGTTCGGCGCGACGGCCGCAGTCCCCGCATGCGCCGCGATGAAATCGCGCACCTGCGGATACACCTGGGTGCGCCAGCGACGACCGCTGAAGATGCCGTAGTGGCCGGCACCCGGCACCGTGTAGTGCTGCTGGTCGGCCTGCGGGATGCCGGTGCACAGCTTGTGCGCGGCGCGGGTCTGGCCCTGGCCGGAAATGTCGTCGAGTTCGCCTTCGATGGTGAGCAGCGCGCTGTGCACGATCTTCGACGGATCCACGCGCTCGCCGGCCACGTCCCACAGCCCGCGCGGCAGCAGGTGTTCCTGGAACACGGTGCGGATGGTGTCGAGGTAGTACTCCGCCGGCATGTCCAGCACCGCGTTGTATTCGTCGTAGAACTTGCGGTGCGATTCGGCGGAGCTGAGGTCGCCCTTCAGCAGGTCCTGGTAGAAATCCCAGTGCGAGGTGCCGTGCCGCTCCGGGTTCATCGCCACGAAGCCGAGGTGCTGCAGGAACCCCGGATACACGCGGCGGCCGGCACCGGGATAGTTGGCCGGCACGTTGTGGATCACGTTGTTCTCGAACCACCACAGCGGCTGGCGCGTCGCCAGGTTGTTGACCGCGGTCGGCGATTCGCGGGTGTCGATCGGGCCGCCCATCATCGTCATCGAACGCGGCAACGGTTCGCCGCGCGCGGCCATCAGCGAGACCGCCGCCAGCACCGGCACGGTCGGCTGGCAGACGCTGATCACGTGCAGGTTGTCGCAGCCGATGTGGCGGATGAAATCCTGCACGTAGGCGACGTAGTCGTCGAGGTGGAACGGGCCCTGGTCGGCCGGCACCATCCGCGCGTCGGTCCAGTCGGTGATGTAGACCTTGTGGTCGATCAGCAGGGTGCGCACGGTGTCGCGCAGCAGGGTGGCGTGGTGGCCGGACAGCGGCGCGACCACCAGCACGGTGGGATCGTCCTTGAGGTCGCGCAGGCGGTCCTCGTTGTCGCTGTAGCGCTTGAAGCGCAGCAGGCGGCAGAACGGCTTGCTCATGTCGACGCGTTCGACCACCGGGCATTCGACGCCGTCGATCTCCACGCCGTGGATGCCGAATTCGGGTTTCTCGTATTCCTTGCCCAGCCGGTACATCAGCTCGAACGCGGCGGCGGTGCGCTGCGCGCCCGGCAACGCGGTCAGCCAGCTGTCCTGCGCGGAATACATCTTGGCGCCGGCGTCGGCGAAGTAGGTGTACGGCGCCAAGCCCGCACGCCAGAGTTCATGCCATTGGTAAAGCAGCATCGTCGGTCGGTCACCCATTTGCGGCGATGCAGCATAACGCATCGCCACGGGTGGCCCGTGATGGCGGCCACGGTTCCCGCAAACGGCGTCAGTCCGGCAATTCCAGGGCCGCGGCGTGCCCGACCCGCGCCGGCGACAGCCAGCAATGCGAACCCAGCGGGCGCAAGCCGAGCGCGCGCAGGCGGCTGCGGTAGAACGCCGCGGGTCGGGCGATGAAACCGTGGTCGTCGCCGACGGCTTCATCGCCGCGGGCAAAGGCCTCGATGAAGGCCACCCCGCCGCACAACTCCGCCAATGCGGGCAGGCCGCGGTCGAGTTCGCGCGTCGGCAGGTAATGCAGCACGTCGCTGCACACCAGCAGGTCCACCGGCGCGCACGGGCGCAGGAATTCGAAATCGCCGAAGTTCGCCAGGTGCAGGTTGCGCGCGCGGCCGTAACGTTGGATCGCGTACTCGCTGCTGTCGAAGCCGAGGTAGCTGAGCTTCGGCCGCAACTTCAGCAGCGGCGCGCGCCACGCGCCTTCGCCGCAGCCGATGTCGAGCACGCTGCGCAGCGGGCGTTCCAGGTGGTATTCGGCGGTGGCGACGGCCAGCGCCACTTTCCGCGCAAGGCGCGCGGCGCCGCCGACTTCGCTGTGGCGGTACCACTTGTCGAAATAGGCGCGGTCGTAGGTCTTGGTCATCGTGGCATCCTAATGGCTTCGACCAACCACGAGCACGCCATGGCCTACCTGCTGACCAAGACCGCGCACCTGGTGTTCGTGATGGCGTGGATGGGCGGGGTGTTCTACCTGCCGCGGATCCTGGTCAACATCGCCGAAGCCGGCGATGAACCCGCGGTGCGTGCGCGGCTGGTGCTGATGGGGCGTCGCCTGTATCGCTTCGGCCACGTCATGTTCGGGCTGGCCTTCCTGCTGGGCCTGGCGTTGTGGCTGCACTTCGGCATCGGCGGCGGCTGGCTGCACGCCAAGCTGGTGCTGGTGCTGCTGATGATGACCCACTACAGCATCGGCGGGCGCTGGCTGAAGGGCGTCGATGCCGGCAAGCCGCTGCCCTCGGCGACGGCGCTGCGCTGGTTCAACGAAGCGCCGGTGTTCCTGCTGGTGGCGATCGTGTTCCTGGTGCTGGCCAAGCCGTTCTGAGATCCGCCGTCAGCGCGGCTTGAAGTCCTCGATGTTCGGCAACGCCACCGGCACGCCGTTCGCGTCGCAATCGCCCTTCGCGCACAGCGCGGCGCGCAGGCGCGGGGTGGCCTGCACGGCGAAATGGAAGATCGCGTTCTCCTCCACGCTGCCGCGCACGGCGTCGCTGCCGGGCCCGCGCGCCCAGATGCCGACGTCCTCGCCGCCGTGGGTTTCGTTCGCCAGCGGGACGATCGATTCCTGCATGTAGTCCGGGGCCTCGGTATCGACCTTGCGCAGGTCGGGGCGTCCGTTCGCCGGCCGGTAGCCCTTGCCGTCGTGGAAGAACGTCTTCGGGCCCGCGGCCTGCGAGCCGCTGGCGCCGGTGTAGCCGGGACCGTTGGCGTAGTTCAGCGTGGTGTAGGGCAGGCCGGTGCCGTCGCCGACCAGTTCGCCGCTGCCGTCCTCGCCGCCGCTGCCGCGCACCTTGCCCAGGATCGGATTGCCGCGGACCGGATAGCCGGAGAAGCTCAGCGTGTGCGAGTGATCGGCGGTGACCACGATCAGGGTGTCGTCCGCCGAGGTGGCCTCGGCCGCGGCGCGCACCGCGTCGCTCAGGGCCACGGTTTCGACCAGCGCGCGATAGGCATTGCCGTAATGGTGGGCATGGTCGATGCGCCCGCCTTCCACCAGCAGCACGTAGCCGTTCGGGTTGCGCGAGAGGCGCGCGATCGCGGCGCGGGTCATCTGCGCGAGCGACGGCTCGCCGGCCCGGTCGCGCGCGCGGTCGTGTTCGTACTGCATGTGGTCGGGCTCGAACAGGGCCAGCAACGGCTTGTCGAGGGGAGCGGCATCGAGTTGCCGCGCATTCCACGCATACACGCCGCCCGGGTGGCGTTGTTTCCATTCGGCGACGAGATCGCGCCCATCGCTGCGCTCGCCGGCCCTGTCGGGATATTCCGGGTCGCGCTGGGAGGACGGCATGTAGTTTTCGCGGCCGCCGCCCATCAGCACGTCGAAGCCGCCGGCGAACGCGGACTCCACCTGCTGCCGGGCGATGTCGATGCAGCCGGCCTTGCGTGCGTCCTCGCTGAGGTCGCCGTCCTTTTCCCAGTTGCGTTCCGCCGAATGGGTGGTGGCGGCGGCCGGCGTGGCATGGGTGATGCGCGTGGTGGTGACCACGCCCGCGGCCATCCCGCTGCCGGCCGCGAGCTCCCACAGGGTGAGCTGCGGCGCGGCGAGCGCGCCGGTGCAGTCCTTGCGCTTCGCGCCCTGGCCGACGCTGATCACGCCCATCCGGGTCTTCACCCCGGTGGCGATCGCGCTCATGGTGCCGGCCGAATCCGGAGTCTGCGAATCGGTGTTGTAGGTCTTGCTGAGCGCGGTGGCGGGGAAGGTCTCCCAGGCCAACCGGTTCTCCTCGCCGCTGCCGCCCTTGCGCTGGCCTTCGAAGATGCGCGCCGCGGCCACCGTGGTCAGGCTCATGCCGTCGCCGAGGAACACGATCACGTTCTTCGCGCGGCCCGCCATCGCGCCGCGCGCCGCGGCCTGGGCGGCGCCGTCGCGGAACCACCAGGCCGCGGTTTCGCCGCCGGGGCGGACGATCTGCGGCACGTCGACATGCACCGCGCCCGACCGGGTTGCAGCCGGCTGGCCGCTGCTGGCGCAGCCGCCGGTCGCGAGGGTGATGGCGAAGGCGAGGACAAGGCGGGTCGGTCGCATGGTCGATTCCGTTCGTATTGCGGGATTATGACCGCTGCACATGACGATTCGGCATGGCATCACGCCGACGCGCGCGCGGAAGCTTGCGGATTTCAGCGTTCCAGCCGGGGTCCTGACGCTGCATGGCGCGGTCGGTTATCGTCGCGGTCTGCTGCTTCAGGGCGACGTGCATGTTCGACTGGTGGTTCAAGATCAAGTTCTGGAAACGCGTGGTCGCCGGCTTCGTGCTCGGCGCGCTGGCCGGCTGGGCGTTCGGGCCGGATGCGGAAACCTGGTTCGGCCCGCTCGGCGACCTGTACGTCACCCTGATCAAGATGATCGCGGTGCCCCTGGTGTTCTTCGCGGTGATCAATGCGGTGGCCTCGCTGAGCGGGCAGAAATCGATCGCCGCGCTCGCCGGCCGCACCTTCGTCTGGTTCGCGATCACCGCGGTGCTGGCGGTGGGCGTGGGCCTGGCGTTCGGCTGGATCCTCAAGCCGGGCGTCGGCGTCGGCGTGCTGCAGGTCGCGTCCGACTACAAGGAAAAGCAGATCCCCGGCGTGCTCGACATGCTGCTCAACCTGGTGCCGTCCAATCCGTTCCAGGCGCTGGGCGGCGCGGCCAGCGCCAAGACCGCCGACGGCATGACCGTGCTGGTGCCGCGCAACGGCACCGTGCTGCAGGTGATCTTCTTCGCCGGCCTGGTCGGCTTCGCCATCGTCAAGCTGGGCGAGAAGGTCGCCGGCATGCGCAAGCTGGTCGGCGAGGCCAGCGAGATCATGATCCAGGTCACCCGCTTCGTGCTGGAGTTCACCCCGATCGGCACCTTCGGCCTGATCGCGGCGCTGGTCGGCGGCTACGGCTTCGAGCAGCTGCGGCCGCTGCTGATGTTCGTGATCGCGCTGTATGCGGCCTGCGCCTTCCACATCGTCCTGGTGTACAGCGGCCTGCTGCTGGCGCACGGCCTGAATCCGCTGAAGTTCTTCCGCGGCGCGGCGCCGGCCATGCAGGTGGGGTTCGTGGCGGCCAGCAGCTTCGCTGCGTTGCCGGTGTCGCTGCGCAGCGCCACCCACAACCTCGGCGTCGACAAGGACTATGCGGCGTTCGCGGTGCCGCTGGGCGCAACCATCAAGATGGACGGCTGCGGCGCGATCTACCCGGCGCTGGCGGCGGTGTTCATCTCGCAGTACAGCGGCATCGAGCTGTCGCTGACGCAGTACGTGGTCATCGCGCTGGCCTCGGTGCTGGGCAGCTTCGGCACCGCCGGCGTGCCGGGCACCGCGGTGATCATGGCCACGGTGGTGCTGAGCGCGGCCAACCTGCCGCTGGAAGCGATCGGTTACCTGTACGCCATCGACCGCATCCTCGACATGATGCGCACGATGACGAACGTGACCGGCCAGATCCTGGTGCCGACCCTGGTGGCGAAGGAAACCGGCTTGCTGGACCGCGGGATCTACGAAGCCGCGAATTCCGATGTCGGGCTGGACGAAGGCGGCGAGCAGGCATGAGCATCGCGGCGGCGCTGGTCGACGAGATCCGCCTGGTCGAGCGCGCGCCCGGCATCGACGACTACCGTCGCCTGCGCGCGGCGACCGGACTGTCGCCGAAATCGGAACAGGCGGCCCGCCGCGGGTTGGCGAAGACGAGCTATGGCGTCAGCCTGCTGCGCCGCGACGAGGTCGTCGGCATGGGCCGCATCGTCGGCGACGACGGCTGTTTCTACTTCGTGGTCGACATCGCGGTGATCCCGGAATTGCAGGGCCGCGGCCTCGGCAAGCGGATCATGGACGCGCTCGACGCCTGGCTGCGCGCGAACGCGGCGCCGAGCGCGCACGTCTCGCTGTTCGCCGATGGCGAGGCGAAACGGCTGTACGCGAAATACGGTTTCGCCCAGTCCGACCACTCGGTGGGGATGTTCTACCGGGTCTGACGGCGCGCGCGGGTCGCGATCCACGCGCCGGCCAGCGCCGCAGGCATCGGCAGCAGCAAGCCTGCGACCGACATCCACGCCGGGTGCGCGGGCATCACCACGATCATGCCGACCACGCCGGCCATGACCATCAGCGCGGGCACGATCGCCGCAGCGCGCGGATGGCCCTTGCGCGCGATCAAGCCGGCGACGAAACCGCCGTCGAACGCGCCGATCACCCAGGCCAGCACGATCATCAGCAGCGCACCGAACGGCAGCATGCCGATCAGTTTCGCCATGTCCGCGGTGTTGCCGGGGTCGATGCCCGGCGGCGGCGGATACACGTGGTGGCTGGCCAGCTCGACCAGCATGATGGTGAAGAAGGCCACCACCAGCCCGACCGTCGCGCCCAGGATCGTGCGTCCCATCTGCATCCCCTCGAAGAGTCCCCGCGCGAGCATCGCGCGTAGGTACGCTTCCCGCAAGCCGCGGCGTAGGATGGCCGCGACAAGGGGGAACGATGAGCGGACGCCAACGCGAACTGACCATGCGCTTCCTCGCCGAGCCCACCGACGTGAACTACGGCGGCAAGGTGCATGGCGGGCAGGTGATGAAGTGGATCGACCAGGCCGGCTATGCCGCGGCGGTCGGCTGGAGCGGGAAATACAGCGTGACCGTGGCGGTGGGCGGGATCCGCTTCGTCGCGCCGATCCGGATCAGCGACCTGGTCACGGTCGACACCACGCTGGTCTACACCGGCACCAGCTCGATGCACTTCGCGGTGGACGTGCGCGCACGGGATCCGATGGACGATGGCGGCGAACGCCTGTGCACGCATTGCGTGATCGTGTTCGTGGCGGTGGACGAGGCCGGCAAGCCGGTGCAGGTGCCGGCCTGGACCCCGGTCAGCGACGAGGACAAGCGCCTGTCCGAATACGCCACCCAGGTGATGGCCTTGAGCAAGGGCATCGAACAGACCGTGGCCCGCTACCGGGACGCCATCGACTGAGCCGCAGCGGAGCCGCCACCACGAAAAACGCCGCCCGGGGGCGGCGTTTCGCTGTCGAGCCGGCGGCGGATCAGCTGCCGGTGGCGAGCCGGCGCGCTTCCAGGTACTTCTGGCTCCAGTACCCGGTGCTCAGGGTCGACACGGTGACGTCGCGGCCGGTGCGCGGGGCGTGCAGGAACTTGCCTTCGCCGATGTAGATGCCGACATGGTCCACCTTGCCGCGCTTGCCGAAGAACACCAGGTCGCCCTCGGCCAGCGCGCTGCGGTCGGTGATGGCGGTGCCTTCATGGGCCATCGCGCGCGACACGCGCGGCAGGTCGACGCCGATGCTGCGGAACACGTAACCGACCAGACCGCTGCAGTCGAAGCCGCGCTCCGGGCTGGTGCCGCCCCAGCGATAGGGCGTGCCGAGCAGGGCGAACGCGCGCTGCAGCACGGTCTTGATCCGCGACGAGGTGCTGGGCGAGGCCTGCGCCTGCTGCAGCACGGCGATCTGCGCGGCCAGCGGGGCGTTGTCGGGGCTGGCCAGGTCGACCGGGGCCACCGCGTCGAGCGGGGCCAGGGTGGCCGTGGTGGCGGCATCGGCCGGCAATTCGACCGGATTGAACGCCATCGCCGGCGCGGCGCATGCGGCCAGGGCGAAGGCGAGGAAAAGACGGAGTCCCCGGCGGGCGGGGCGGGCGGCGGAATGGCCGTGGGGCAGGGTCGCTGTCGTCACGCGGTCATCACGAATAAAAACCAGGGGCGACTATGCCCGCGAAATCCGGGCAGGGGGTTCAAATTTCGTTAGCCGAACGCAAATGAATAGGCCGACAGGTCACAAAAACGAAACCTGCCCCTGTTCATCTTTGTGATCAAGCGGAATTTTCCAAGTCCTTGAATCAATTCAGCAATCTGCGCGCGCCGCTGTAGTGATCCCGCCACCAACTGCCGTCCAGGCGGTCCAGGCGCACGGTTCCGCCGCTGCTCGGGGCATGCACGAAGCGGCCTTCGCCGACGTAGATGCCGACATGGCTGACCGTGCCGCCGCTGCCGAAGAACACCAGGTCGCCGCTGGCCAGCCGGTCCGGGGCGATTCTCGGCCCTTCAAGGGCGGCCAGTTCCCTCGAGGTGCGCGGCAGGCGCAGGTCGAGCATGTCGCGGTAGACGTAGTTGACCAGCCCGCTGCAGTCGAAGCCGCCTTCCGGGGTATTGCCGCCATAGCGATAGGGCGTGCCGACCAGGCTGATCGCCCGCATCAGCACGGCATTGGCCTTGGCCGGATCGACCGGGCGGGCATCGGCCCAGGCGCGTGGCGTGGGGTTCGCCTTGGCGGTCGGGCGGACGTTCCCGCTGCCGCCGCAGCCGGCCAGCAGCAGGGCGGTCGATAGCGCCAGCAGGGCATTGCGCCGATAATGCGCGCCCGGTCGCTGTTGGCAGTCGGCTGGTTCCGTCATCCGCGCAGTGTTCCCGCATCGCCCCGCGGCGGCAAGCGCCCCCACCGAAAGCAGAGCACTCATGAAGATCGAGAAAGACCGCGTCGTCCGCTTCCACTACGCCGTTGCCGAAACCGGCCAGGAGTCGGTGGAGAATTCGAAGGACGGCGGCCAGCCGCTCGCCATCCTGTTCGGCCACGGCAACATCATCCCCGGCCTGGAGAAGGCGATGGACGGCCGCGAGGCCGGCGACAACTTCAAGACCACGGTGCCGGCCGCCGAAGCCTACGGCGAGCGCCGCGACGGCCTCAGCCAGCGCATCCCGAAGAAGCACTTCGGCGCGCAGAAGCTGGAGCCGGGCATGCAGGTGGTGCTGCAGACCAACTTCGGCCCGCGCGCGGTCACCATCGAGAAGGTGGGCATGAGCGTGGTCGACGTCGACCTCAACCACCCGATGGCCGGCAAGGACCTGGACTTCGACATCGAGATCGTCGAAGTGCGCGAGGCCAGCGCCGAGGAACTGGCCCACGGCCATGTCCATGGCGACGGCGGCCACCAGCACTAAGCCACGGCAACCGCGTTACCCGGAACGGCCCGCGAAAGCGGGCCGTGTCCGTTTCCGCGGACGGCAAGCGCAATGACTTCCGGCCCCTTGAGGGGCACCCGCCGGCATGCGCTAATCGGCGCATCACATCGGGGGATGTCGAGTGAACGCAGAGTTCCGTCCGGTCGCGATCCGCGACCGCATCCAGACGCTGGACGTGGTGCGCGGATTCGCCTTGCTGGGCATCGCGTTGATGAACGTCGAGTTCTTCAATCGTCCATTGGGCGACCTCGATGCCGGCATGCCGGCCGGCGCGACCGGGATCGACTTCTGGGCCGGCTGGTTCGTCCATGTGTTCGTCCGCGGCAAGTTCTGGACCATGTTCTCGTTGCTGTTCGGGATGGGCTTCGCGGTGATGCTCGCCCGTGCCGAACAGGCGGGGCGCGGCTTCTTCGCCCCCTACCTGCGGCGCACGCTGGCGCTGGCGGCGTTCGGCGCGCTGCACTTCATCTGCCTGTGGACCGGCGACATCCTCTTCAGCTACGCCACCGGCGCATTGCTGCTGATGGTGGTGTTCTACGCCAAGCCGCAGGCGCTGCTGTGGCTGGGCGTGCTGCTGCTGGCATGCGCGGCCGGGTTCGGCGTGGCGGGTCGCCTCGGCCATGCGCTGCCATGGCAGCCGATGCTCGGATTCGGCATTCCGCTGCTCCTGCTCGGCGTCGTGGCCTATGCCTTGCGGCGCTGGCCGTTGTCGGGCCTGCGCGCCGCGGGCCTGGCGCTGTACCTGCTGCCCTCGCTGGCGATGGCGATCGGTGGCGCGGTGATGATGGGACAGCCGCCGGAAGCCGAGCGCGACCGCATCCAGCTGGCGGAAGCGAAGACCCCGGAGCAGAAGCAGGCGGTCGCCGAGGCGATCGAAAAGCGCGCGGAACGGCGCGGGGAGCATGCCCGGGAGCTGGCCGAGGAGACGCGGGTGATGCGTGGCGGCCGCTACGCCGAAGCCACCGCCTGGCGCGCGCAGTCCTTCGTGAAGCACCTGGGTCCGAACATGGGGTTCGCTTTCATCGTGGTCGGGGTGTTCCTGCTGGGTGCGTGGTTCGTCCGCTCCGGGGTGATGACGGATCCCGCCGCGCACCTCCGGCTGTTCCGGCAGATGGCATGGATCGGCATCCCGCTCGGGCTGGGCATGAGCCTGGTCGCCGCGCGCATCGCCCTGACCCACGTGCCCGGGCACAACGACGGCCCGTTCCAGCTGGCGACCGGATTGGCGTTCTTCGGCAACCTGCCGGCCTGCATCGGCTATCTCGCCGCGGTGGTGCTGCTCTTCCACGGCCGCTGGCGCCGCTGGCTGGCGCAACTGGCGCCGGTCGGCCGCATGGCGCTGACCAACTACCTGATGCAGTCCGCGCTCGGCACGCTGTTCTTCTACGGCTACGGCCTGGGCCATTGGGGCATGCCGCGCGGGCAGCAGCTGCTGTACGTGCTGGCGGTGTTCGCGCTGCAGGTCCTGCTCAGCCGCTGGTGGCTGTCGAGGTTCCGCTTCGGGCCGATCGAGTGGTTGTGGCGCTGGATCACCTACGGGACCCGGCCGCCGCTGCGGCTGGCGGCGGCGGCCTGAAGCGAGGATGGCGCAGGCGCGAGTTGCCCGGATAATGGCGGTTGGTGTCGCCATCGGGACAGCATCGACGTGACGCAGCAACAGGACCACAACCGAACCGATGTGCTGGTGGTCGGCGCCGGCGTCTCCGGCCTGGCCGCCGCGCTGGCCTTGCTCCAGGATGGCCGCGAGGTCCGCGTGCTGGATGCGGGGCGCATCGGCGGCGGCGCATCGCATGGCAATTGCGGCACGCTCACCCCGAGCCACGCGCCGCCGCTGGCCGCGCCTGGCACCATCGGCCGCGCCATGCGCTGGATGCTGACCCCGGATGCGCCGCTGTACATCCCGCCGCGCTTCGATCCGGCGCTGTGGCGCTGGCTGCTCGGCTTCGCGATGCGCTGCAACCATCGCGACTGGATCGCCAGCGCGCGGGCGAAGTCGGCGATGCTCAACGATTCGCGCCGGCGCATCGCCGACTGGGTGCGCGATTACGGCCTGCAGTGCGAGTTCATGGAAAGCGGCGAGGACTACGTGTTCCACAGCCGGCAGGCGATGGAGCACGAGATGCAGGACCTGCCCTTGCTGCGCGAGTTCGGGATCGAGGCCGAGATCATCGACGGCCCCGCCTACGAGGCGCAGGAGCCGGCGCTGAAGCCGGGCGTGGTCGGGGCGATCCGTTTCGCCGGCGATGCCGCGCTGCGGCCCGACCGCTACGTGGCGGAGCTTGCGCGCGCGGTGCGCGAGCGCGGCGGGGTCATCGTCGAGCAGTGCGCCCTGCAATCGCTGCGCTCCGATGCGGACGGCGTGCGCGCGGCCACCGCGCAGGGCGACATCCACGCCCACGATGCGGTGATCGCGGCCGGCGCATGGTCGCCCACCATCGCCCGCGCGGTGGGCCTGCCATGGCTGCGCAAGGCGATCCAGCCCGGCAAGGGCTACTCGATGACCTACAGCGCGCCGGCCGTGGTGCCGAAGCGGCCGTTGACCCTGCGCGAGGTCTCGGTCTGCGTGACTGCCTGGGGCAGCGGTTTCCGCCTCGGCAGCACCATGGAATTCTCCGGTTACGACACCAGCCTCAACGAGCGCAGGCTGGGCGCGCTGGAACGCGGCGCGCGCAAGTACCTGCAGCATCCGGTCGGCCCGGAATTGCGCGAGCGCTGGTTCGGCTGGCGGCCGATGAGCCGCGACGACATCCCGCTGATCGGCCGCGCGCCCGGCCACAAGCGCCTGTGGCTGGCGACCGGCCACGGCATGATGGGCGTGGGCATGAGCGCAGGCACCGGGCAGATGCTGGCGGATCTCATGGCAGGCCGTACGCCTGCGGTGCAGCCGAGTGCCTTCGATCCGGCGCGCTTCGCATGAGCCTCGAGATCTGCACCCTGCATCGCGGCAGCGCGCCGCTGCTGGTCAGCCTGCCGCACGATGGCAGCGCGATCCCGGCGGCACTGGCGGCGCGGATGACCCCCGAGGCACGCCGCGCACCGGATACCGACTGGCACGTCTCGCGGCTGTACGCATTCGCGCGCGCGCTCGGCGCGTCGATCCTGGTGCCGACGCATTCGCGCTACGTGATCGACCTCAACCGCGGCGAGGACGACACCAGCCTGTATCCCGGCCAGAACACCACCGGCCTGGTGCCGCTGCTGCGCTTCACCGGCGAGCCGGTGTACCTGCCGGGCAGGGAGCCCGATGCCGGCGAAGTGGTGTCGCGCATCGACACGTACTGGCGGCCGTATCACTCGGCGTTGCGCGAGGAACTGGACCGCATCCGCGCCGAGCACGGGCGCGCTGTGCTGTGGGAAGGGCACTCGATCAAGGGCAGCGGCCTGCCGTTCCTGTTCGAGGGCCGGTTGCCCGACCTCAACCTGGGCACCGCGAGCGGGGCGAGCTGTTCGCCGGCGCTGCAGGCGCGGCTCGAGGCCGCGCTGGCCGCGCAGGCGGAGTACGACTGGGTTGCGAATGGCCGCTTCAAGGGCGGCCACATCACCCGCCACTACGCCGACCCGGGCAGCGGCATCGACGCGATCCAGCTGGAACTCAGCCAGCGCACCTACATGGACGAGGACGGCTTCGAGTACGACGAGGCGAAGGCCGCGGCATTGCAGCCGCTGCTGCGGCGATTGCTGGGGATCGCATTGGAAGGGTGAAAGCGAAAAGGGCGGCCGGAGCCGCCCTCTTGCAACCTCCGCGCGGGTTTACTTCGCGCCCGGGCCGATGTACTTGGCCAGGAACGCCTCCATCCGCTTGTAGAGTTCGGCGCGGTTCTCCGGCTTGTAGAAGCCGTGGCCTTCGCCTTGCGCAACCATGGTCTCGATCGGCACGCCGGCGGCTTTGAAGGCATTCTTCAGCGCGTTGAACTGCTCCATCGGCACGCGTTGGTCGATCGATCCCTGGACCAGGAACACGGGCACCTTGATCTTGTCGACATTCTGCGCGGGCGACCAAGCCTTCAGCTTCGCGTCGTCGGTGCCGAGCACACGGTTGAGGTAGCGCCTGCCGGAGGCGCTGTCCTTGATGTCGCCCTCCTTCTTCATCACCTGCAGGTCGTAGACGCCCACGTAGCCGATCGCGCATTTGTACAGTTCCGGATAGCGGATCTGCTGCATCAGGGATGCGTAGCCGCCATAGCTGGCGCCGTAGGTGCAGATGCGGTTCGGATCGGCGATCTTGTTGTCGATGGCCCATTTCACGCCATCGGCGAGGTCGTCCTGCATCTTGCCGCCCCATTCGCCATAGCCGCTCTCGATGAAGTCCTTGCCGCGGCCACCCGAACCGCGGTAGTTGATCTGCAGCACGCCGTAACCACGGCTGGCGAGGAACTGCGCATCACTGTCGTAACCCCAGCTGTCGTATGGGCCGTGCGGGCCTCCGTGCGGCATCACGATCATCGGGCGCGCGCCGCCTCCGGCGGGCGCGGTATACAGGCCATGCAGGTTCAGGCCGTCGCGGGTCTTGAAGCTGATCGGATGGCTCGGGGAAAGCGATGCCGCCTTCATCCACGGCATGGATTCGTTGACCAGCTGGATCTTGTTGTTCGCCTTGCGATCCAGAAGGTAGTAGGCCCCCGGATTGCGATCCCCCCATGCATAGAACAGGGCCATGCCGTCGTCGCGCGTCCAGTCGACGAACGACACCATCTGGCCCGGGAAGGCCTTCAGCAACCCCGCATGCAGCTTCGCCCATTCGGAGGCGGGGTCGAGGTACTGCACGGATGGCTTCGCTTCGTCGTAGATCACGGCGAATGGTGCCCCGTCATGACCCGAATAAAGCACTCGGGCGATGGATTCTTCGTCCCTGCCGGCTAAGCGCACCCTGGTGGCCTTGGCAAGGTCGATCTTGTACAGCTGGGTGGGTTCTCCCTTGTCCGTGATGGTGGCGTAGGCCGTGTTGTCGTCGGGCTCGACGTACAGCAGGCTCATGCTGTAGCCCGCAAGCGACTTCGGCACCGGCTGCCAGTCCTTGCTTCCGGCATCGGGCCGGTACATCAGCACTGGATCGTCGTTGTCGTTCGATATGACCTTCAAGCGAGCTCGGCCGGAGTGATCGAACATGAAAGTGGCCGTATCCCTGGTCTGCTCGATCTCTTGCCGATTGCCGGTTCGGGTATCGACCTTGTAGATCGACGTTGTCCGCTTCTCGTCGCCCACGTCGTCGGGCCATGCGGTGAAATCGACAAGAACCTTGCCGGGTTCGTTGTCGAGTACCTTGACCACGCTGGCGAACCCGCGATCCTTGTGCCGAGCTCGCATACCGTCGTCGCCGACGAGGTAGGCGAACAAGGTTTCTTGGGTCTTGCCATTGACATCCGAGCTCATCAGCTCGCCAGTGCTGTAGGGCCTGGCCTGGAGCGGTTCCATCTTGCCCCGCGCCACCACCACTTGGTCGTTGTCGCTCCAGACGATGTTCCCCACGTGCTGTTGGCGGCCGAAACGCAGCGCCTGCACCTTGCCCTTGCCATCGAGCGGGACGATATGGAGCTGGGTCTCCATCCCGTCTGCGGATGGGATGGCCATGGCGACATATTTGCCGTCTGGCGAAAGCGAAACATCGTTGACTTCCGAATGCTTTGCGAAGTCCATCTGGCTCGGGGCTTGCGCGTCAGCCCGCGTCGATGCGAACAGGGTAAGCGCGGTCAGGACGGCGAGTGAAGCATGTTTCATGGACCCATTCCCATCGAAAAACGCTGCCTGCGGCATCTGGGGAGGATAACGGCGCTTTGATCGCTTGCCTATGACAACCGCTTCATGTTCGTGAATCGTCAGACCTCCAGCGTCGCCAGATCGCCCTTCTGCTCCAGCCACTGCTTGCGGTCGCCGGCGCGCTTCTTCGCCAGCAGCATGTCCATCAGCGCGCGGGTGGCGTCGCCGTCGTCCACGGTGAGCTGCACCAGTCGCCGGGTGTCGACGTGCATGGTCGATTCGCGCAACTGCTGCGGGTTCATCTCGCCCAGGCCCTTGAAGCGGGTGACGTTGACCTGGCCCTTGAGCTTCTCGCGCTGGATCTTCTCCAGCAGCAGGCGCTTCTCCTCCTCGTCCAGCGCATAGAACACCTGCTTGCCCACGTCGACGCGGAACAGCGGCGGCATCGCCACGAACACGTGGCCGGCCGCGACCAGCGCCGGGAAGTGCTTGAGGAACAGCGCGGTGAGCAGCGTGGCGATGTGCAGGCCGTCGGAGTCCGCGTCGGCGAGGATGATCACCTTGCCGTAGCGCAGGCCGTCGATGTCGTCCTTGCCCGGGTCGCAACCGATCGCCACAGCGAGGTCGTGCACTTCGGTGGATGCGAGCACCTGGCCGCTGCCGACTTCCCAGGTGTTGAGGATCTTGCCGCGCAGCGGCAGGATCGCCTGGAAATCCTTGTCGCGGGCCTGGCGCGCGCTGCCGCCGGCGGAGTCGCCCTCGACCAGGAACAGTTCGGTGCGCGAGAGGTCCTGCGAAATGCAGTCGGCCAGCTTGCCGGGCAGGGCGGGGCCCTGGGTCACCTTCTTGCGGACGACCTGCTTCTCGGTTTTCAAACGTGCCGATGCGCGTTCGATCGCGAGCTGGGCGATCTTCTCGCCGAATTCGGTATGCGTGTTCAGCCACAGGCTGAAGGCGTCGTGCGCGGCGCCTTCCACGAAGCCCGCCGCCTGCCGCGAACTCAGGCGTTCCTTGGTCTGCCCGCTGAACTGCGGATCGGTCATCTTCAGCGACAGCACGAAGGCGACGCGGTCCCACACGTCTTCCGGCGCCAGTTTCACGCCGCGCGGCAGCAGGTTGCGGAAGTCGCAGAACTCGCGCAGGGCGTCGGTGAAGCCGGTGCGCAG
The DNA here is from genome assembly GCF_006337105.1 of Thermomonas aquatica. Taxonomy (NCBI): domain Bacteria; kingdom Pseudomonadati; phylum Pseudomonadota; class Gammaproteobacteria; order Lysobacterales; family Lysobacteraceae; genus Thermomonas; species Thermomonas aquatica. The sequence continues at coordinate 879,076 of NZ_CP040871.1, read as the reverse complement.
GCCGTTGACGTGGGTGCCGTGCTGCGCCGTGGGAATCAGGTTGACGTAGCTTTCCTGCACCAGTTCGCCGTCGGCGATCCAGGCCACCGCCCAGTCGACGGTCTCGGTGTCCTTCTTCAGCGCGCCGACGAACAGCTCCGGCGGCAGCAGTTCGCGGTCGCTGAGTTCGCCCTTGAGGTAGTCGCGCAGGCCGTCCTCGTAATGCCACTCGTTGCGTTCGCCGCTGGCCTCGTCGAACAGGCTGACGGTCAGCCCGGGGCAGAGCACCGCCTTGGCGCGCAGCAGGTGGCGCAGCGCGCGCAGGTTGAACTTCGGCGTGTCGAAATACTTCGGGTCCGGCCAGAAGCGCAGGCGGGTGCCGGTGTTCTTCTTGCCGACGCTGCCGACGATCTCCAGCGCGGAAGCGCGGTCGCCGTCCTTGAAGCTCATCCGGTATTCGTTGCCGTCGCGCTTGATGAACACGTCGACATGCCTGCTCAACGCATTCACCACGCTCACGCCGACGCCGTGCAGGCCGCCGCTGAAGGTGTAGTTCTTGTTGCTGAACTTGCCGCCCGCGTGCAACCGGGTGAGGATCAGCTCGATGCCGGGGATCTTCTCCTCCGGATGGATGTCCACCGGCATGCCGCGGCCGTCGTCGGCCACTTCGCAACTGCCGTCGTCGTACAGGGTGACGCTGATCGCGCGCGCGTGGCCGGCCAGTGCCTCGTCCACCGCGTTGTCGATGACCTCCTGCGCCAGGTGGTTCGGGCGCGCGGTGTCGGTGTACATGCCGGGGCGGCGCTTGACCGGGTCCAGCCCGGACAGGACTTCGATGTCTTCTGCGTTGTAACGGCTGCTCATGATGCGCACTGCGTGGGGACGCGGCAGGATCGCCGTGGCGCCGGGCCGGGTCAAGTCGCGCGAAACCGCCGTTTTCGCCATTCCCGTTATGGATCAATGGGTTCCGCCCGCGGCGCGTGCAGATCGTCGCGCCAGCCGGTAGAATGCGGCTTTCCAGCGACGCGCTGCCGCCATGACCTCCCCCGAATCCCAGACCCCCATCGTCTTCGTCACCGGGGGCGTGGTGTCCTCCCTTGGCAAGGGCATTGCCGCCGCTTCGCTTGCCGCGATCCTCGAGGCGCGTGGCCTCAAGGTCACGATGATGAAGCTGGATCCCTACCTGAACGTCGATCCGGGCACGATGAGCCCGTTCCAGCACGGCGAGGTCTACGTGACCGACGACGGCGCCGAAACCGACCTCGACCTCGGTCACTACGAGCGCTTCGTCAACACCCGCCTGTCCGGGCTGAACTCGATCACCACCGGCAAGATCTACGATTCGGTGCTGCGCAAGGAGCGCCGCGGCGACTACCTCGGCGGCACCGTGCAGGTGATCCCGCACGTCACCGACGAGATCAAGCGCTGCATCGACGCCGCCACCGAAGGCTACGACGTGGCGCTGGTGGAGATCGGCGGCACCGTCGGCGACATCGAATCGCTGCCGTTCCTGGAGGCGATCCGCCAGCTGCGCATCGAGCGCGGTTCCGACAAGGCGATGTTCCTGCACCTGACCCTGATCCCGTACATCCGCGTGGCGGGCGAGCTGAAGACCAAGCCCACCCAGCACTCGGTGAAGGAATTGCGCGGCATCGGCATCCAGCCGGACGTGCTGCTGTGCCGCAGCGAAGTGCCGTTGCCGGACGGCGAGCGGCGCAAGATCGCGCTGTTCACCAACGTGCCGGAGAAGGCGGTGATTTCGGTGGTGGATCTGGACAACATCCACAAGATCCCGCGCTGGCTGCACGGCCAGCGGCTGGACCAGCTGGTGGTCGACCAGTTGCAGCTGGGCGGCAAGACCGGCGAGGCCAACCTGTCCGAATGGGACGCGGTGGTCGATGCCGCCGAACGACCGATCGACGAGGTCACCATCGGCATCGTCGGCAAGTACGTGGACCACAAGGACGCCTACAAGTCGGTGGGCGAGGCGCTCAAGCACGGCGGCATCCGCCAGCGCACCCGGGTCAACCTGAAGTGGCTGGAATCCGAGGACATCGAGCGCGACGGCGCGGCCAAGGTGCTGGCCGGCGTCGACGGCGTGCTGGTGCCGGGCGGCTTCGGCGACCGCGGCTTCGAGGGCAAGGTGATGACCGCGCAGTTCGCGCGCGAACAGAAACTGCCGTACTTCGGCATCTGCTACGGCATGCAGGCGGCGGTGGTCGATGCCGCGCGCAACCTGGCCGGCCTCGAAGGCGCCAACAGCACCGAGAACGACAAGCAGGCCGCGCATCCGGTGATCGGCCTGATCACCGAATGGCGCACCTCCAGCGGCGAGGTGGAGCGCCGCACCGAGGATTCGGACTTGGGCGGCACCATGCGCCTGGGCCTGCAGCAGCAGCGGATCAGGCCGGGCACGCTGGCGCATCGCCTGTACGGCAAGGACGTGGTCGGCGAGCGCCACCGCCACCGCTACGAATTCAACAACCACTACCGCGCGCCGCTGGAAGACGTGGGCCTGGTGTTCTCCGCCAAGTCCGCCGACGACACCCTGGTCGAAATGGTGGAGTGGCCGAACCATCCGTGGTTCCTCGGCTGCCAGGCGCACCCGGAATTCCTGTCCACGCCGCGCAGCGGGCACCCGCTGTTCATCGGTTTCGTGCGCGCCGCGCGCGAGCACAAGGCCGGCGGCAGGTTGCTCAATGACAGCAGCGTCAACGAGGTGGCGGCATGAAGCTGTGCGGATTCGAGGTCGGCCTGGACCGGCCGTTCTTCCTGATCGCCGGCCCCTGCGTGGTCGAGTCCGAGCAGCTGCAGATCGACACCGCGGCGACGCTGAAGGAAATCACCGGCGAGCTCGGCATCAACTTCATCTTCAAGTCGAGCTTCGACAAGGCCAACCGCACCTCGCTCAACAGCTTCCGCGGCCCCGGCATGGAAGAAGGCCTGCGCGTGCTGGCCGAGGTCAAGCGCCAGCTCGGCGTGCCGGTGCTGACCGACGTGCACGAATACACGCCGATGGACGAAGTGGCCTCGGTGGTCGACGTGCTGCAGACGCCGGCGTTCCTGGTGCGCCAGACCGACTTCATCACCAAGGTCTGCGCCGCCGGCAAGCCGGTCAACATCAAGAAGGGCCAGTTCCTGTCGCCGTGGGACATGAAGCCGGTGGTCGAGAAGGCCAAGTCGACCGGCAATGCCGACATCATGGTCTGCGAGCGCGGCGCATCGTTCGGCTACAACAACCTGGTCAGCGACATGCGCAGCCTCGCGGTGATGCGCGACACCGGCTGCCCGGTGGTGTTCGACGCCACCCACTCGGTGCAGCTGCCGGGCGGGCAGGGCAACAGCAGCGGCGGCCAGCGCGAATTCGTGCCGGTGCTGGCGCGCGCGGCGATCGCCACCGGCGTGTCCGGCGTGTTCATGGAAACCCATCCCGACCCGAGCAAGGCGCTGTCCGACGGCCCCAACGCATGGCCGCTCGCCAAGATGCGCGCGCTGCTGGAAACCATGCTGGAACTGGACGCGGCGACCAAGCGCGGCGGCTTCCTCGAATCCACTCTCTGATCCGGAACGACCCACCGATGAGCACGATCTCCTCCGTCCACGCCCGCGAAATCCTCGACAGCCGCGGCAACCCCACGCTTGAAGCCGACGTCGTCCTGGCCGATGGCAGCTTCGGCCGCGCGATGGTGCCCTCGGGCGCGTCCACCGGCACCAAGGAGGCGGTGGAGCTGCGCGACGGCGACAAGACCCGCTACCTTGGCAAGGGCGTGCAGAAGGCGGTGGCCAACGTCAACGGCAGCATCGCCGACATGCTCAAGGGCTTCGACGCCGCCGACCAGTACGGCCTGGACCGGCGCCTGATCGACCTCGACGGCACCGAGAACAAGGGCCGGCTCGGCGCCAACGCGCTGCTGGCGGTGTCGATGGCGAACGCGCATGCGATGGCGGCGTCGCGCAGGCAGCCGCTGTGGCAGTACATCGCCTCGATCAGCGAGCACCCGGCCGGCTGGCAGCCGACCCTGCCGGTGCCGATGATGAACATCATCAACGGCGGCGCGCACGCCGACAACAACGTCGACCTGCAGGAATTCATGGTGCTGCCGGTCGGCTTCGATTCGTTCTCCGAGGCGCTGCGCAGCGGCACCGAGATCTTCCATGCGCTGAAGTCGGTGCTGAAGGGCCGCGGCCTGAGCACGGCGGTCGGCGACGAGGGCGGTTTCGCCCCCGACCTGCGCAGCAACGAGGAAGCGCTGGAAACCATCCTGGAAGCGATCGGCAAGGCCGGCTACAAGGCCGGCGAGGACGTGCTGCTCGGCCTCGACGTCGCCTCCAGCGAATTCTTCGAGAACGGCAAGTACAACCTGACCGGCGAAGGCAAGCGCCTGACCTCGGAGCAGTTCGTCGACTTCCTCGCCAACTGGGCCGCGCAGTACCCGATCATCACCATCGAGGACGGCATGGCCGAGCACGACTGGGCCGGCTGGAAGCAGCTCACCGAGCGCCTCGGCGATCGCGTGCAGCTGGTCGGCGACGACCTGTTCGTGACCAACCCGCGCATCTTCAAGGACGGCATCGAGCAGGGTGTGGCCAATGCGATCCTGATCAAGGTCAACCAGATCGGCACCCTCAGCGAGACCCTGGAAGCCATCGCCATGGCCGATGCGGCGAAGTACGCCTCGATCGTCTCGCACCGTTCCGGCGAGACCGAGGACACCACCATCGCCGACATCGCGGTGGCCACCACCGCCACCCAGATCAAGACCGGCTCGCTGTGCCGTTCCGACCGCGTCGCCAAGTACAACCAGCTGCTGCGCATCGAGCAGGCGCTGGGCGCCGATGCGCGCTATGCCGGGCGCGCCGCGTTCGTCTCGCTGGCGCGCTGACGGAACCGCGCCTCGGTGAAGCCCCTGCGCGTGCTGCTCCTGCTGCTGGCCCTGTTGCTGGGGCTGTTGCAGTACAAGCTGTGGTTCGGCAACGGCGGCCAGCGCGAGGTCGAGGCCATGCGCGCGCGGGTGGCCGGGCAGGAAGCCGAGAACCTCAAGTTGCAGCAGCGCAACGAGGCGCTGAAGGCGGAAGTCGAGAACCTCAAGTCCGGCGAAGCCGCGGTGGAGGAGCGCGCGCGCAGCGAGCTGGGGATGGTCAAGCCGGGCGAGACGTTCTATCGCGTGATCGAGGACGGCAAGGCGCCGCCCGCGGCGCCGGCGCCGGTCCCGCCGCAATGACCTGGGCGTTGCTGCCCGCCGCCGGCAGCGGCCGCCGCTTCGGCGGCGAGGTGCCCAAGCAATACCTGCGCGCCGCCGGCAAGCCGTTGATCGAGCATGCGCTGGATGCCTTGCTGTCGCATCCGGGCGTGGCCGGCGTGGTCGTCGCATTGTCGGCCGACGACGCGCACTGGCCGGGCTGGACGCGCTTGCACGGCAAGCCGGTGGTCGCCTGCACCGGCGGCGGCGAGCGCGCGGATTCGGTGCTGGCCGCGCTGCATGCGTTGCCGGAAACGATCGCCGACGGCGAACTGCTGCTGGTGCACGACGCAGCACGGCCGAACCTGCGCGCGGGCGACATCGCGAAGTTGATCGATGCGGCCGGCGCCTGCGCCGACGGCGCGATCCTGGCGGCGCCGGTGCGCGACACGCTCAAGCGCGCGGCCGCCGACGCGACGATCGCGGCCACCGAACCGCGCGATGGCTTGTGGCGCGCGCTGACCCCGCAGGCGTTCCGCCGCGGGCTGTTGCGGCGCGCGCTGGAAGGCGCGAAAGCGGCGGGCATCGCGGTCACCGACGAGGCGATGGCGGTCGAACGGCTGGGCCTGCGCCCGCTGCTGGTCGAAGGCCGCGAGGACAACCTGAAAGTCACCACGCCGGCGGATCTCGCGCTGGCGGAATTCCTGCTGGCGAGGCGCGCATGAGCATCCAGGTCCGCATCGGCCACGGTTTCGACGTGCACGCGTTCGGCGACGGCGACCACCTGATGCTGGGCGGCGTGCGCGTGCCGCACGCGCGCGGCGTGCTCGCCCACAGCGACGGCGACGTGGCCCTGCATGCGCTGTGCGACGCCATGCTCGGCGCGTTGGCGCTGGGCGACATCGGCAAGCACTTCCCGCCATCGGATGAACGCTGGAAGGGCGCCGACAGCCGCGCCTTCGTCCGCCATTGCGATGCGCTGCTGCGCGAACGCGGCTGGCGCGTGGGCAATTGCGACATCACCGTGGTCTGCGAGCGGCCGAAGGTCGGCCCACGTGTGCAGGCGATGCGCGAGGCGATCGCCGCCGAGCTCGATATCGCTATCGATGCCGTCAGTGTGAAAGCCACCACCACCGAAACCCTGGGTTTCACCGGCCGCGGCGAAGGCATCGCCGCGCACGCGGTCTGCCTGCTGGTGCGCGCGTGATCGAGCTGGCGCGTGCACATGGCGCGCCGGTGCTGGACGCGCGCCTGCGCGTCGCGCCGGAGGATTTCTTCGTCGAGGAATTGCCGGGTTTCGAGGCCAGCGACGCCGGCGAACACCTGCTGCTGACCGTCGAGAAGCGCGGCATGAACACCGCGTTCGCGGCCAGGCGCATCGCCGCGTGGGCGGGCGTGGACGAATCGGCCATCGGCTATGCCGGCCTGAAGGATCGGCACGCGGTCACCCGGCAACGCTTCACCGTCTGGTTGCCGAAGAAGATTGCGCCCGATCTCGAGGCCTTGCAGTCCGATGACCTGCGCGTGCTCGAGCACGCCTGGCATGCGCGCAAGCTGCCGCGCGGGGCTTTGGCCGGCAATCGCTTCGTGCTGGTGCTTCGCGATGTCGCAGGCGAACGTGCGGCCATCGAAACGCGCCTGCAGGCCATCGCTTCGCAGGGCGTGCCGAACTACTTCGGCGAACAACGCTTCGGTCGCGGCGGCGGCAACGTGCAGCAGGCGGTGGCGATGTTCGCCGGCCGCCGGGTCAAGCGCGAGGAACGCACGATGCTGCTGTCCGCCGCGCGTTCGGAACTGTTCAACCGGGTGCTGGCGGCGCGCGTGGAGGCCGGCAACTGGAACGCCGCGCTCGACGGCGAGGTGTGGATGCTGGACGGCAGCCGCAGCGTGTTCGGCCCGGAAGCGTTCACGGACGAATTGCAGGCGCGCCTGGCCGCGTTCGATATCCACCCGACCGGCCCGCTGTGGGGCGAGGGCGAACTGCGCAGCACCGATGCGTCCCGCGACCTGGAACTTGCGGCGATGCAGGGCGATACCGCAACCCGCCTGCGCAACGGGTTGGAACGCGCAGGATTGAAGCAGGAACGCCGCGCATTGCGGCTGCGTCCCGATGCAATCGCGTGGCGTTGGCTGGACGATGGCGCGCTGGAACTGGCGCTCGCGCTGCCGCCGGGATGCTATGCGACCACGCTGTTGCGCGAGCTCGGCGACGTCGCGGATTCCGCCGCGGCCTAGCGCTTCTCCAGCAAGACCAGCACCGCGCCGCTGCCGCCCTGCGCCGCCGGCGGCGAGTGGAAGGCCAGCACGTCGGCGCGATGGCGCAGCACGCGGTCGACCAGGTTCTTCAGCACCGGCAGCCGTTCTTCCGAATTCCGCCCCTTGCCGTGCACGATCCGCACGCAGCCCACGCCGTGCGCGCGGCAGTCGCGCAGGAATTCGCGCAGCAGCGCTTCGGCGGCCTGCGCGGGCAGGCCGTGCAGGTCGAGTTCCTCCTGCGCCGCGTATTCGCCGCGGGCCAGGCGCTTGAGCACCTGCGGCGACACGCCTTCGGTCCGGTAACTGAGGATGTCGCCGGCTTCCAGCGCGGCGATCACCGCGTGCCTGAATTCGTCGCGCGCCGTATCCTCGTCGCGGCGCGCCATCTTCGCCGACGGCTTCGGCTTCGGTGCGGCGGGCGGCGGCGGCGCCTCGGGCAGGGTGCGCACCTTGCCGCGATCGGCGCCGATCGCCTCGCGGAACAGCGCGGCATCGTCCAGTTCGTCGTTCGCGGGCGCGGGCGCGGCTTCGCGGGAGGGTTTTTTTCGCACCGGCGCAGGGTATCGCAGCGACCTTCCGTTATCATGCCCGCATGCACAAATTTTCGATGCGCTAGGCGCCATGCGGGTACTGGTCAGCAACGACGACGGCGTCGACGCCCCCGGCATCAAGGCCCTGGCGAAAGGCCTGCGCGAGGCCGGCCACGAAGTCCTGGTGGTCGCGCCGGACCGCGACCGCAGCGGCGCCAGCAATTCGCTGACCCTGGACGCGCCGATCCGGGTGGCGCAGGTCGATGCGCAGACCTGGAAGGTGTACGGCACGCCCACCGACTGCGTGCACGTGGCGATCACCGGCATGCTCGAGGTCGAGCCCGACATCGTGGTCTCCGGGATCAACAATACCGCCAACCTCGGCGACGACGTGATCTATTCGGGCACGGTCGCCGCGGCGATGGAAGGCCGTTTCCTCGGCCTGCCGGCGCTGGCGATGTCGTTGGTCACCGCCGACCACAACGGCAAGCACTACCAGAGCGCGGCGCGCGCGGCGGTGGAAATCATCGCCCGCCTGCGCACCGACCCGCTGCCGGCCGACACCATCCTCAACGTCAACGTGCCGGACCTGCCGTGGGGCGAGATCCGCGGCTTCGAGACCAGCCGCCTCGGCAACCGCCATCGCGCCGAGCCGTGCACGCCGCAGCGGGACCCGCGCGGCCGCCAGTGGTGGTGGATCGGCGCCGCCGGGCAGGAGGCCGATGCCGGTCCCGGCACCGATTTCAACGCGGTGCGCAGCGGGCATATCGCGATCACCCCGATCCACGTCGACCTTACCCGCTACCAGGCGCTGGAGCAGGTGGCGAGCTGGGTCGGCGGCCTGGCCGAAACGCTGGAGCGCAAGTCGTGATCTCGCGCCTGCGCCTGCAGCCGGCCGACGTCGGCATGGGCATGACCAGCCAGCGCGTGCGCGATCGCCTGATCGAGCGCTTGCGCGGCAACGGCATCGTCGACGAACGCGTGTTGAACGCGATCCGCACCGTGCCGCGCCACCAGTTCGTGGACGAGGCGCTGGCGACGCGCGCATACGAGGACACCGCGTTGCCGATCGGCCACGGGCAGACCATCTCGCAGCCGTGGGTGGTGGCGAAGATGACCGAGGCCCTGCTCGAAAGCGCGCCGAAGAAGGTGCTGGAGATCGGCACCGGTTCCGGCTACCAGGGCGCGGTGCTGGCGGCGCTGGGGCTCGAAGTGTTCACCGTCGAACGCATCGGCGAGTTGCTGCGCATCGCCCGCAAGCGCTTCCGCGCGCTCGGCCTGCACGTGCGCAGCAAGCACGACGACGGCCGCATCGGCTGGCCGGAGGAAGGCCCGTTCGACGGCATCATCGTCACCGCCGCCGCGCCCGCGCTGGTCGAGGCGCTGAGCGCGCAACTCGCGCCCGGCGGCACCCTGGTGGCGCCGGTCGGCGGCGCATCGGGGCAGAACCTGCTGCGCCTGCGCAAGGATGCCGAGGGCAACATCGAACAGGCGGATCTTGGGCCGGTGGTGTTCGTGCCGCTGCTGTCGGGGATGACCGATCGATGAAGCTGTTCGCGCCGCTGTACGAGAAGGCCTTGCAGTGGTCGCGCCATCCGAAGGCGCCGGCGTTGCTGGGCGGCCTGAGCTTCGCCGAGGCGATCGTGTTCCCGGTGATGCCGGAAGTGATGCTGGCGCCGATGTGCCTGTCGCAGCCCAGGCGCGGCTTCTGGTTCGCGACGATCAGCCTCTGCTTCGGGCTGTTGGGCGCGGTGATCGGTTATCTGCTCGGCCACTACGCCTACGAGCTGGTGAAGCCGCTGCTGGCCGCGCTGGGCTGGCTGGACAAGATCGACGCGCAGGTGGCGCAATTGCGCGAGATCACCGCGCAGTCGCCGTGGAAGGCGTTCTGGCTGCTGGTGATCGCCGGCTTCACCCCGATCCCGCTGAAGATCTTCACCTGGGCCAGCGGCATCGTCGGCGTGCCGTTCCTGCCGTTCATGGCCAGCATGGCGATCGGCCGCGGCAAGCGCCTGTTCCTGGTCGCGCTGGCGATCCGCCTGGGCGGCGAGCGTGCGGAAAAGGCCCTGCACCGCTACATCGAGCCGATCGGCTGGGGCGCGCTCGCGCTGCTCGCCGCGCTGGTCGGTTGGCTGGCGTTGCGCGGACATGGGGCATAACTAGTCCATGATTGGGCCCATGCGCACGCATCGACTCCTCATTGCCGTCTGCATCCTCGCGCTGCTCGCCGCCTGCGGCCGCAGCCACGTCATCCGCGAATCCGCGACGCATGCGCGCAATCCGCGGATACCCGCGGGGGAACGCCCGATCCGGGTGTCGCAGCCGAAATACGGCGCCACCGTGGTCGTGCAGCGCGGGCAGAACGTGTACCGCATCGCCACCGAGAACGGCCTGACCGCGCTCGACCTGGCGCTGTGGAACGACATCCCGCCGCCGTACACGATCCATCCGGGGCAGCGCCTGCGCCTGTATCCGGGCGGGCAGGGCGGGGTCGCGGCACGGCCGGCCACCCCGTCGGCAACGAAGCCGGCAGCGCCCACCGCGCCCAGGCCTGCCGCGCCGGCGCCGGTCGTGATCCCGGCCACCAGCAACATCGGATGGCGCTGGCCGGCCGATGGCGGCGTGCTCGAAACCTATGCCGGCGGCGATCCCACCCGCCAGGGCATCGACATCGGCGGCAAGGGCGGGCAACCCGTGCGCGCCGCCGCCGACGGCGTGGTGGTGTATTCCGGTTCCGGCCTAGTCGGCTACGGCGAGCTGGTGATCGTCAAGCACAACGAGCAATGGCTGTCCGCCTACGGCCACAACCGCGCGCGCCTGGTCAACGAAGGCCAGCTGGTGAAGGCCGGGCAGCAGATCGCGGAAATGGGCCGCAGCGGCGCGGCGCGCGACATGCTGCATTTCGAGATCCGCTACAACGGCAAGCCGGTCGATCCGCAGCAGTATTTGCCGAAGCGCTGAATCAACGGATCGCGCGGCACAGGGAGGTCCGGCGCGTGTGGTCCCGGCCCCAGGTGCGGAAGCCGGCGGTGTCGACATGGATGCGCGTCGGCGAATAGAAGCCGAGCCCGAACCGATGCTCGGCGCCATGCGCCCGCCACCACGCGCACAAGCGCCGGTCTGCGGCGGTGCCGAGGTCGAAATCGAGCGCGTTGTTGGCCAGATGCCGGCTTTTCGCGCTGCCGCCCTCGCAGCGGTTGAACCCGGGAGTGCGGAACGAGGAAGCCACGGTTGGCCGGGCGATCACGCCTGCGGCGCGCAGGGTGCTCACCAGGCGCAAGGTGGCGGGCATCGCCTGCCAGGCCTTGCGCGGGGGAACCGCGAATTCGCTCGCTCCGCAATGCCGCCATCGGCGTCCGCTGCGCAGCAGTTCCTGCAACGGCAGGATGCCGGCGACGCCGCGCGCCTGCAGGAATGCCTGGTAGGCATCGACATCGGCGCGACGGGTTTCTCGCCAGGCCTCGTAGCGGGTTTGCGAGGGCGCCCGGGGCGATCCTGCCTCGCATGCCGCCAGCAGGGAGGCGACCGCCACGGCCAGGGCAAGCCGAGGGCTCACGCCGGCAACACGAACCCCGCGACCACCCGGCGCCCCTCGCCGGCCAGCACCGAATAGGTGCGCGCGGCCGCCGCATTGGTCATCGCTTCGATGCCGATCCCGCGCTGCAGGCAGGCGGCCATGACCGCGGCCGGCGGGAAACGTTGCTGCGCGCCGGTGCCCAGCACGACCAGTTCCGGTTGCAGCGCGAGCAGTGCATCGAGATCGGATGGCGTCATCGCGCCGGCATCGCGTACCGGCCAGTCTTCGACCAGCGCATTCGGGGCGATGACGAAGCTGCGTTCGAGGCGGCGGTCGTTGACCAGCGCGCCGTTGCCGTCGGCGCCGCGCAGGAAATACAGGTAATCCGGGCGTTCGAGGTTGAGCTGCATCGCGTGGCCGGTGCGGATCAGCCGCGCGGCAGCACGATGTGCCGCTTGTCCTTGCTCGGCCGGTACAGCACGGCGGTATGGCCGATGCGCTGCACCAGCGCGGCGTCGGTGCGCGCGGCGAGGTCGGCGATCATCGCGTCGCGCGTGTCGCGGTCGTCGGCGGCCACCTTGATCTTGATCAGCTCGTGGTGTTCCAGCGCGCCGTCGACCTCGGCGGCCAGCGCGTCGCTGATGCCCTTGCCGCCGACCTGCAGCATCGCCTTGAGGTCGTGGGCCTGGCCTCGCAGGAAGCGGATCTGGGCGTTGGTCAGGGCGACTGGCATGCGGCACGGGAAAGGGCGGAAACAGGCGGCAGGGTATCATGGCGGCCCGAATCCCCATGCTTCCAGGCGCTCGTGGCCACCCGCAGCAAATCCAGCCAGCGCTGGCTCAAGGAACATTTCTCCGACCCCTACGTGAAGAAGGCGCAGGCGGAGGGCATGCGTTCGCGCGCGGCCTACAAGCTGGAGGAACTGGTCGAGCGCGACCGCCTGCTCAAGCCGGGCATGGTGGTGGTGGACCTGGGCGCGGCCCCGGGCGGCTGGTCGCAATGGGTGCGGCAGGAGCTGGACCAGATGGAGCGCGGCCTGCCGGACGGCGCCCGGCGCGGGCGGATGATCGCCAGCGACATCCTGGAGATGCCGTCGCTGGCCGGGGTCGACTTCCTTCATGGCGACTTCAGGGACGATGCCGTCCTATCCCGCTTGCTGGAAATGCTGGAAGGGGAACAGGTCGACCTTGTCTTGTCCGACATGGCCCCCAATAAGAGCGGTATGGATGCGGTGGACCAGCCGCGCGCGATGCACCTGGCGGAACTCGCCATGGATTTCGCCGATGGCCAGCTCCGCACCGGCGGCACGTTCCTGATCAAGCTGTTCCAGGGAATCGGTTTCGACGACTACGTGCGGGAATTGCGGCGGCGCTACGCCAAGGTGGCGATCCGCAAGCCGGCGGCCTCGCGCAAGCGGTCGCCGGAGGTGTACGCACTGGCACAGGGCAAGCTTGCGCAGGTGAAGTAGGAAGCAGAAGGCAGACATGAACGATCTCGCGAAGAACTTGCTGCTCTGGGTGGTCGTCGCCGTCGTGCTGATGGTGGTGTTCCAGAGCTTCTCGCCGAAGCTCGCGGGCGCCGGCCAGGACGTGGTCTATTCGCAGTTCGTGCAGGACGTGCAGGACGACCGGATCAAGACGGTCGACATCGCCAGCGACGAGCGCACCGTCAAGTTCGTGCGCACCGACGGCACGCCCGGCACCACCACCGCCCCGGTCCGCGACCGCGACCTGATCAACGACCTGATCGAGCACAAGGTCGAGATCAAGCAGGCGCCGCCGGATACCGGCATCTCGTTCTGGTCGATCGTGCTGAATTTCCTGCCGGTGCTGCTGATCATCGGCTTCTGGCTGTTCATGATGCGGCAGATGCAGGGCGGCGGCGCCGGCAAGGGCGCGATGTCGTTCGGCAAGTCGCGCGCCAAGCTGCTCAACGAGGACCAGACCAAGGTCACCTTCGCCGACGTCGCCGGCTGCGACGAGGCCAAGGAGGAAGTCTCCGAACTGGTCGAGTTCCTGCGCGACCCCTCCAAGTTCCAGAAGCTGGGCGGCAAGATCCCGCGCGGCGTGCTGATGGTCGGCCCGCCCGGCACCGGCAAGACCCTGCTGGCCAAGGCCATCGCCGGCGAGGCCAAGGTGCCGTTCTTCTCGATCTCCGGTTCCGACTTCGTCGAGATGTTCGTCGGCGTCGGCGCCAGCCGCGTGCGCGACATGTTCGAGCAGGCCAAGAAGCACGCGCCCTGCATCATCTTCATCGACGAGATCGACGCGGTCGGCCGCCACCGCGGTTCCGGCATGGGCGGCGGCCACGACGAGCGCGAGCAGACCCTCAACCAGATGCTGGTCGAGATGGACGGCTTCGAGGGCGGCGAGGGCGTGATCGTGATCGCCGCGACCAACCGCCCGGACGTGCTGGACAAGGCGCTGCTGCGCCCCGGCCGGTTCGACCGCCAGGTCATGGTCGGCCTGCCCGACATCAAGGGCCGCGAGCAGATCCTCAAGGTGCACATGCGCAAGGTGCCGCTGCACGACAACGTGCGCGCGGACATCCTGGCGCGCGGCACCCCGGGCTTCTCCGGCGCAGACCTGGCCAACCTGGTCAACGAGGCCGCGCTGTTCGCCGCGCGCCGCAACAAGAACCAGGTGGACATGCAGGACTTCGAGGACGCCAAGGACAAGATCTACATGGGTCCCGAGCGCCGCAGCATGGTCATGCGCGAGGAAGAGCGCCGCAACACCGCGTACCACGAGTCCGGCCATGCGGTGGTGGCGATGTCGCTGCCGAAGGCGGACCCGGTGCACAAGGTCACGATCATGCCGCGCGGCTGGGCGCTGGGCCTGACCTGGCAGCTGCCGGAGCACGACCGCATCAGCAACTACAAGGACAAGATGCTGGAGGAGTTGTCGATCCTGTTCGGCGGCCGCATCGCCGAGGAGATCTTCGTCGGCCAGATGTCGACCGGCGCGTCGAACGACTTCGAGCGCGCCACCGGCCTGGCCCGCGCGATGGTCACCAAGTACGGCATGTCCGACGTGCTGGGCACCATGGTCTACGCCGACACCGACGCCGGCTTCGGCGTGCACAACAAGACCATTTCCGAAGCCACCCAGCAGAAGGTCGACGCCGAGATCCGCCGCATCCTCGACGAGCAGTACGAGGTCGCCCGCCGCATCCTGGAAGAGAAGCGCGGGGTGGTCGAGGCGATGACCGCCGCCCTGCTGGAGTGGGAAACCATCGACGCCGAGCAGGTCAAGGCGCTGATGGAAGGCCGTACCCCGAACCCGCCGCCGGGCTGGGTGGAAAAGCCCGGCAAGGGCGGCGACAAGGACGATTCGTCCACGCCCACCGCGCCGGTGCTGGTCGATCCGGCGCCGCAGACCTGAGCGGGGCATCCGCCCGCGGATGAAAGGCGAAGGCCGGGAGCGATCCCGGCCTTTTTCGCATCCGCCCCGGCGGCGACCCGTGGTTGCGCGGCTGGCGGTCATTGCGGACACTCGCAGCGGGAGCCGGCACGCCCGGCGGGCGAAGGGGGGAGCGCCTTGGCGACAGGCGACGGATTCATCGCGGAGCTCATGCGCCGCAACGTGATCCGCATGGCCGGCCTGTACCTGGTCTCGGCGTGGCTGGTCGTGCAGGTGGGCGCCACCTTGCTGCCGATATTCGATGCGCCGCCCTGGACGATGAAGGCGCTGGTGATCACCCTGGCCGTCGCGTTCTTCCCTTCGCTCGCCCTGGCCTGGGTATTCAAGCTTACCCCGCAGGGATTGCAGCGCGACCACTCGGACCCGTCGCCGGGCTCGGTGGCCCCGCACACCGCGCGCAAGCTCGATCGCGCGATCATCGCCGTGCTCGCGCTGGCCCTGGGTTACTTCGCCTTCGACAAGTTCGTGCTCTCGCCGCGGCGCGAGGCGGCGCTGGTGGCCGAAACCACCCGTGCCGCCGAGTCCAGGGCCGCCAACAGGCCGGTGGCGCGCGGGAACTCGATCGCGGTGTTGCCGCTGGTCAATGCCAGCGGCGATGCCAGCCAGCAGTTCTTCTCCGACGGGCTGTCTGAAAACCTGATCGACGCGCTGTCCGGGTTCGAGGGCCTGCGGGTGATCGGCCGCACGTCCTCGTTCCGCTTCCGCGACAGCAAGGAGGACGCCCGCAGCATCGGCGCCAAGCTGGGCGTGGCCTACCTGCTGGCCGGCAGCGTGCAGCGCGCCGACGACATGGTGCGGATCCGTGCCGAGGTCGTGCACGCCGAAGATGGTTCGGCGCTATGGACGAAGCAGTACGACCGCCCCTATCGCGACCTGTTCGCGTTGCAGGACGAGCTGACGCGCTCGATCGCCGCGGCGCTGTCGGCGAAATTGCTGTCGGGCAATTTCACTCGGCGCAACGACCGCCCCCCGAGCGGCGACCTGGAGGCCTATGCGGCCTTCATGCAGGGCAATTTCTACGAGGACCGTGGCGCCGAAGGCGACATGCGCCTCGCGATCGGGCATCTGCAGCGGGCGACGCAGCTCGATCCCAAGTACGCATTGGCGTGGGCGACGCTTTCGCGCTACTGGACCACCCTGGCGGCGCTCGGGCTCAGCGGCGAGCAGGCGCGCGACGCATACGACGAGGCGCGTCGCGCCGGCGACATCGCGATGCAGCTGGCTCCCGACCTTGGCGACGTGCACGTCGCCCGGGGCTGGTTGCTGGAGAACCAGCTCGACTGGCGCGGCGCCACCGCCGCCTACCGGCGCGGACTGGAACTGGCGCCGGAGAACCTGCAGACCAAGTTCAGCATGGCCAGCATGCTGGCGCTGCAGGGGCAATTGGCGGAAGCGACCAAGCTGAGCGGCGAGGCGATCCGCAACGATCCGATGTCGCCCAACTGGTGGAACTGGTACAGCGCCTACCTGTCCGCGCTGGGGCGGCTGGACGAAGCCGAGGCCGCGATCCGCAAGTCGATCGAGCTGCGGCCGCAAGGCAGTTCGGCATGGGCGCAACTGGCGATCATCGAAATCCAGCGCGGCGATGCCAAGGCCGCACTGGCGGCGGCGCAACGCGAGCAGGAAGGCGTGTGGCGCGACATCGCGCGGGCGATGGCGCTGCAGATCGGCACGGACCGCGCAGCCGCGGATGCGGCTTTGCGCGAGCTGATCGAACGCCATGGCGGGGTGGCCGCCTTCCAGATCGCGCAGGTGCAGGCGCTGCGGCGCGACGACAAGGCGGTGTTCGAGTGGCTCGAGCGCGCCCGCGCCACCCAGGACCCCGGCATCGGCAACACCCTGATCGACCCATTGCTGATGCGCTACAAGCACGACCCGCGGATGGCGGCCTTCTGCCTGCAGGTCGGCCTGCCGCCCCCCACCGAAAGCCAGGCAAAGGGCATCTGACCCGCATGTTCGACACCTCCCCGCAACTCGACTGCGCCGGCCGCATCCTCAAACTCGACGTGCCGCGGGTGATGGGCATCGTCAATGCCACGCCGGACTCGTTCTCCGACGGCGGCGAGCATTTCGATGCGGAAGCGGCGATCGCGCACGGGTTGCGGCTGGCGGAGCAGGGCGCGGCGATCCTCGATATCGGCGGCGAATCGACCCGGCCCGGCGCGCAGGACGTTTCCATCGAGGAGGAGCTGCGGCGCACCATCCCGGTGATCGAAGCGCTGGCGGCCCGGGTGCCGATCCCGATCGGCATCGACACCAGCAAGCCCGAGGTGATGCGCGCCGCGGTCGCCGCCGGTGCGGGCATGATCAACGATGTGTACGGCTTGCGCCGCGAGGGTGCGCTCGATGCGGCGGCGGAACTCGGCGTGCCGGTGGTGCTGATGCACATGCTCGGCGAGCCGCGCACGATGCAGGCCAACCCGGAATACGGCGATGTGGTCGGCGAGGTGCACCGTTTCCTCGCCGAGCGCATCTTCGCCGCGGAAATGGCCGGCATCGACAAGAAGAAGATCGTGGTCGATCCCGGTTTCGGCTTCGGCAAGAGCGCACGGCACAACCTGCAATTGCTGGCGCAGTTGCAGCGCTTCACCGAACTCGGGGTGCCGGTGCTGGCCGGCCTTTCGCGCAAGAAAACCATCGGCGAACTGACCGGCCGCGAGGACCCTCGCGAACGCATCTTCGGCTCGCTTGCCGCGCACCTCATCGCCGCGCAACGCGGCGCGATGCTGCTGCGCGTGCACGACGTGGCCGCCACCGTCGATGCGCTCAAGGTCTGGGACGCGGTGGCCGCGGTGCCGATGCCCCGCAAGGACGCGGGCACGCCGGCGATCCGCTGGCCGGACGACTGAGCGCCCGTCGCATCCCGCGCTGCACGTCGCATTGCCCGCGGCGATGGCCCACACTGTGCGCCTTCCAACGACGATGCGGGGATCCCATGCAGGCATGGCTGCGGCGCAAGGACATCGACCAGGTCACCGTGCATGAGGAAGGCCGGCGGCTGGTGCCCACGCTGAGCTGGCCGCACCTGGTGGCGCTCGGCATCGGCGCCATCGTCGGCACCGGCATCTACACCCTGATCGGCGTCGGCGCCAATCTGGCCGGGCCGGGCGTGCTGGTCTCGTTCCTGGTCGCCGGCATCGTCTGCGCCTGCGCGGCGCTGGCCTATGCCGAGATGGCGACGATGATGCCCGCCGCCGGCAGCGCCTATACCTACAGCTATGCGGTGCTGGGCGAAGCCATCGCCTGGGTCGTCGGCTGGAGCCTGATCCTGGAATACACGCTGGTGGTGAGCACGGTCGCGGTGGGCTGGTCCGGCTACTTCGTCGGCTTCCTGCAGGGGCTCGGCGTGCACTTGCCGCAGGCGCTGACGGTGGGCCCGCATGCCGGCGGCCTGCTCAACCTGCCGGCGATCTTCATCACCTTCGCGGTCGCCGGCCTGCTGATCGCCGGCACCCGCGAGAGCGCCACGCTCAACGCGTTCCTGGTGGTCGCCAAGCTGATCGCGCTGGCGGTGTTCGTGGCCATCGCGCTGCCCGCGTTCGATGCGTCCAACCTGCAGCCGTTCATGCCGCACGGCTTCGCCGAGAGCATCGGCCCCGACGGCAAGAAGTACGGGGTGATGGCGGCGGCGGCGATCATCTTCTTCGCCTTCTACGGCTTCGACGCGATCTCCACCGCGGCGGAAGAGACCAAGAACCCGGGCCGCGACCTGTCGATCGGCATCGTCGGCTCGATGGTCGGCTGCACGCTGATCTACATGCTGGTGGCGCTGGCCGCGGTGGGCGCGATGCGCTACACCGTGTTCGGCCAGAGCCCGGAACCGCTGGCGCTGATCATGCGCGAGCTGGGCCACGGCGCCGCGGCGAAGATCGTCGCGGCGGCGGCGGTGGTGGCGTTGCCGACCGTGCTGCTGGCGTTCTTCTACGGCCAGAGCCGCATCTTCTTCGTGATGTCGCGCGACGGCCTGCTGCCGCGCGGCCTGTCCAAGGTCGGCAAGCGCGGCACGCCGGTGGCGATCACCGTGTTCACCGCGATCGTGACCTCGGCGCTGGCCGGCGTGGCGCGCCTGGACGAAATCGCCGCGCTGGCCAATGCCGGCACCCTGGTCGCGTTCGTCGCGGTGGCCGCCTGCATGCTGGTGCTGCGCAAGCGCGACCCGGACCGCCCGCGGGTGTTCCGCGCGCCGATGGCCTGGCTGGTCGGGCCGGTGGCGATCCTCGGCTGCCTCTACCTGTTCTCCAGCCTGCCGACGAAGACGCAGCTGTGGTGCCTGCTGTGGAACGCGTTCGGCGTGCTGGTGTATCTCGCCTATGCGCGGCGCAACAGCCTGCTGGCGAAGGGGCGCGACGCCTGAGCCTGAATACGCGCCCGCGCGCCATCGCCCTGATGGGCCCGACCGCGTCGGGCAAGAGCGCGTATGCGCTCGAGCTGGCGCAGCGGCTGGAGGGCGAGATCGTCAGCGTCGATTCGGCGCTGGTCTATCGCGGCCTCGACATCGGCGCGGCCAAGCCGACCCGCGAGGAACTGGTGCTGGTGCCGCACCACCTGATCGACGTGCGCGAACCGTGGCAGCCGTATTCGGCGGCGGAGTTCGCGACGGATGCGCAGCGCGCCATCGACGGCATCGTCGCGAGAGGCAAGCTGCCGATCCTCGCCGGCGGCACCGGCCTGTATTTCCGTGCGCTGCTGGAAGGCCTGGCGGACATGCCGGAAGCGGACGAAGCGATGCGCGCGCAGATCGCGGCTGAAGCGGATGCGCATGGTTGGGCGGCACTGCATGCGCAGCTTGCCGCAATCGATCCCGAAGCCGCGGCGCGCATCCACGCCACCGACGCGCAGCGCATCCAGCGCGCGCTGGAGGTGTATCGCCTCAGCGGCAAGCCGATCAGCGACTGGCAGCGCGATGCCAAGCGCACGCGTTTCCCGCTCAAGGTCTTGAAGCTCGCGCTGTCGCCGCCGCAGCGCGCAGTGCTGCACGAACGCATCGAACAGCGCTTCGACGCGATGCTCGAGGCAGGCTTCCTCGACGAAGTCCGCCGCCTGCGCGCCTTGCCGGAGCTGGCGGCGCATGCGCGCCCGCTCGATCTGCCCGCGATACGCGCCGTCGGTTATCGGCAGGCCTGGGAATATCTGGATGGCGACTGCGATGCCGCGAGCTTCCGCGAGCGCGCCATCGCCGCCACCCGCCAGTTGGCCAAGCGCCAGTTCACCTGGCTGCGCGGCGAACCGGATGCGCAGTGGTTCGATCCCGCGACCCGGCGCACGCCGCTGGATGCGGCCGTTGCAGGATTCCTCGGCAGCGGCGGGTAACGCCCGCAATCGCGCCGACCTGCGCTACCATCGGCCGGTGCCCCCCGAAACGGGGCGGGCGCGGGGCCGGGGGAATGCCGTGGCGGCATCTGGCCCACGATCACAAACAAGAACAACAGCAACGGCAGCGGGGAAACACATGTCCAAGGGACAGTCTTTGCAGGATCCTTTCCTGAACGCATTGCGGCGCGAGCGCGTGCCGGTCTCGATCTACCTGGTCAACGGCATCAAGCTGCAGGGCACGATCGAGTCCTTCGACCAGTTCGTGGTCCTGCTGCGCAATACCGTCAGCCAGATGGTCTACAAGCACGCCATTTCCACCGTGGTGCCGGCGCGCAACGTGCGCGTGGGCCCGACCGGTGCCGACGCGGACGACGAGGCCGGCGACGAGGCCTGAGGCCGCGGATCGCGGCTCTGCACGGGATGTTCGGCCAGGCAGGCTTGTATTCGCCGGCCGCCGCCCGCATCTGACCTGCAATGCCAACCCAATTGTTCGAACGCTCCCGCCGGGGCGAACACGCGCTGCTGATCCAGCCCCACGCCGGCGGCCCGCCGGGCGAGGGCGTATTGGAGGAATTCGGCGAACTCGCCCGTTCCGCCGGCGCCAGCGTGGCCGCGGTGCTGACCGCCAAGATCGACAAGCCCAATCCCGCCACCCTGATCGGCAGCGGCAAGCTGGAAGAAGTGAAGGCGGCCTGCGAAGCCACCGGCGCCGACTTGGTGCTGGTCAACCACGCGCTCAGCCCGGTTCAGGAACGCAACCTGGAGCGCGCGCTGGAGCGCCGGGTGGTGGATCGCACCGGCCTGATCCTGGACATCTTCTCGCAGCGCGCGCGCAGCGCCGAAGGCAAGCTGCAGGTCGAGCTGGCCCAGCTCAAGCACGTGGCCACGCGCCTCGTCCGCGGCTGGACTCACCTGGAACGCCAGCGCGGCGGTTCGATCGGCCTGCGCGGCCCCGGCGAAACCCAGCTGGAAACCGACCGCCGCCTGCTGCAGAAGCGGGTGGACATGCTGCAGAAGCGGCTGGAGAAGGTCGAGGTCCAGCACACCCAGATGCGCCGCGCGCGCGTCCGCAGCGAACTGCCGCGGGTTGCGTTGGTCGGCTACACCAATGCCGGCAAGTCGACCCTGTTCAACACGCTGACCGGCGCCGATGCGTATGCCGCCGACCAGCTGTTCGCCACACTGGATCCCACCGTGCGCCGCATCGAACTTCCCGGCGGCGGCGTGGTGTTGGCCGATACCGTCGGCTTCGTGCGCGACCTGCCGCATGAGCTGGTCGCCGCGTTCCGCTCGACCCTGAGCGAAGCGCGCGAGGCCGACCTGCTGCTGCACGTGATCGACGCCGACGACCCATTGCGCGAGGAACGCATGGCGCAGGTCGACGACGTGCTGCGCGAGATCGGCGCCGGCGACATCCCGCAATTGCTGGTGTTCAACAAGATCGACCGCATCGAAGGCGCGACACCGCGCATCGACCAGCGCGGCGAGGATGGCGTCGCGGTTTGGATTTCCGCGCGCGACGGCCTCGGCATCGACCTGCTGCGCGAGGCGCTGGGCGAGCGGCTGGGCCTGCAGCGGGTGGTCGGCGAAATCCTGCTGCCCACCGATGCCGGCCGCCTGCGCGCGCGCCTGCATGCATTGGATGCGGTGCTGGGCGAACAGCACGACGCCGACGGCTGGCGCCTGCAGGTGGACCTGCCGGTGGCGGATGCCGCGCGGCTGGCCGCGCAGGCCGATGGCGCGCCGCTGCGCCCGCTGCTGCCGGCGCCGGCACCCGAGCTTCCCGTAGAATCCGACGCATGACGACGCAAAACAGCGGGCCGCGCAGGCCACACGTGAGCTGGATGGCCTGGAACAAACCCGGTGGCGCGTCCAATGGCGGCGGGCGCCGCAGTGGCGGCGGGCCTGGCGGCCTGTTCGACAGGTTGCCGAACTTCGGTGGCGGCTTCGGCGACGGCAACCCGCTGCGCTGGATCTGGATCGCCATCGGCCTGTGGCTGGCGTTCAACTGCTTCGTGCTGGTCACCGAACAGCAGCGCGGCGTGGTGCTGCGCTTCGGCCAGTTCGACCGGGTGATGCAGCCCGGTCCGCATTTCAAGCTGCCGTGGCCGCTGGAGCGGGTGATCAAGGTCAACGCGACCGAGATCAAGACCTACAGCGAAACCGTGCCGGTGCTGACCCGCGACGAGAACATCGTCAGCGTCGAGATCAACGTGCAGTACCGCATCGGCGATGCGCAGCTGTACCTGTTCGGCACCCGCAACGCCGACGACGTGCTGAAGGAGGCGACCCTGAGCGCGGTGCGCGAGCAGGTCGGCCGTTCCGACCTGGACACCGTGCTGAGCGCGCGCAGCGCGCTGTCGGTCTCGTCCAAGCAGCGTTTGCAGGCGGCCCTGCAGACGTACAAGACCGGCCTGGTGGTCACCGAACTCAACCTGCCCAACGCGCGTCCGCCGGAGGAAGTGAAGCCGGCCTTCGACGACGTCAACAGCGCGCAGCAGGACAAGGACCGGCTGAAGAACGAGGCCGAAGCCTACGCCAGCAAGATCGTGCCCGAGGCCCGCGGCCAGGCCGCGCGCGTGCGCACCGAGGCGGAAGGCTACAAGACCGCGGCGATCGCCCGCGCCACCGGCGACGCGCAGCGCTTCAGCCTGCTGGTCGAGCAGTACAAGGCCGCGCCCGAGGTCACCCGCAAGCGGCTGTGGCTGGAAACCGTGCAGCAGGTGCTGGCCGAGAACCGCAAGGTGGTCGGCGGCGATGGCCGCCAGCTGATCTACGTGCCGATGCAGGGCGCGACCACCACCCAGCCTGCCGCGCCCGCCCAGGCGATCCTGCCCGACCTTGTTTCGCCGACGGTGGAAGCCACCGCCGACCCGGCGCGGCCGGGTCGCCAGGGCCGCAACGCGGGCCGCGAGGAGAACGCACGATGAGATTCCCCGCATGGGTGCCGGCGCTGGTCGCCGCATTGCTGGTGCTGCTGAGCTCGGTGTTCGTGGTCAACGAAGGCCAGAGCGCGCTGGTGCTGAACCTGGGCAAGGTGGTGCGCAGCGACATCGGCCCCGGCCTGCATTTCAAGCTGCCGCTGATCGAGTCGGCGCGCGTGTTCGACCGTCGCCTGCAGATCCTGGCGGCGGAGCCGGAGCGCTACCTGACCTCGGAGAAGAAGGACGTCAGCGTCGATTTCTTCGCCATCGGCAAGATCGAGAACGTGCGCGACTTCTACCGCGCCACCGGCGGCGACGAATCCATCGCCACCCAGCGCCTGGCGCCGATCATCAAGGACGCGCTGCGCAACGAGATCAACGCCCACACCCTGCAGCAGGTCGTGTCCGGCGACCGCGCCAAGGTGCTGCAGGCGCAATTGGTCGCGATCAACAAGGGCGCGGCCACGCTGGGCGTGAAGATCTCCGACATCCGCATCAAGCGCATCGACCTGCCGACCGGCGGCGAGGTGATCGGGCAGGTGTACCGGCGCATGAGCGCGCAACGCAAGCAGGTGGCCAGCCAGCTGCGCGCCGAGGGCGAGGAGCAGTCGCAGAAGATCCAGTCCGAAGCCGACCGCCAGCGCGCGGTGATCGCCGCCGAGGCCGAACGCGACGCGCAGAAACTTCGCGGCGAGGGCGATGCCGAAGCCGCGCGCCTGTATGCGGAAGCGGCCAACCGCGATCCGTCCTTCTATGCCTTCCAGCGCAGCCTGGAGGCGTACCGCAAGTCCTTCGCGGATGGCGACGCGGTGATCGTGCTGGACCGCAACGACCCGTTCCTGCAATACATGCGCAGCGACCGCTGAGCCATGGCCGACCTGTGGGCGGCGCTGTGCCTGGTCGCGGTGCTGGAAGGCCTGTTCCTGTTCGCCGCGCCCGGCGCCTGGAAGCGGGCGGCCGAGCAGTTGCAGGCCATGCCGGATGAGCATGTGCGGCGGATCGGCGGGATCGTGTTGATCCTCGGCATCGTGTCGCTGTACCTGGTGCGGGGCGGCTGACGGTCGCGGGCTGGCCGGGAACCACGTAGAATGTCGAAAAGCCGGGGCAGACCTCGGCTTTTCTCACGTCTGGAGTTCGGAAATGGGTCAGTCAGTCGTCGTTCTCGGTGCCCAGTGGGGCGATGAAGGCAAGGGCAAGATCGTCGACCTGCTGACGCAGGACATCGGCGCGGTGGTGCGTTTCCAGGGCGGCCACAACGCCGGCCACACGCTGGTGATCGCCGGCAAGAAGACCGTGCTGCACCTGATCCCGTCCGGCATCCTGCGCGACGACGCGCTGTGCCTGATCGGCAACGGCGTGGTCCTGCACCCGGGCGCGCTGCAGAAGGAAATCGCCGAGCTGGAAGGCAACGGCGTGGAAGTGCGTTCGCGGCTGAAGATCAGCCCGGCGACGCCGCTGATCATGCCGTACCACATCGCCCTGGACCAGGCGCGCGAGAAGGCCGCCGGCGGCAAGGCGATCGGCACCACCGGCCGCGGCATCGGCCCGGCGTATGAAGACAAGGTCGCGCGTCGCGGCATCCGCGTCGCCGACCTGCATTACCCGGACGAGCTGGCCGAGAAGCTGCGCGCGGCGCTCGACTACCACAACTTCGTGCTGACCCAGTACCTGAAGGTCGATGCGGTCGATTTCCAGCAGACGCTGGACGAAGCCTTGGCCTTCGGCGAATACATCGAACCGATGAAGGCCGACGTGGCCGGCATCCTGCACGAGCTGCGCAAGGCCGGGAAGAAGGTGCTGTTCGAGGGCGCGCAGGGCTCGCTGCTCGACATCGACCACGGCACCTATCCGTACGTGACCTCGTCCAACACCACGGTCGGCGGCGCGATGGCCGGTACCGGCGTGGGCGCGGATTCGATCGACTACGTGCTGGGCATCGCCAAGGCGTATGCCACGCGCGTCGGCGGCGGCCCGTTCCCGACCGAGCTCAACGACGACGTCGGCCAGGGCATCCGCGACCGCGGCCAGGAATACGGCGCCACCACCGGCCGCCCGCGCCGTTGCGGCTGGATGGACATCGTCGCGCTGAAGCGCGCGGTGGCGATCAACGGGATCAGCGGCCTGTGCATCACCAAGCTCGACATCCTCGACGGGATGGAGACGCTGAAGATGTGCATCGCCTACGAATACCGCGGCAAGCGCACCGAGTACGCGCCGCTGGACGCCAAGGGCTGGGAGGAGTGCACGCCGGTCTACCTGGAGTTCCCGGGCTGGAGCGAGTCCACCGCCGGCATCACCGAGTGGGACAAGCTGCCGCCGGCCGCACGCGCCTACCTGCGTGCGCTGGAGGAATTGGCGGGCTGCCCGCTGGCGATCGTCAGCACCGGCCCGGACCGCGACGCCAACATCGTCCTGCGCGATCCGTTCGCGTGATGCGCATCGGGCGCGGGGCGTTGATGCCCCGCGCCAGCGGCGTCCGTCCGAAGCACCTGGCTGCGTTCCAGAGGTAAGCTGAACGCTCCAGTCGCGACGGTGAACGCCATGTCCAGCGGGGAAGATGCGCCACCGGAGCAAGCGCGGCCCAGCGTCTTCCTGAGCTATTCGCGCGCCGACCAGGAACGGGTGCGGGTATTGGTCGAGGCGCTGGAGCGCGCCGGACTGCAGGTCTGGTGGGACGACCAGATCGAAGGCGGCGCGGCCTATGCCAAGGCGATCGAAACCGCCCTGCAGGCCAGCGATGCGGTGATCGTGGCGTGGTCCGCGCATTCGGTGGGCTCGGACTGGGTGCTGGACGAATCCGCGCACGGCCGCGACATGAAGAAGCTGGTGCCGCTGTCGCTGGATGGCACCGAGCCGCCGCTGGGCTTCCGCCAGTACCAGGCGATCCCGCTGGCGTTCGCCCATGGCCGGATCGACGACGCCTCGCTGCAGGCGGTGTTGCGCGCGGTGCTGCCGCTGGCCGGGCGCGAGGCCGTGCCGCGGCCTGTAGCACGGTCGAATGCGGCGCACGATGCGTTGCGCCGGCGCCTGCTGGCGGGCGGTGGCGGCGCGCTGCTGGTGGCTGCCGGCGTCGGTGCGCTGGGCTGGAAGCGCGGCTGGTTCGGCGGAGCGGCAACGGCCGCCGCGGAAGGCAGCGTCGCGGTGTTGCCGTTCGACAACCTCAGCGGCAATCCGGGCAAGGCGTATTTCTCCGATGGGTTGTCGGAGGAATTGCGCGCCACGCTGGCGCGCAACCGCAAGCTGAAGGTGATGGCGAAAACCTCGTCGGACAAATTCCGCGACAGCCAGGATGGCGCGGTGCGCATCGCCGGCCAGCTGGGCGTCGCCTTCCTGCTGGACGGCAGCGTGCGCTGGGCCGGCGACCAGGTGCGGGTGGTGGCCGACCTGATCGACGGCAGCACCGGCTTCAGCCGCTGGACGCATACCTTCGAGCGGCGCATCGACGACGTGTTCGCGGTGCAGAGCGAGATCGCGGCCACCGTGGCCACCGCACTGGCCGCCCAGGTCGTCGACCCGGGCACGCCGCGGGACCAGCGCGCGGCCTCCGGCGGCACGGCCAACGTGGCCGCGTTCGACGCCTTCCTGCGCGGCCGCGCGCTGTACGAAACCGGCAGCGACGAAGCCGCCGAGCGCCAGTCGCTGGCGCTGTTCGATACCGCGATCGAACTGGATCCCGACTACGCGGCCGCGCAGGCCTCGCGCGCGGCGGCACTGACCACGCTGGCCAACCAGTACGGCGAGGTCGGCCAGCGGGTGGCGATGTACGACCAGGCGATCGCCGCGGCGCGGCGCGCGATCGCGCTGGCGCCGAAGTACGCCAATGCCTATTCGATGCTCGGTTTCGTCCAGTTCCAGGGCAAGCTGGATGCGCGCGCGGCGCGCGAGCCGTTCGAGAAATCCGATGCGCTGGGGCGGGGCGAGGCCAACGTGCAGGCGCGCTGGGCGCAGTACTGCGCGCGCACCGGGCGCGATCGCGAGGCGACCGAGGCGATGCAGCGCGCGTTGTCGCGCGACGTGCTGAACGCGCTGATCTACCGTGCCGCCGGCACCGTGGAATACGCGGCGCGGCGCTTCGATGCATCGATCCCGCCGTTGCGCCAGGCGCTGCAGATGAACCCGAAGATGTCGCGTGCGCATGCGCATGTCGGCGATGCGCTGCTGAACCTCGGCAAGTTGGCGCAGGCGCGCGAGGAATACGCCGCCGAGCCGGTGCCGGATTTCAGGCTGGCGGGCCTGGCCATCGTCGAGCATCGCGACGGCAAGCAGGGCGCCGCGCGTGCCGCGATGGACAAGCTCGTCGCCGAACTCGGCGACAGCGTGCTGTACCAGCAGGCGCAGGTGCTGGCGCAATGGGGCGAGCTGGACACGGCCATGGCGCGGCTGCTGAAGGCGCGCGAGATGGGCGACTCCGGCCTGATCTACGCGCGCAACGACCCGTTCCTGGATCCCCTGCGCAAGGACCCGCGGATGGCGGCGCTGCTGGCCGGGCTGGGCTTCGACGGTTGACCGGCGCGACCGCGGCGGACGCTGCCCGGCACGTTGTGGGCGGGATGCGGGTGGTGCAAGAATGTGACGCGGCGCACGGAAACACCGGTTCGCCGAAACAGGGGAATGTCCGTCACGAGCCATCATCTTCCAAGGGGAACCGCATGAACCGCATCACCTGCACCCTGGCTGCCGTCCTGCTGGCCGGCCTCCTGTCCGCTTGCCACAAGAACGAAGAAGCCGCTCCGGCCGCCGCCGAGCCCGCGCCCGCGCTTGCGGCGGAAGCGCCTGCCGCGATGCCGGCGCCGGCGGCCGAGACCCCTGCGGCGGCCACCGATGCGGCCGCGGCTGTGCCGGCCACGGAAACGCCCCCGGCCGATGCCGCCGACGACTCGGACGACACGCCGCATTCGGGCGGCGACAAGGTGGGCACCGCGCCGGCACCGGCCGCGCCTCCCAGCAACTGACCGCACGCGACGATGCGCGCGAAAGGCCGCCTCGGCGGCCTTTCGCGTTTTCGGGCGCAGGGTTTCAGGGCAACTGGTTCTTGCCCAGGGGCAGCTTCATCGCCTGGTCGATCCACTGCGCATAGCGGTCGATCCGCGTGTAAACGCCCGGGCGCCCGTCGCCTGCACAGGCGCGCTTGCCCCAGCTGACGATGCCGACCAGCAGCGGGGTGCCATTGGTCAGGATCACCGGGCCGCCGCTGTCGCCGCGGCAGGTGGATTGCGTCTTGTTCGCCGCGCAGAACACGCCATCCTTGATCTTCTGCGGCCCGTAGCCGGGGCGTTGCTGGCACACCGGGTTGGGCATCGCCTGCAGGTCGACCCGCAACAGCACGGCATTCATCTTGTTGGCCGCTTCGCTGCTGCCGGTCACGCCCCAGCCGGTGGCCGATACCGGAACCGCGGACGGCAGCGGATTGTGGTTGAGCGGGATTTGCCGGATGCGCCGGCTGTCGATGGGAACCGGCTTGCCGTCCGCCACGATGTGCACCAGCGCGATGTCGTTGGCGTACATGTTGGGCGGGTTGTTCACGTCGTTGCTTTCGGCGTTGTACTGCGAATGGCGGACGATGCGGTCGATCTTGTAGAGCACGCCGTCGCCCTTGGAGATGTCCTGCGCGCCCAGCCGCACCTTGAAGCCATGGTCGACCTCGTTCTGGTCGATGCAATGGGCGGCGGTGACCACCCAGTCCGGCGCGATCAGCGCACCGCCGCAGTAGTGCTGGCGTTGCCAGGCCGGGCGCTTGTCGTCCGGCTTGGGCGGTGCGCCCGGGTAGAGGATCTGCGCCTGCCATGGCACCGATGCCGCCGCCACCGGCAGGCCGCCGAAGGAGTAGACCGTGTCGTCGTCGTCGCCGGGGCGGCGCGGCGGCTTGCGGCCGGCCTTGCCGGTCGGACGCTTTGTGACGCGGATCGAGGGCATGCCGCCGCCGACGGAATCGCCGGCATCGTCGCCTTCATCCTCTTCCTCGACCAGCCACACGTCTTCGTCCTTGGCGAACACGCTGTGGTCGATCGG
Organism: Thermomonas aquatica; assembly: GCF_006337105.1. Taxonomy (NCBI): domain Bacteria; kingdom Pseudomonadati; phylum Pseudomonadota; class Gammaproteobacteria; order Lysobacterales; family Lysobacteraceae; genus Thermomonas; species Thermomonas aquatica. The sequence continues at coordinate 849,946 of NZ_CP040871.1, read as the reverse complement.
GATCACGTCGTCCTGTTCGGTTTCAGGTTGGTTCCAGGCGCTGGCCCAGCTGTCGTCGGCTTCGTCGTATTCGACGGCATAGTCGTCGCCGCTGCCCACGTCGATCTCCTCGGCGATGCCCCGCGGATCGTCCGCATCCCCGTCGGCGGTGTCGTCCGCGGCTTCGTCCTGTCCTGCGTCGGCCGCATTTTCGTCCTCGCCATCGTCCTCCGCGGCGTTCTCGTCCTCGTCCTGGTCGGCATCCTGGCCCGCGTCGTCGGCCTCGTCCGCGGATTCGTCGGTGGCTGCATCGGCATCGTCGTCCTCGTCCGCATCCTCGTCCGCGTGCTGGTCCTGTGCGGCGGCGATGGCGGGATAGCCGCTTGCCGCGATCAGCAGCGCGACCGCAAGCAGGCGGGGTACGACCGGGAAGCGCGGCATGGGCATGGCGGATCCTCGCAGGGTGCATGTGCGTGCATACGGGGCAAACGCAACGCTGCCGGCCACGCGGCCATTGGCCTGCGGGCGGCGGCGCACCAGCGGCATGACTTTGGTCATGCATTCGCGTGTTCAGGAGGCCCGGGAGCGCGGGGCGCCCGGTTTTCGTGCGCAGGTCGTGACTTCCGGCGGTGTCGTCCCCCATGCGTGGTCGCGATGATCGGCGGTCATGCGGGCCGTCCGCGCCCGCGCATCCCCAAGACCCAAGCCAAGGACATCCCATGCGTCGCAACCTGGTGACCGCTGCAATCACGCTCGCGCTGTGCGGGGCCGCTTCCCTGGCGTCGGCGCAGACGCCGGCCGAAATTTCCCGCGCGGCGAATCCGCCCGCGGTCCGCGCGACCACCCAGCTGCCGCACGGGGTGAAGCCTTCGCACTATGCGATCGAAGTCACCCCGCACGCGGACAAGATGGCGTTCGACGGGAAGGTGAAGATCAGCCTGGACGTGCTCGAGCCGACGCCGACGATCGTGCTGCAGGCGGTCAACATGAGCTTCGCCAACAGCGTGCTGACCGGCGCGTCCGGCAAGAAGCTGGTGCCGAAGGTGAGCGTGGATGCCGAGAACCAGACCGCGACCTTCGCCTTCGCTGCCCCGCTGGCGGCGGGCAGCTACGTGCTGGCCACCGATTACACCGGCGTCATCAACACCCAGGCCAACGGCCTGTTCGCGATCGACTACGACACCGATGCCGGCAAGCAGCGCGCGCTGTACACCCAGTTCGAGAATTCGGATGCGCGCAAGTTCGTGCCGTCGTGGGACGAGCCGAACTTCAAGGCGACCTTCGACCTGACCGTCAACGCGCCGGCCGCGCAGATGGCGGTCAGCAACATGCCGGTCGTCGAATCGAAGGACATCGGCAACGGCCTGAAGCGGGTCGTGTTCCAGACCTCGCCGAAGATGTCGACCTACCTGCTGTTCCTCGGCCTCGGCGAATTCGACCGCGCCACCGACAGCGTGGACGGCACCGAGGTCGGGGTGGTCACGCCGAAGGGCAAGGTGGGCCAGGCCGCAGGCGCGCTGGAAGCGTCCAAGCTGGTGCTGAAGGAATACAACGACTACTTCGGGGTCAAGTACCCGCTGCCGAAGCTCGACAACATCGCCGCGCCGGGCCGCAGCCAGTTCTTCAGTGCGATGGAGAACTGGGGCGCGATCTTCACCTTCGAGTACGCGCTGCTGGTCGATCCCAAGATCTCCACCATCGGCAACGTGCAGGGCATCTTCTCGATCGCCGCGCACGAGATCGCCCACCAGTGGTTCGGCGACCTGGTGACCATGAGCTGGTGGGACGACCTGTGGCTCAACGAGGGCTTCGCCACCTGGATGGCCGCGCGCACCACCGCCAAGTTCCATCCGGAATGGAAGACCGAACTCGGCGCGGTCGGCGGCCGCGAGGGCGCGATGAGCCGCGACGCCGTGGCGACCACCCACCCGGTGGTGCAGAAGATCGAGACCGTGGAGCAGGCCAGCCAGGCCTTCGACGCGATCACCTACAGCAAGGGCGGTGCGGTGATCCGCATGCTGGAGAACTACGTCGGCGAGGACGCGTGGCGCGAGGGCGTGCGCGCGTACATGCGCACGCACGCCTACGGCAACACCGTGTCCGACGACCTGTGGAGCGCGGTGCAGACCGCGGCCGGCAAGCCGATCCTCGATATCGCGCACGACTTCACCCTGCAGCCGGGCGTGCCGCTGATCACGGTGGATTCCGCGACCTGCGCGAACGGCAACACCACCCTGCAGTTCACCCAGGGCGAGTTCACCAAGGATCGCCCGGGCAAGACGCCGCTGCGCTGGCGCGTGCCGGTGGTGGCGCAGGCGGTGGGCGGCGCGCGCGTCGACACCGTGGTCGAAGGCGGCAAGGGCTCGCTGGTGGTGCCGGGCTGCGGCGCGGTGGTGGTCAACGCGGGGCAGGGCGGCTACTACCGCACGCTGTACGGCGCCGAGCAGTTCGCCGCGATCAGCAAGGGTTTTGCCACCCTGTCGACGATGGACCAGCTCGGCATCATGAACGACACCTGGGCGCTGGGCATGGGCGGGCTGCGTTCCGCGTCCGACTACCTCGACCTTGCCAAGAACGTGCCGGCCGACGCCGATCCGGCGATCTGGTCCGACATCGCCGGCAGCCTGTCCGGCCTCGATGGCTATTACGACGGCGACGCCAAGCGCCAGGCCAAGTTCCGCAAGTTCGCGCTGTCGGTGCTGCGCCCGGCGTTCGCGCGGATCGGCTGGAACGCGAAGGCGGACGATTCCGCGCCGGTGCAGCTGCTGCGCACGCAGCTGATCGGCACCCTGGCCGGGCTCGATGACGAGGCCGTGATCGCCGAGGCGCGCCGCCGTTTCGCCGCCGGTCCGGACGACGCGAACGCGATGCCGCCGGCCTTGCGCAACACCATCACCGGCATCGTCGCCTACAACGCCGACGCCGCGACCTGGGACAAGCTGCACGCGATGGCGAAGGCGGAGAAGACCCCGCTGATCAAGGACTCGCTGTACAGCATGCTGTCGATCGCCAAGGACAAGGCGCTGGCGCAGCGCGCGCTGGAACTCGCCCTGACCGACGAGCCGGGCGCCACCAACAGCGCGGGCATGATCGGCGCGGTGTCCGGTTCGCATCCGGACATGGCCTTCGATTTCGCGCTGGCCCATCGCGAGCAGGTCGACAAGCTGGTCGACTCCACCTCGCAGGCGCGCTACTACCCCGGCATCGGCGGTGGTTCCTCGGACAAGGCGATGATCGGCAAGCTGCGCGCGTACGCCGACAAGTACATCGCGCCGAGCTCGCGCAACGCCACCGAGACCGCGATCGCCAACATCGAGTACCGCCTCAAGGTGCGCGAGACCCGGATCCCGGCGATCGACGCCTGGTTGCAGAAGCACGGCGGCTGATCCAGCCGGCTCCGTGGAACGCGAAGGCCCCGCAGTGCGGGGCCTTCGTTTTTCGTGCGTTGCCAGCGCGGGATGTCAGAAGCTGTATTCCGCCAGCAGCGTGTAGGCGCGGCCACGCGGGTCGGCGATGCGCGCTTCCCACGCGGCACCCGCGGCGAAGTCGTTCTGGTGCGCGGTGAACGGCGGGTCCTTGTCGGTCAGGTTCTTGATGCCGAAGGCGAGCTTCAGGTCCGGGATGCCCTTCCAGGTGATGCTGTAGTCGTAGGTGGTGTAGCCGTCCACCCGCGGCTTCCAGCCGGTCGGGATGTAGCTGCCATTGGCCACACTGGGCGGCAGTTCGTCGTAGTAGCCGTCGCGGTGCAGCTGGCTGAGGTTGTGCGACCAGTTGCCGCGGGTGTAACCGAAGGTCAGCGAATGCTTCCAGCGGATCGGCAGGTTGTAGTAGCGCACGTACTTGCCGACCAGGTTGGTGCTGTACGGCAGCGATTCGAGCGCTTTGGTCTTGAACAGGTTGATCAGGCTGCCGTTGAGGTTGATGTTCCAGCGTCCGCCAGCCACCTCTCCGTTGAGGTTGGCGTCGAGCTCGACGCCGCGCATCAGGCTGCCGCCGGAATTGATGTAGCGGCGGTCGATCGCCACCACCTCGCCGCCTTCGCGGATCCAGTTGTCCTGGAAGATGCCGTAGTACTGGATCAACACGTCGCGAGGCGCGGAACGGATGGTGTTGACGCGTTCGATCTCCCACCAGTCCAGGGCGATGTTGAATTGCGACATCGGCGAGTACACCAGGCCGAAGCTCTTCTGCCTGGATTCCTCGGGAGAGAGGCCGGGGTTGCCGCCGAACAGTTCGACCGGGCGGATCACTTCGCAACCGGCCACGTTGGGATTGGCCACGCCGCTCGGGCAGGTCGCGGGGTCGGCCAGGTCGAGGCCGACGTACTGCACTTCGCTGATGCCGTTGAACAGCTGGTTGAAGTTCGGCACCTTGAAGCCGGTGCTGTACGCGCCGCGGAACAGCAGCGATTCGAACGGCTGGTACTTGAACGAGACCTTCGGGTTGCTGGTGCCGCCGAAGCCGCTGTAGTCGTCGTAGCGGCCGGCCAGGTTCAGGTCGAAGTGCTTGAACAGCGGCAGCTGGAACTCGACGTAGACAGCACGGATGTCGCGGCTGACGTCGCCCAGTGCATTGGCATCGTCGAACGGCGCATTGAACACGGCGCGCTTGTTGCTGCGCTGGTCGCCGTCGAAATGGAATTCCTCACGGCGCAGGTCGATGCCGGCGGCCATCGCGATGTTGCCGCCGGGCAGGCGGAAGAAGCCGAGGTCGCCGGAGATGGAGGCATCGAGCGAGGTCACCAGCGATTCGCCGCCGTAGAGCTTCACGCCCCGGGCCGAAGCCGCATCCAGCGCCGCCATCGCGGCGGCGGATTGCTCCTGCCCGGGGGCGAGGAAGGGGTTGATCAGCCCGCTGCCGAGCGCCGCCTTCAGCGCATCGGTGTAGTGGAAGCCGCTGCCCAGGATCGACTCGGACTTGCTGGAACCGCGGGTCAGGCCGGCGTCGTAGCTCCAGTCGCCGATCAGGCCGCCGATGCCGGCGACGAAGCGGTAGGACTTGGTGGTGGTTTCGATCTGGCGCGGCCCGCAGGCCATGCAGCGCCAGCGGTAGGCGATCGGCGCGCCGTAGTTGAGCTGGCCGGCACCGAAATAGCCGGCGAGCGCGTTGTACACCGCGTCGTAGGTCGCCTTGGTCGTGGCATTGAGCGGATACCAGGTGCTCTGGCCCAGCGACGTGGCGGCGGTGCTGGTGCTGGACGAGATCTGGTTCGGCTCGAAGGTCTTGGCGACATCGACCTTGGATGCGGTCAGTTCGACGTAAGCCTCGTGCCCACTGCCGATGCGGAACGTGGCGCGACCGATGAAGTCCACGCTGTCCTGTGGTTGCTGGATCACCGCGGCGGCGGGGTAGTCCCAGGCGCAGGCGTACTTCGAGGCCGGCGAATTCCAGATGCGGTAGGCATAAGGGCCCATGTCGTCGCCAGCGGCCTCGCAGCCCGCCGCGCCGGGCAGGTTGAAGATGTTGACGGCAGTGAGGCGGGTCGGATTGCCCGCTTCCAGCACCCCGTTCTTCAACATGCTGCTGGCGCCAACGCCGGTGCTGCCAAGACTGAACACGGTCGCGAACGGCGTGCCGCGGGTATCCGGCGAGAGGCCGCGATCGGGCTGGAACGTATAGGAGAAATCGCGGTCGCTGCCGCGCAGGATGGTGTTGCGCTTGACGCTGACCGTGCCGAAGGCGTTCCAGCCGTCCTTGTCGAGGTCGCCATGGCCGAACAGGACGCTGCCGCGCTGGATGTTGCCGCCACCGGCCTCGGTATAGTCGACGAAGGCGGAGACCTGCGCGCCCTGGAAGTCGCGCTTGGTGATGAAGTTGATCACGCCGCCGATGGCGTCGGTGCCGTAGATCGCCGAGGCGCCGTCGCGCAGCACCTCCACCCGTTCGATCGCGGCGAACGGGATCGCGTTGAGGTCGACAGCGCGGCCTTTCAGTCCATGGGTCGCCACCCGGCGACCGTTGAGCAGTACCAGCGTCGCATCCGCGCCCTGTCCACGCAGGTTGGCGCCGGAGACGCCGTTGTTGCCCCGTTGTTCCTCGCTGACGATGCCGCCATTGCTGGCCAGGTTGTCGGACCCGTTGCCGGCGATGTTGAGCTGCATCAGCAGCTGTTCGGCGGAGGTGATGCCAGCCGCATCGATCTGATCCTTGGTGAAGGAGGTGATCGGCAGCGACTGCTCGATTTCGGCGCGCTTGATGCGCGAACCGGTGACCGTCACCTGGTCGAGGGTCTTGACCTTGCTCGCAGTATCGGTGGCGTCGGATTGCTGGGCCATCGCCGGCATGGCCATTGCGGCGAGCAGGGCGAGGCTGAGACGGCGGATATTCGGCATCGCATGTGCAGGCATGGAACTCCCTCCCCGGGACGAATGGCGATGGGCGGCGGCCGTGTCGGCCGTCGCGGAGCGGTTGCCTGCCGGCGTCTCTCCCCGGACGGGTGGCAGGGCGGCCCTGCCGCCTAATCTAGACGGTAATCGATGCCCGTGGAACACGGGCAGCCCCCGATGCGAAAAAGCCCCGCGATGCGGGGCTCTTCGGTGTGCCTGGTTGGCGAAGCGAGGTCAGACCGCCATCGGCTCGCTGAAGGCTTCCGGCTCGTCCTTGAAGTCGCCGATCGGCACGCAGCTGCAGAACACGTTCTTGTCGCCGTAGACGTTGTCTACGCGCGCCACCGGCGGCCAGTACTTCTGCTGCCTCAGGGTGGCCAGCGGGAACACCGCCAGCTCGCGGCTGTAGCCGTGGTTCCATTCCGCCGCCGCGGCTTGGGTCGCGGTGTGCGGGGCGTGCTTGAGCGGGTTGTCCTCGCGATCCAGTTCGCCGCGTTCGACCATGCGGATCTCCTCGCGGATCTGGATCATCGCGTCGATGAAGCGGTCGAGTTCGTGCAGGGATTCGGATTCGGTCGGTTCCACCATCAGCGTGCCGGCGACCGGGAAGCTCAGGGTCGGCGCGTGGAAGCCGAAATCGATCAGGCGCTTGGCCACGTCTTCCGCGCTGATGCCGGTGGCGTCCTTGATCGGGCGCAGGTCGAGGATGCACTCGTGCGCGACCAGGCCGTTGCGGCCGGTGTACAGGGTCGGGTAATGCGCGGCGAGGCGCTTGGCCAGGTAATTGGCGTTGAGCATCGCGACCTGGGTCGCCTTGCGCAGGCCTTCGGCGCCCATCAGGGTGATGTACATCCAGCTGATCGGCAGGATGCTGGCGCTGCCGTAGCTGGCGGCGCTGACCAACGCGCCGTTGCCGATGCCGGCGGTCGCGAAGCCGTCGGCCTGCACGGCCTTCGGCAGGAACGGCGCCAGGTGCGACTTCACCGCGCATGGGCCGACGCCGGGGCCGCCGCCGCCGTGCGGGATGCAGAAGGTCTTGTGCAGGTTGAGGTGCGACACGTCCGAACCCCACTTGCCCGGCTTGGCCACGCCGACCAGCGCGTTCATGTTGGCGCCGTCGGTGTACACCTGCCCGCCATGTTGGTGGACGATCTGGCAGATCGCGACCACGTCTTCCTCGAACACGCCGTGGGTGGACGGGTAGGTGATCATGATCGCGGCGAGGCGGTCGGAGTATTTCTCCGCCATGCGGCGGATGTCCTCGACGTCGACGTTGCCGTTGCCATCGCACTTGGTGACGACGACCTGCATGCCGCACATCTGCGCGCTGGCCGGGTTGGTGCCGTGCGCGGATTCCGGGATCAGGCAGATGTCGCGATGCGCTTCGCCGCGCGAGGCGTGGTGGGCGCGGATCGCCAGCAGGCCGGCGTATTCGCCCTGCGCGCCGGAATTCGGCTGCAGGCTGACCGCGTCGTAGCCGGTGCATTCCACCAGCATGTCTTCAAGGCCGCCGATCAGTTCCTTGTAACCCTGCGCCTGGTCCGCCGGCGCCAGCGGGTGGAGGTTGCCGAATTCCGGCCAGGTCACCGGGATCATCTCGGCGGTGGCGTTGAGCTTCATGGTGCAGCTGCCCAGCGGGATCATGGTGCGATCCATCGCCAGGTCCTTGTCCGCCAGCGAGCGCATGTAGCGCAGCAGCTCGTGTTCGCTGTGGTGGGTGTTGAACACCGGATGGGTCAGGAACTTCGAGCTGCGCTGCAACCCGGACGGGATCAGCGACGGCGCGCTTGCATCCAGCGCGTCGATGTCCGGCAACGTCGCGTCGTCGCCGCCGAAGATGCGCCACAGCAGTTCGATGTCCGCGCGGGTGGCGGTTTCGTCCAGCGAGATGCAGATGTAGTCGTTCCACGCCTTGCGCAGGTTGACGCCGTGGGCTTGCGCGCGCGCCATCAGCGCATCGGTCTTGCCGTCGGTCTTCAGGCTGATGGTGTCGAAGGCGGTGCCGTGGTGGTCGTGGCTGTAACCCAGCTGCGCCAGGCCGGCCTTGAGGATCGAGGCGAGGCGGTGCACGCGCTGGGCGATGCGGGTCAGTCCGTCCGGGCCGTGGTAGACCGCGTACATCGAGGCCATCACCGCCAGCAGCACCTGCGCGGTGCAGATGTTGGAGGTCGCCTTCTCGCGGCGGATGTGCTGCTCGCGGGTCTGCAGGGTCAGGCGGTAGGCCTTGTTGCCCTCGGCATCGACCGACACGCCGATCAGGCGGCCCGGCATCGAGCGCTTGTACGCATCGCGACAGGCCATGAACGCGGCATGCGGGCCGCCGAAACCGAACGGCACGCCGAAGCGCTGGGTATTGCCGATGACGATGTCGGCGCCCATCTCGCCCGGCGACTTCAACAAGGTCAATGCGAGCAGGTCGGTGGCGAACACCACCAGCGCGCCGCGCGCGTGGATGGTTTCGCAGTCCTGCGTCCAGTCGTGCAGCCAGCCGCTGGAGGCCGGGTACTGGATCAGCACGCCGAAGAAATCGCCCTTGTCCATCGCCGCCTGCCATTGCTCGGCGGAGTTCGCCAGCTCGATGGCGATGTCCAGCGGCTCGGCGCGGGTGCGCAGCAGTTCGATGGTCTGCGGGTGGGTGTCGCCGGAGACGAGGAAGGTGTTCGACTTCGATTTCGCCGAACGCTTGGCCAGCGTCATCGCTTCGGCCGCGGCGGTGGCTTCGTCGAGCAGGGACGCGTTGGCGATCTCCATGCCGGTGAGTTCGGCGCACATGGTCTGGAAGTTGATCAGCGCTTCCATGCGGCCTTGCGAGATCTCCGCCTGGTACGGCGTGTAGGCGGTGTACCAGGCCGGGTTCTCGAGGATGTTGCGCAGGATGACGTTCGGCGTGTGGGTGCCGTAATAACCCTGGCCGATGAAGCTGCGGAACACCCGGTTCTTGCCGGCGATGCCGCGGATCTTGGCCAGCGCTTCCACTTCGCTGATCGCCGGCGGCAGCGCCAGCGGCGATGCGGACTTGATCGAGGCCGGCACGATGGCATCGGTCAGCGCTTCGAGCGAAGCGTGGCCGACGATCTTGAGCATGCTGGCGATTTCGCCGTCGTTCGGGCCGATGTGGCGTGCGATGAAAGCGTCGTGGTGCTCGAGCGAGCGTAGCGAGGGCTGGGTCATGGCGGCATCCGGAAGCGCGATTGCGCGTGAGAGGGATGCCCGCTCTGTCCTTTTGCCTGAGAGTTTGGAAGCGCGCGGGCGGGGAGGGGATCCGCGCGGCCTCTTGCCCCTTCGGCGCCGGTACCGCGTCGTCCGTGCGGTGCCGATCTCTCCAGAGTGTAGTCACACGGCGGTCTGTGGCCTGAGCGATTCCGGGCGGTTGCGCCTTCGGCAGCGCGGCCTGGCCGAAAGGCCCGCGCGCTTCTCCCACCGTGCGGGCGGAATTATACCCCGGCGACTGGAAGCGGGCGGCGCTTCATCCACAGGTAGACCGGCAGGCCGGCCAGCAGCAGCACGGCGCCCCAGGCCAGCGCCTCGATGCCGGCCCCGGACAATGCGTACAGGCTGTACAGCAAGGCCAGCAGGGCCACGATCCGGCCGCCATTGCGGCCGCCGCTGTGCAGCCACGCGGCGCTGCTGGCGGCATAGGGCAGCAGGATCGCCGAGGTCGAGATCAGCAGGATGAAGGTGAACAGTTCCACCAGCGAGCGGCTGTAACTGGCGATCACCAGCAAGGTGGCGAGCACGCTGCCGACGAGGATGCCGAAGACGGGCGTGCCGTTGCGGTCGAGACGCGCGAAGGCGCGCGGGAACAGGCCGTCGCCGGCCGCGGCCAGCGAGACCTGCGCACAGACCATCACCCAGCCGTTGATCGCGCCGAAGGTGGAGACCGCGGCCAACACCGCGATCCCGAATGCGACGCCCGGCCCCCAGACGCGCCCGGCGGCTTCGGCCATCGGTGCACCGGACCCTTTGAGCACGTCGGTCGGCACCAGCCCGATCACCACGGTGCAGGCCAGGATGGTGGCAACGCCGGCCAGCAGGGTACCCAGCAGGGTGGCGCGCGGGATGGTGCGCTCGGGATCGCGGATCGACCCGGCCGGGACGGTGGCGACCTCGAGGCCGCACAAGGCCCACATGGTGAGGATCACCGTGGCGTGCGCCACCGCCGGCAGGCTGTCGCCACTGGGGTTGAACGGCACGTAGTGGCGGGCATCGACGAACCACAGCGCGACCAGGCCGAACAACAGCAACGGCACCAGTTTCAGCGCGGTCAGCAGCACCTGGAAGCGGCCGGCCTCGCGCAGCCCGGCCAGGTTGACGAAGGTGCAGATCCACAGCGCGACGAGTGCGCAGGTCGCCGCGCGTACCGGGGTGGCGGTCAATGCGGGGAAGATCGCGCCGATGCTGCCGGCGAAGGCGACCGCGATCGCCGCCAGGCCCGACCAGATCGAGATCCAGTAGCTCCAGGCGATGCCGAAGCCGGCGACGTCGCCGAACGAACGGCGCACATAGGCATACGGGCCGCCCGTGCACGGCCAATGCACCGCCAGCTTGGCGAAGGTCGCGGCCAGCAGCAGTGCGCCACACAGGGCAATGGCCCATCCGATCAGGCTGGCGGCACCGTACGGCGCCAGCGCGGCCGGCAGCAGGAACACGCCGCTGCCGATCATGCTGCCGACGACCAGTGCAGTGGACATCCACAAGCCTAGGGGTTTCGTCGCAGGCCGGGGTTCATTGCTTGCATCGGTCATGCGGCGTTCCTCGCTTGGATTTGCGTGCAGCTAGGCGATGGGTTCGGCGTTCTGGCGATACGCAGCGCGCAGCAATTCGTGGAAGTGGTGCACGCCGGTTTCGCGCAGCGGGTTCAATCGACCGGGCACGTAACTGCCGGAAGCGAAGCCGCGCTGCACGTCCTCGCAGATGCCGAGGTCCTCGTGCTGCACCTCGTCGCTGAAATCCAGGTCCGCATCGCGCTTCACCGGGTCGGGCTGGCCGGCATCGTCCAGCGCGTAGTAGCTGTCGAACAGCACCCGGCAGCGATCCACGCCCAGCGGGATCACCCGGTTGGTCTGCAGGCGGCCGGGGAGGATGTTGAGCATCGCGTTGGGCCACAGCCAGTAGTACAGCGCATCGCCGTTGCCGTACAGCGAGGCATCGCTTTCCAGCGGGCTCCATTGCAGCGAATGCCAGCGTTCCAGTTCGGTGCGATAGCTGCGGTAGTCGAGCAGACGGTTCAGGCCGGGATGCACGTGCGGGACGTGGTAGCCCTCGAGGTAGTTGTCGACGTACACCTTCCAGTTGCAGGCGATGTCGTAGCTGGCGCGATGGTGGCCGCCGTAATGTTCGAGTCCGCGATCCGGGCCGAGGCGCGCATCGATGCCGGCGACGAAGGCGTCGAAGTCGGGCGCATGGGCTTCATCGACGGCGGCGAACAGCATGCCCTGCCAGACCTTCGTCGCCAGCTGCGGCAGGCGCACGCCGGCGGGGTCGAAGTCCAGCGCGTCCTTCATTTCCGGTGCCGACTTGAGCACGCCGTCGAGGCCGTAGTTCCAGCCGTGGTAGCGGCAGCGCAACGATTTCGCGGCCAGCCCGTCGCATTGCGCGATCGGGCCGGCGCGGTGCCGGCACACGTTGTGGAACACGCGGATCTCGCCGTCGGCGCCGCGCACGCCGATCACCGGCAGGCCGCCGAGGTCGGCGACCACGTGGTCGCCGGCATCGCGCAGCTGGCTGACGTGGGCGATCAGCTGCCAGCTGCGGTCGAGGATGGCTTCGCGGTCGATGCCGGCCATCGCCGGCTCGACGTAGTAGCGCGCGGGCAGGGCGGTGGCGGTTGCGGCGGGTTGCGGGGCGAGGTCTTCGTGCATGCCGGCAGTATTGCGCTGGATCGGGAAAAAAAAGAAGGCCCGCGAGGCGGGCCTTCGATCGCGGCGCGGGAGCGGGCGTTCAGCCTGCCTTCGGCGCCGGTGCCGGTGCCGCAACGGCAGCGCCGGCCGCATTCCAGCCGCAGGTGCTGCCCGCGTTCTGTTCCTTCAACCAGGCCTGCAGCGGCGCGAAGTATTCCAGCACCGCGGAGGCGTCCATCTTCTCGCCGCCGCCGAGTTCCTTCAGCGTGGCCTGCCAAGGCTGGCTGGCGCCCTTGGACAGCATCGCCCAGTACTTCTTGCCGGCTTCCTTGTTGCCGTAGAAGCTGCATTCGTACAGCGGGCCCTTGTAGCCGGAGGCATCGCACAGGGCCTTGTAGAACTGGAACTGCAGCACGTGCGAGAGGAAATAGCGGGTGTACGGGGTATTGCCCGGCACGTGGTACTTCGCGCCCGGATCGAAGAAGTCCTCGCCGCGCGCGGTCACCGGGGCCACGCCCTGGTACTTCGCCTTCAGTTCCCACCAGGCCTTGTTGTAGTTGTCCGGCTTGATCGAGCCGTCGAACACGCCCCAGCGCCAGCGGTCGATCATCAGGCCGAACGGCAGGAACGCGACCTTGGCCAGGGCCATGCGCATCTGCGCGTTGATCAGCGCCTCCCGGCTCTGCTGCTGTTCGCCGACCAGGCCGACCGAGGCCAGGTACTTCGGCGTCATCGCCAGCACGATGGTGTCGCCGATCGCCTCGTGGAAGCCGTCGTGCGCGGCGTTCTGGAACAGCGGCGGCTGCTTGTTGTAGGCGAGGTCGTAATAGATGTGGCCGAGCTCGTGGTAGATCGTGGTCAGCTCTTCCTCGTTGGGCACGATGCACATCTTGGTGCGCACGTCGCCGGCCATGTTCATGTCCCAGGCGCTGGCGTGGCAGACCACGTCGCGGTCGCGCGGCTTGATGAACTGGGTCTTCTCCCAGTAGCTCTGCGGCAGTTTGGGCATGCCGAGCGAGACGTAGAAGTCCTGCGCGCGCTCGGTCATTCTCTTGGCGGTGGCCAGCGCGGCGGCGCGTTCGGCATCCACTTCGCGCTGCGCGGCGGATGCGCCCGGCGCACCCGGCTTGGCGCGTTCGCTCGTCAGGTCTTGCTGGGCGATGGCGCGCAGCGCCGAGTTGACGTCGAGGCTGCCGGCGCCCGGGTAGGGCTGCATCATGTCCCAGAGGTTGCCCCAGTCCTGCTGCCACAGGTTGCCCATCAGGTGCGCGGGCAGCATGCCGCCGGCGACCTCGCCCTTGTCCTTGCCGTACTTGGCGTCGAGCTTGCCGCGCGCATAGCAATGCAGCTGTTCGTACAACGGCTTGACCTGGTCCCACAGGCGGTCGGTCTCGGCGGACAGTTCGGCCGGGCTCATGTCGTAGCCGGAACGCCACATCTCGCCGGCGTCGGCGAAGCCCATTTCCCTGGCGCCTTCGTTGACCAGTTCGGCGAAGCGGATGTAGTCCTTGCGCATCGGCTGGCTGATCGTGTGCCAGCCCTGCCAGGCATCCAGCTGTGCGTCGTAGTCGCGGCTCTTGGCCAGCACTTCGCTGAGCTGGCCGATGTCGCGGCAGCTCTTGGCATCGCCATCGCCCTTGCAGTAGCTGCCGGAGCCGTACATGCCTTCCATGCGGGTCGCGATCTGGGTCAGCTCTTCCAGCTTCTTCGGGTCCTTCGGCGCCGGCATCGCGGTCATCAGCTTGAGCAGCTTGATCGCGCGCGCCGTTTCGGGCGACAGCTTCTGGCCGTCGAAGCGCTTGGACTGCTCGATCCAGCCGTTGAGCTGCGACAGCCAGCGTTCGTTGGCCTTGGCCGCCAGCATCTCGGTGTCGCTGTTGATGTAGGTGTTGGACAGCCACTGCGCCGAGGTCAGCTCCGCGTAGCTCTTGCGGTATTCGTCGTTGACGCGGGCGATGAACTGGTCGGCGGTTTCGCCGGCCGGCGGCGCGGCGCCCGCGGCGGCCGTGGCGGCGGGCTCGCGCTTGCAGGCGGCAAGGCCGAGGCTGCCGGCGATGGCAAGGGCGAGCAGGGCGGGGCGTAGCTTCACGGGACGTACCTCGACGGCGCGATGCGCAGGAACGGCAAGGCTACCGTGTTCGCCGACGGCCGCAAGTGAAGCGCCAGGCCCCGGCCGCGGCCGCCTAGGCGCCGGTGGGGAACAGCAGTGCGCGCTGGCCGTCGATCAGGCCGTGCGCCTGCAGCCAGGCCCACGCATCGTCGGCATCGTGCTCGACATAGGCGGCGGCCGAGCCGAGCCGGAAGGTGTAGCCCCAGGCATCCATGTCGGCCAGCACGCGCGCGAGGCCGACGCCGGGCAGGGCATCGGCCAGCAGCGCCTGCAGCACGCAGACCGCGTTCTCTTCCTCGATGGAATCGGTGGCGTCGGTATGCACGGCGGCGCGGCGCTCCGGCGGCAGCACGATCAGGTGGCCGGCTTCGTGCAGCAGCGAATGCACCGGCGTGTCGCCGCGCGCATACACCGAGGTGCCGATGATGCCGGCCTCGCGTTCGCCCCAGTAGCTGCCGGGAATCGGTTCGCCGTCGGCGACGCGCAGCAGGGTCAGGCCGTGGCGATGGAGCAGGGCGGCGGCATCGTCGAAGCCGATGTCCGCCATGGTCAGCATCATGCGGTCCGGATCAGGCGCCCGCCGGCGCGCCGCGCTCCGGCAACGACACCGAGATGTCGAGCACGTCGTGCTCGCCGTCCTTGACCACGTCGACCTTGACCGCGTCGGCGTCGACGTTCACGTACTTGCGGATCACCTCGAGGATCTCGCGACGCATCAGCGGCAGGTAATCCGGCGCGCCCTGCGAACTGCGTTCCTGCGCGATGATGATCTGCAGGCGGTTCTTGGCGGTGGCGGCGGTGGTCTTCTTGGGCTTCAGGAAATCGAAGATCGACATGCCTCAACCCCCGAACAGCTTGCTGAAGAAACCCTTCTTCTCCAGCGTGGTGAAGCGCATCGGCCGCTCCTCGCCCATCAAGCGCGCGACCGCGTCGCCATAGGCCTGGCCGGCGTTGGACTCGGCATCCATGATCACCGGCTCGCCCTTGTTCGACGCGTTCAGCACGTCGCCGGATTCCGGGATCACGCCGATCGTCTTCAGGCCCAGCACTTCCTCGACGTCGGCGATCGACAGCATCTCGCCGTTCTCCACGCGTTGCGGGCTGTAGCGGGTCAGCAGCAGGTAGGCGGTGACGTCGCCGTCGCCGTGCTCCGCGCGGCGGGTCTTGCTGGCGAGCAGGCCGAGGATGCGGTCGGAATCGCGCACGCTGGATACTTCCGGGTTCACCACCACCACCGCCTTGTCGGCGAAGTACATCGCCAGGAACGCGCCCTTCTCGATGCCGGCCGGCGAGTCGCAGATGATGTAGTCGAAGCCGTCGTCGGCCAGGTCCTTCAGCACCTTCTCCACGCCTTCCTTGGTCAGCGCGTCCTTGTCGCGGGTCTGCGACGCGGCCAGCACGTACAGGTTCTCGAAGCGCTTGTCCTTGATCAGCGCCTGCTTCAGCGTGGCCTCGCCATGGATCACGTTGACGAAGTCGTACACCACGCGGCGCTCGCAGCCCATGATCAGGTCGAGGTTGCGCAGGCCGACGTCGAAGTCGATGACCGCCACTTTCTTGCCGTGGCGCGCCAGCCCGGTGGCGATGCTGGCGCTGGAAGTGGTCTTGCCGACGCCGCCCTTGCCCGATGTGACTACGATGATTTCCGCCAAGTTGGCTTCTCCGTTGGAACGTGATGCGCGCTAGTCGAGCGCGGCGAGTTTGATTTGCCCATTGTCCAGCCAGACCTGCACGGCCTTGCCGCGCAAGTCCTTCGGGATGTCTTCCAGCACCTTGTAGTGCCCTGCCACCGCGACCAGTTCCGCGTGGAATTCGCGGCAGAAGATCCGCGCGTCCTCGTTGCCCTGCGCGCCGGCCAGGGCGCGGCCGCGCAAGGCGCCGTAGATGTGGATGCTGCCGTCGGCGATCACCTCGGCGCCGGCGCCGACCGCGCTGAGCACGGTCAGGTCGCGGTTGTCGGCGTACACCTGCTGGCCGGAACGCACCGGCGATTTCTGCACCAGCCCGGGGGCCGCGTTGGTGGCCGCAGCCTTCGCGGCGACCGGGGCCGGTTCGCTGGCCTTCGCCCGCGGCGCGGGTTCGGGCGCCGCGGCGGCGTCGCCATCGGCGCGTTCGTATTGCGCGCGGAACTTGGCCAGCAGCGGCAACCCGAGTTGCTGCGACAGCGCTTCGATCTCTTTCGTGCCATAGGCCAGCGCGACCGGCAGCACGCCGGCGGTGCGCAGGCCGTCGACCAGGGCGCGGGCGTCATCGATGGACGGCGTCTTGCTCAGGCCGCCGAAGTCCAGCACCACCGCCGCGCGCGCGAACAGGTTCGGCGCGCGCTGCACGCGGTCCTGCATCTCGGCGGCGAGTTGCGCCACGTCCAGGGTGCGCACGCGCAGGTTGGCGATGCCGACCTGGCCGAATTTCAGTTCGCCGGCCTGGGCGTAATCGACCACCGCGCTCATGCGCGCAGGCCCGTCGCGCGGTTGGCCGTGCGCACCGGGCGCGGATGCAGCAGCCAGGGTTCGCCGGGCAGGGCGTCGCCGTAGGTGTCGCGCACCCACGGGTAGCTGCACAGCGGCTTCATCAGCATCGCCGCGCGGACGTCGTGCTCCGCCCGGTTCTCGACATGCATGGCGTGCTGGCCGACTTCGCGGAAACCGAAACTGCCGTGGAACAGCAATGCGTGGTCGGTGCCCGGCTGCAGGAAGACTTCGCAGGCCATCTGCGGATAGCGCAACTCGGCGTAGCTCTGCACATCCGCGTACAGGGCGCGGCCGACGCCGCCGCCGCGGCGGCGGCTGGCCACCGCGACGCGGTCGATGTAGAAGAAATCCGGATAGCGTTCGCGGAACCAGGCGAAGTTGCTGCTGTCGTGCTCCGCATGCGCGCCGAAGCCGATCAGGAAGCCGGCGATCGCCCCGTCGCGCTCGGCGACGCGGAAGTATTCCGCGCTGTCGTACAACTGGCGGAGCCTGGCCGCGTCGAGGGGAAGGATCGCAGGTCCTGCGGCGTTGTTCAGGGCGAGGACGGAATCCAGCTCGTGCTCGCGCACGTCGCGGATGGCGATCGACATTCCTTGGCTCCGTATGGCTTGCTGCGGACTGCCGCGCCGGGGCGCGGACCGGGCAGATTATCGCATGCGCCGGCAATGGCGGCCATGACCTTCGGCGCGGGCACGGCCCGCATTAAGGGGTTATAAAACGCCATGCTCGCCCGCCTGTCACATACCCGCCTGCTGCGCTACGCCGGCCTGTTCACCTGGGCGATGGCCTGCCTGCCCTTGCTGTATTCGTGGATCGGCCAGTGGCGCGATCCGTTGCCGGACGAGGCGCTCGCGCACGTCATGCCGTGGCAGGGTTGGGCCTGTTACCTGGCGTTCGGCGCCGGCTACTGGTGGCTGACCCGTGGCCTGGGCCAGCGCCGGCAGGCGCTGGACTACCTGTTGCTGACGATCACCACCCTGGCCGCGATCGGCCTGGGCTTCTACAGCGAAACCGGCCTGGGCAGCGTGTTGCTGATGGTGGCCGCCTGCGTGCTGCCCTGGCTGTTGCCGCTGCAGCTGGGCGTGGTCTGGCTGGTCGGCGCGCAGTTGGCGGTGGTGCCGGTGTTCATGCTCGGCCTGAAATTCCCGCTGTTCGAAGCACTGATGCAATCCATGTTGTACGCCGGCATTTCCGGCTTCGTGTTCATCACCAGTCTTGTTGCGCTGCAGCAGTCGGAGGCGCGCGAGGAGCAGCGCCGGCTGAACGCGGAACTGCGTTCGACCCGCGCCTTGCTCGCGGAAAGCGCGCGGGTCAACGAACGCACCCGCATCTCGCGCGAACTGCACGACCTGCTGGGCCACCACCTGACCGCGCTCAGCCTCAACCTGGAAGTCGCCGGGCATCTGTCCGACGGCCGGGTCAAGGAGCATGTGCAGCAGGCGCACACGCTGGCGCGGCTGCTGCTGACCGACGTGCGCGAGGCGGTCAGCCAGCTGCGCGAGAGCGGGGCGATCGACCTCGGCGCGGCGTTGCGGCCGCTGGCCGAGAACGTGCCCAAGCTCGAGATCCACATGGACATTCAGCACCCGCTGATGGTCGAGGATCCCGAGCGCGCGCACATCCTGCTGCGTTGCGCGCAGGAGGCGATCACCAATGCGGTGCGCCATGCCGGCGCGCGCAACCTGTGGCTGAGCGCGCACGGCGACGGCGCGCAAGTGGTGATGCAGGTCCGCGACGACGGCGCCGGCAGCGAGCACCTGGTCCCCGGCAACGGCCTGCAGGGCCTGCGGGAACGCCTGCGCCAGTGCGGCGGCCGGCTGGACGTTGCGACCGCCCGCGGCGAAGGCTTCAGACTCACCATGACC
Organism: Thermomonas aquatica; assembly: GCF_006337105.1. Lineage (NCBI taxonomy): Bacteria > Pseudomonadati > Pseudomonadota > Gammaproteobacteria > Lysobacterales > Lysobacteraceae > Thermomonas > Thermomonas aquatica. Next base: position 831,355 of record NZ_CP040871.1, on the reverse strand, counting down.
CTGCCGGCGGCGTCCAGCGTCGACCCCGGCATCCCCGAAGGAGTGGCCGCATGACCCGACCAGACCCCAGCAGCGCGGCTTCGACCCGGTCGGCGCCGATCAGCGTGTTCCTGGTCGACGACCAGACCCTGGTGCGGCAGGGCATCCGTTCGCTGCTGGCGCTGGCGGACGGCATCGAAGTGGTGGCCGAGGCCGCCGATGGGCGCCAGGCCGTCGAGCAGATCCCGCAGGTGAAGCCCGACGTGGTGCTGATGGACATGCGCATGCCGGCGATGTCGGGCCTGGAGGCGCTGCAGGCGATGGGACGGGCCGGGACCTTGCCGCCCACCATCATCCTCACCACCTTCGACGACGACCAGCTGGTGCTGGCCGGGATCAAGGCCGGGGCCAAGGGCTACCTGCTCAAGGACGTGTCGCTGGAACAGCTGGTCGACGCCATCCAGGCCGTGGCCGGCGGCGGTTCGCTGGTGCAGCCGGCGGTGACCCAGCGCCTGCTGTCCGGGCTGGAGCACATGCGCAACGAATTCGTCAGCCTGGACCGCCCGGATCCGCTCACCGACCGCGAGACCGAAATCCTGCGGCTGATGGCCTCGGGCTTTTCCAACAAGGAAATCGCCAATTCGCTGGGGGTGGCCGAGGGCACGATCAAGAACCACGTGTCCAATATCCTGTCCAAGCTCGGGGTCCGCGACCGCACCCGGGCGGTCTTGAAGGCATTCGAATTGCAATTGGTCTAGCCGGTCGCATTTCACCCCTCCCCGAGCCCCCGGCCGGTTTGGTACGATGGCGGGTCTGCGCGGCAAGATGCCGCGATGCGGCCTTCCCGGAGATTCCTGAATGACTCGTTTGATCGAGATCCTGATTTCCCTCGCCATCGTGCTGGGCCTGTACCTGGTGGTGGCGCTGGTGTTGCCGTCCAAGCGCCATCTGGTCGAGAAGGTCGAGACCAACCGCAAGCTGACCATCGTGTTCGACAGCCTGAACAGCCTGCGCCGCTTCAAGGACTGGAACCCGCTGGTCCTGCGCGACCCGCGCATGGAACTGAGCTATTCCGGCCCGGCGTCCGGCGTCGGCGCGCGCATGGACTACGCCTCCAAGGAAGAGCGCCTCGGCAAGGGTTCGTGGGAAATCACCGACAGCGTCCCGCGCGAGAAGATCAGCTACAAGATCGAGAACATCGAGCGCGGCGACAACAAGCGCACCAGCTTCACCTTCAAGCCGACCGGCCGCAACAACCGCAACGTCGAGATCACCCAGAGCTACGACGTCGACTACGGTTGGGACCTGCTGGGGCGCTATTCCGGCCTGTACGTCGCCCGCCACGTCGGCGACGACATGAAGATGGGCCTGGCCCGCCTCGTCACCATGCTGGCCACCGTGCCGAACGAGGACTACGCGATCTCCGGCAGCAAGCTGACCGGCTTCAAGGTCGTCGACCGCCCGGCCGAGGACGTGCTGTTCGTGAACGCCGGCAACGTCGAGCGCGGCAACTCGCAGATCCAGGCCTCGATCAACGCCAACAGCGAGTGGATCAAGCGCGTGATGGACGCCAACGGCCTGGAGGCCGTCGGTCCGCTGCGCATCGTCACCACCGACCTCGGTCGCGAAACCTACAACTTCGACGTCGCCCAGGTCGTGCGCAAGAAGGGCGGCGGCGCCGTCGGCAACGTGAGCCTGCAGGGCCCGGTGAAGTTCGTGCAGAACAAGCCGGCCAAGGTCGCCACCGCTGCCTACACCGGCTACATGGCCGAGCTCGAGAAGGCCCGCAACGGCCTGCGCGCCTGGGCGCTGACCTCCGGTTACGATGTCACCGATCGCCCGTACGAAGCCTGGAAGTCCGGCGTCGCCGGCGCCTTCACCGAGAATGGCCAGTTCGACGTCTACTGGACGCTGAAGTAAGCCGGCAAGGCGGGCACATGCACTGAGCGAACGCCGCGCACCGTCGCGGCGTTCGTGTTTTCGGGGGACGGTTGGAGGACGGCGATGCCGCGCTATGCACGGGGGTTCGATACCGAAGCCGCCTTCGCGCACCTGGCCCGGCGCGACCGCAAGCTGGGCGCATGGATGCGCAGGCTCGGCCCGATCGAGGCCGACCTGCGCTGGCGCAAACCGTTCGACCCGGTCGATGCCCTGGCGCGCGCGATCCTCTACCAGCAACTCAGCGGCAAGGCCGCTGCCACCATCGTCGGTCGCGTCGAAACGGCGATCGGCAGCCGCCGCTTCCACTGCGACACGTTGGCACGCCGCGATGATGCCGATATCCGCGGCTGCGGCGTGTCCGGCAACAAGCTGCTGGCGCTGCGCGACCTGGCCCGGCGCGAGGAGGCTGGCGAAATCCCCGGCCTGCGGCGGATGTCGACGATGAGCGAGGACGCCATCGTCGAGGCGCTGGTGCCGATCCGCGGAATCGGTCGTTGGACTGTGGAAATGATGCTGATATTCCGCCTGGGCCGCCCGGACGTCCTGCCGATCGACGACCTCGGCATCCGCAAGGGCACGCAGGTGGTGGATGGGCAGGAAGCGATGCCCACGCCGAAGGAACTGGCCGCGCGCGGCGAATGCTGGAGGCCCTATCGCAGTTATGCGAGCTTCTACCTGTGGCGGATCGCCGATGAAGCGAGTGCGGCGAACACGGCCACCAGGCGATCGCAGGAATAAGGCGCCCGCGGGCGCCGCATCAATCCGCGATGTCCGCGCCGGCAGCGGCCAGCAACTCGCGGAGGATCGAGCGGTGGCAACGCGCTTCGTCCTCGCAGTAGCAGCCGACGCTGAAATGCGTCCCGTGCGACAGCGCCGCGAGCAGCCCGATGGCATGCGCGGCTTCCGGCGCCGCCATCTCCTTGCGATAGCGCCGCCCGAATGCATTCCATTGCGCGATGGTGCGTGCCGCATGCGCGGCCTTCATCGTCTCCAGGCTGGGCGCGAGATTGGGGAACCACGCGTCGTAATAGTCGCGGCTGGCGAATTCGTTCTTCGGCACACCGCGCGGCGGGCGCCGCACGGTCCCGATGCGCAGGCCTTCGCCGGTCTTGCGCGGCGAACCAAGACGGACGATGCGTACGCTCATGCCTGCATTCCCGATGCCTCAAGCGGTGCTGGAACGATGCCTGCGGCTCTACCCAAAGTCACGCGAAAAGTCCGGAATGGCTTTGGCCAAGGCAAGCCGCTCTTGCGGATTTGATGCGACTTGGCTTGAGCGACTTGTCAGCTTGGAGAGCAGTCGCGGAACCTTGCCTGCTGTTCTACCGGGCACGATGCAAGGCGTCCGGAATTCCCTTTGGTCCAGGCCTCTTGTCGGCTGGTGAAAAACACTGGCTCAAATTTTCGAGCAATGCCATGAGCTACGGGCTCTTGGCCGTGACTCACTGAAGGCTTGTCTGCACCGAACTCACGCCTGAGTCGAGCCGGGCAGCGCGATGCGGCTCCGGTCGATCCGAGACCGCGAAGCGGGCTCGGCTTGAACGGATTGCTAGATGGCAGACCGGTACTCATTCTTCACGGTCCATGGGTCGCATCCACGCTGCTCGATGATTGCGATTGTCTTGAATCTAATCTCCAGCCCGGAAAGTTTTCTCGCGAGCGATTCGAGATTATGGATTGCCCCTGTTGCATTGCGCGGATGCAGAAGCGTCAGGTGAGCGCCTTGCGCAGTTGCGTCTGGTCCCAGGATCGATCTTCTCAATGCTTGGAAGTGTTCCACGCCGGTAGTTGGGCGGAGCAATACGCAACCGTCCGAAAGCTCTTGTGGCTCGCCGAACGCCATGGTGAAAGAGAATGCTTCAAGGCGTTCAAGCCGCCTTTTGAGAATGCGCAGTTCAGGTAGTTCATTGTCCCGGCAGAGGGTGACGTGAGCCGGGATCAGGGAATATTGAATCGGGTCCAGTCTCTGCCTGATGGGCTCGACAATAGCCCGTTGCTCCTCGGGAACGAGGAGGCTGAGTTGGCGCCTTGTAGGCCGCGATGGTGCGTCTTTTGCCATTTAACGCCTGAGTTAAGCTGGCCCGCTCGATGCGATTCGGCTGGTCCGAGACCGCGAAGCGGGTTCGGCTTGAACGAATTGTCAGGCGGCTGTCCTCTGAGTCCTGCGCAGTAGATTGCGCCGAGGAATGAGGAAGGCCGTCATGCTGCAGACAAAGATCAGTAACGCCAGTGACCAAACAAATGTGACGAATTCAAATCCTTGGCCGGTGAGGCCAAGCCAAAATACATGGGAATAAACGGAAGCTTGAACCAATTATTAGCAATAAGCTGAGCAGCCAACTGCGGTAGAAATCGCAATGTTAATCGTAATGGGAATGAGAATTGTGCGGGCCATTCTCTAAGCCGCCTAATGCCTGAGCTAAGCCAGCCCCGCGAGGCGAGATGGGTCGCGCCGAGACCGCGAAGCGGACTCAATTGTTAGATCTCCCCGGCGATCATGCTGATGACAACCTTCTTGCCAGAGCGCAACACTGACATTTTGACAGTGTCGCCGGCTCGGACGGCACTCATTTCCCTGTCCATTTTGCGTGCCGATGAGTCGGATACAACCGAGCCATTCAAAAGCTCGATGACGTCGCCAGGCATAAGCCCCGCACGCATTGCGGGAGAGTTTTTACTGGCCTTAGTCAGGACGACACGATCAAGCTTTGCGTCGAAGGCTGTGGCGTTCTTAACCGTGTAATGCACAGTAAAGCCGAGGAAGGCTTTCCGGCTACGCTGGGCATCGAGACTGCGAGAAACGCCAAGAGGAATATGGCTTTCAGTTAACGCCTGAGTTAAGCCGGCCCGCCCGATGCGACTCGGCTGGTCCGAGACCGCGAAGCGGGCTTGGCTTGAACGAATTGTTAGGTTGCACTTTGCTTTGATGCAAAGCGGTAGAAGTGGATGACCTTGGTTGAGGTCATGCCTAGATAAAGAAAGAGAAAGAAAATTGAAGAGGCGATGAGTGCTGCGGCAAGCGGTCCGCCAGTCAAGAATCCAGCTCTCTCGTTGAAGTGGTAGTTCATGCCCCACCTGGTGAATGGAACTGATGTTGCAGCAAGTACTGAGGCCAGTGCCATTGCCGCGAAGAAGATCGCGGTGAGCTTACGGGAGCGCTCGCTGTTCCGGAGCAAGCCAATTCCTAAAGGAAGAAGTAGCACGGGTGGATTGACCGAAAGAACCCCTTGTTCAGCTGCGGCCGCCACTGTGATGAGCGCGAGTACGCCGAAAAGAGTGAAGGCCAATCCTATGATTGTGCTAATGGTCGGTCTGTCTGTCATCTTCACTTGTGCAACCTAACGCCTGAGTTAAGCCGGCCCGCCCGATGCGGCCCGGTCACGCCCGAGACCGCGAAGCGGGCTCGGCTTGAACGAATTGTTAGACCTTGCGAGTTAACAAAGTAAGTGCAACACCTGCGGCCAGCCTTGAAGCAGAGGTGAGCTGGCAGTCTGAAGAGGATCACTCCGCCAAGAGACAATCCTCAATGTACCGCCAGCTCACCGAAGGTGAACGATACATCTTGTCCGCGTACAAGCGGGACAAGTATTCGCTCCGCAGTATTGCCAAGCGCCTGAACCGTAGCCCCAGCACCCTGAGCCGGGAGGTAAGGCGCAATGCCACGGTGGACGACCGCAAGCCGAACCCGCTCTACATCCCCAGCAAGGCCCAGGAGCAGGCGAGCGGTCGAAGGCGCCGAAGCCGGCGGGTGAAGCACCACGCGCCTGAAGTCTACGCCGAGGTGGAGGCGCTCCTGGCCGAAGCGCAGTGGAGCCCGGAGCAGATTGCCAGCCAGTTGCCCGAGCGGCTTGGTGTGCGCCTGAGCCACATGACGATCTACCGCCACGTGCGGCGCGATCAGCGCGCCGGCGGAATGCTGTTCCGGCATTTGAGGCAGGGTGGGAGGCGCCGCCGCAAACGCGCGCCTGGGCCTGAGAAACGCGGCAAATTGGCCAACAAGCCGATGATCGATCGTCGGCCGGAAGCGATCGAACTCCGCCAAGAGGTCGGACACTGGGAAGGCGATACGGTCATGGGCGCGGCAGGCGAACGCAATTGCCTCCTGACCTTGGTGGAGCGCACGACGGGCTGGGCGGAGGTCGTGCGCCTGCCGCACCGCACGGTGCTTGCGGTGAACCGGGCCACGATTGGCCTGATCCAACGCAGCGGCCTGCCGTTCAAGACGATCACCTGGGACAACGGCACCGAGTTCCACGGTTACCGGCAGATCGAAGAGGCGACCGGCGTGCGGTGTTTCTTTGCCTATCCGCACCATCCCTGGGAGCGGGGGAGTAACGAGAACTTCAACGGACTGATCCGGCAGTACTTCCGGAAGGGCAAGCGCCTCGCCGGCAAGCGGCAATCCGATTGCGACCAGGTGGCCGCTAAACTCAACTCACGACCAAGGAAACGTTATGGCTTCCAGACGCCAATCCAGCGCATGTGCCAACTCTCAGGGGTGTTGCACTTGGGGTGTTAATTCACCCCTTGCTTAGTGGAAGCACCACTCGCCGGTCGCTTTTCCGTTTTGTACATGGTTGAAGCAGCCGATCGTTCTGCCAGAGGCTTCCTGAGAGCATGTCCCGACAACTTTCACGCCTTGGCGAGTGCCCCGTGGAGCCTCGCACCACCCTTGGCACTCCGAACGGTCCATGCACGAGTTGCCTGAGTCAGTGGTGGGCCAAACACATGTTTGCACCGTGTACTGAGCCTGCTCAGGCCGGCCGCCCTTAGCTTTGCATGCCGCAAGCTCCGTGTCTGAAAGAACGATTTGCGATAGATCTCGTTCCCGCTGCGCAGGTTGTGCGCACCCGACAAGAACAACAGTGGCAAGTAGCGATATTGCTTTAAGCAAGGTCTAACGCCTGAGTTAAGCCGGCCCGCCCGATGCGACTCGGCTGGTCCGAGACCGCGAAGCGGGCTCGGCTTGAACGAATTGTTAGGCCGCTGAAGCCGTGGCTCTTTGCTGCCGAACACCAGGACTTCAGATTGCCTTTGATCACGTGAACCCGCAACCGGGCGGAGGCATAACGGGTTTCAGTTATGCCGGAGCCGCGGGCGAGGCTGTTCAAGAGCAGGGCAAGCCACTGGCGGCAAAAAATTCTTTAAGAGCTCTTTACCTGAGCGCCTGTCTTCTGCGGCCTAACGCCTGAGTTAAGCCGGCCCGCCCGATGCGACTCGGCTGGTCCGAGACCGCGAAGCGGGCTCGGCTTGAACGAATTGTTAGGGCGCACCTCAGTCAAGGTACGCCAACTTGGCCGAGACCACCTTGCCATCTTTTGCTCGGACAAAGCACATGTGCCTGGAGAACGGCGGAAGGCCGACGTAGGTGATGAACAATGTATCCATACCGTCAGCCTTTCCCCAACGAGTCTGAAAGTCACTGGCGCCGTCTGCGAGAGCTTGATCTCGCAGCGGTGCGGGGTTCTGGCCCGGCGTAATGGAAGCGCAAATAGCAGCGGCCTTCTTTTTGGCAGATCTCTCTGCGAAAAAGCCGTAGCCAGCGAAAATTGCGAACAGAACAACAATTGCAAGAATGGCTTTACTGAATTCAATGGCGAGGCGCTTCAAGAATCCGAGCATGCTTTGTGCACCCTAACGCCTGAGTTAAGCCGGCCCGCGTCCGGCGAGTGAGACTGCGACGAGCCCGCGAAGCGGGCTCGGCTTGAACGAATTGTTAGGCGGCAAACCGACCTGCCACCCACCCCAGAATGCCACCGCCTAATGCCCCGGTCACCATGATTGGTACGTAAGCCTTGGTCACAACTGCGTCCGAAAGACTGATAAGCGCCCCGACCACAACGCCCGCGGCAACAGGAGGCAATGGCAGATTGCACACCGGAATGAGGAGGCCGATTGAGAAGCGGCTGCAGAATGCTGCAATAAGAGCGGTGCGCTTGTCCGGGAATGACAGTGGCAGCATGAGCAGAACGGCAATGATGCCGAATGCCGTACCGCCGACGAGGCCAAGAACAACGGGGTTCATTGAACTCTCCTTTGCCGCCTAACGCCTGAGTTAAGCCGGCCCGCCCGATGCGGTTCCGGTCGGTCCGAGACCGCGAAGCGGGCTCGGCTTGAACGAATTGTTAGCTGCGGGGCTTGACATGGCAACTCTTCAGTTGTACAAATATCTGTACATAAGGAGTCTCCCGATGGACGCAATCACCTACAGCACCGCTCGCGCCAATCTGGCCGATACTATGGATCGTGTCTGTGAAGACCACGAGCCGATCATCATTACCCGAAATGGTGAGCAGGCGGTGGTGATGATGTCGCTCGAAGACTTCAAGGCGCTCGAGGAGACTTCCTACCTTCTCAGGAGCCCGAAGAATGCCAGGCGTTTGCTTGAGAGCATTGCCTCGCTTGAATCGGGCAATGGTCGGGCGAGGAGTCTTGCCGAGTGAAGCTCATTTTTTCCGAGCAAGCTTGGGAAGACTACCTGTATTGGCAGAAGACCGATAAGAAGCTGGTGCGGCGGATTAACGACCTGATCAAAGAGATCACGAGAACGCCGCATACAGGGACGGGAAAGCCGGAGCCGCTTAAGCATGCGTTATCCGGCTATTGGTCGAGGCGAATCAATGACGAGCACAGAATCGTCTACAAGGCTGCAGGTGACGAAGTTCTCATTGCACAACTGCGATACCACTACTGACCGCAGCTAACGCCTGAGTTAAGCCGGCCCGCCCGATGCGGTTCCGGTCGGTCCGAGACCGCGAAGCGGGCTCGGCTTGAACGAATTGTTAGCCCTCTGCGATATCACGCTTTAGCTGCTCAATATTCTGCGGTGTGATTGCGTAATTGATATCTGGATTAGCTAGGCAAAAGAGCAATTCATCAAGCGCTTCCGGCTTGTCTTGCGAAAACCCTACATCTTCCCGTTGTTCCAGATTCTCTGCCCACTCAACGACTTGATCCGCTGTGAGTTGGCCGACGAGAAACCTGTCCATGATTCTGACGAAGTGCTCCTCGGTGAGCACTAGAAGAGGCTCGCCAAGCCAATCCCAGCCCATTGCTCGGAGTTCATCAATCAGTGGGGCTGATGGCTCCTCAAACAGAGCCAGTCGTGAAAGTAGATTGGCGCGATGTTCCATTGTTGAGGGCTAACGCCTGAGTTAAGCCGGCCCGCCCATTGCGGAACCGGTCGGTCCGAGACCGCGAAGCGGGCTCGGCTTGAACGAATTGTTAGCTGTCAGACACGGAGCTTGTGCCATACAGGTTTGGAGAGCGCAATGATCAGCAGCAATGATCCAACCGTTGCAGCCTTGTGCGCGGTAGGGGCATTTGCGATTTGATCCAGGCCAAGCGTTGCAATCGTAGCGACAGCGAGCACCCAAACGGACCAGCGCTTGAGCTGCCACAAGCCAGCCAGCCCGGACAGTATCAATAGCGCAGCCAAGACATAGCCCGTGCAGATGGTATTAGTAGCGCCCGGGAATTGTGAAACAAAAAATTCGCGTCTTGTGAGGAGAACCACGAGCGCACTCATAGTCGATAGCCCGAGTAGGCAGATCAAGACTGAGAGTCCGAGAGGTCTGCTTTTGGCGATCATCTCTTTTGACAGCTAACGTCTGAGTTAAGCCGGCCCGCCCGATGCGGTTCCGGTCGGTCCGAGACCGCGAAGCGGGCTCGGCTTGAACGAATTGTTAGCTCTATTGGCAGTCTTTAACGGCCTTTTCGAACTTGGATACGCCGGCAACCATGGAAACTTTGTAGTACTTGGTTGTCGAGCCAGACTCAAGCTCGTGAACGTCTGCCATTAGCTGAACCGTTTGTCCGTTCTTGTAGACAACCGAGTAGCCGTCTGCGAGGAATTTGTTCTCAATTGGCATTGTCATGCCGAACACGCCGCCTTTTTCCCATGCCTCAGTGATGCATGCAGCAACCGCGCGCGCTTCCTTCGTGCTCGTGACAACAACCGTTGGAGTCTTGGTGCGGAGTTCGGAGCTCGACACACAACCTGTACATGCGACCACGAGACTGATGATTGCGATGTTCTTCATGGGGCCTCCTGATTGTTGGAATAGAGCTAACGCCTGAGTTAAGCCGGCACCGAGAGCGGCGGCGGCAGAGGCACAATCTTACGAGCCTTTGCCGACGCCGCGAAGCGGTGTCGGCTTGAACGAATTGTTAGGCCGCTGAAGCTGATGCTCTTGCTGCAAACCGCAGAAGTGCAGGGTGTCATGACCGCGAGGAACTTCGACCCAAGCGGAGGCATAGCGGGTTTGAGCTATGCCGGAGCTTGGGCGAGCTGTGTAGGCGTAGGCGCGAACCGAAAGAGCAAAGTCATATGCTCTTGTCACTGAAGACCGACTTCTGCGGCCTAACGCCTGAGTTAAGCCGGCCCGCCCGATGCGGCTCCGGTCGGTCCGAGACCGCGAAGCGGGCTCGGCTTGAACGAATTGTTAGACATTGCCTGCTCTTAGTGGCCGCACCACTGTTCTTCACAGGGTATGCCGTCACGATCGCCGTCCATTGAGGTGTTTGGGCAGTGTTGGATGAAGTACTTCGCTTCCTCACAGGATCTCATTTGAGGGCAGGTGGTACGACCGTCACATGCTGTTTGTGGTGCCGATGAAGTGACCGCCTGGTTGTCTTTTGGCTTAATCCAAGAGCGGTCATCCACTGTGGGGGTCACGACAACCCGCCGTGGAGCAGCCTGTGGCGGCGGCGAGCTCGTTTCCGCGGATTTTGAACTGTAGATGTCGTAAGCGACTAGCGCCGCACCGCCGGCGACAATGATGCCGAGTAGGTTGATCACTTTCACGAGAACCCTTTTGGCAATGTCTAACGTCTGAGTTAAGCCGGCCCGCCCGATGCGACTCGGCTGGTCCGAGACCGCGAAGCGGGCTCGGCTTGAACGAATTGTTAGGCCACGGGCTCGCCTAAATGCAAGAGCACACGCTGCTGAGCCGCTTCAAGGGCCAAGTCAGCAATGAGTTGATCCGCCTCTGTGGAAACGGTGTGGCTGCAGCTCACATAGATGCAGACATGGCCAGGGCCACACTGGGAAATGAAGTCTTCACTAGCGATTTCACGCAGGTAGTTCCGCACCTTGAGTGCAAGGTCACGGAGAGTTGTACTCGAGTTGTCGAGCGGTCCACTGCACACAATCACAGCATCTATGCCGCCGTCATTGCGGATGCCGACAATGTCGAATGCGTCTGATGGACCGATTGGCGAGCCAGAATTTTCCATGAGTGGCCTAACGCCTGAGTTAAGCCGGCCCGCCCGATGCGATTCGGCTGGTCCGAGACCGCGAAGCGGGCTCGGCTTGAACGAATTGTTAGGCCGCCGCGAGCTTGAGCTTACCTACGCCTTGCAGGTCAACGGACTGGCGCGCAAGCCAAAGATCATGCGCATCCTGCATGGCGAGCCAGCTCTCGGGAGAGCGACCGATCGCCTTGGCAAGACGCAGTGCCATCTCAGGCGAAATACGACCGGTTCCGTTCAGAACACGGCTGAGCGTAGAGGCCGCAACGCCGAGCTTTTCCGCCAGTACGCGACCGCTGATCCCATTGGGTTCAAGGTAGATGCCAGCGATGAACTCACCAGGGTGAGGAGGGTTGTGCATAGCCATTAGTGGTAGTCCTCATAGTCCAACACGTAAGCGTTCCCATCTTGGAACTCGAACGTGATGCGCCAATTGCCGTTGACGGTAATTGACCAGCGACCTCGCATTTCGCCTTTCAAGGGATGTAGGCGAAACCCGGGGATGTCCATGTCTTCAATGGATTGGGCAGTATCCAGAGCGGTCAATTGCAGTCTCAATCGCTTGGCGTGGCTGGCCTGTACGCCTGATGTGCTGCCCGTCTCGTACAGGCGCCGCAAGCCTTTATGCCGAAACGTCTTGATCATGCAGGAAATGTATCATGTTGCGCACTATGCAACAAGCGGCCTAACGCCTGAGTTAAGCCGGCCCGCCCGATGCGGCTCCGGTCGGTCCGAGACCGCGAAGCGGGCTCGGCTTGAACGAATTGTTAGGCCTCAAGTCCGGAGGCCCATGCGCTAGATCCGAGCAAGTTCTGCGGTACCTGACCGATTACTTGGCTGTCACCTTCAATGTTCCAGATGTCGACACAGCAGCCACAGCCAAGGTTCTCAGAAACGAAGCTCAGTGCCTCTTTGTGTCTATTGATCCACTGAAAAGCCGCCAGTCGATTCTCTGGCTCATCTGCGGTGGCTATCAGCGTTGCTCGTACTCTATCCATTGAGGCCTAACGCCTGAGTTAAGCCGGCCCGCCCGATGCGGTTCCGGTCGGTCCGAGACCGCGAAGCGGGCTCGGCTTGAACGAATTGTTAGGCCGCTGCCGGATTGCACACCCTGTGCAGGAGCGTATTTCAGCCGACCATTGACACATGCGCGTCTCCAAAGGTTGGCCCGTCAAAGAATGTCACCTGGAAACTATGGCCCCAGAACATGTCGTTATCTTTGTATGTGAGCACAAGCATCAAGGTGCCATAAGCTTCGATGTTCTCGAGCATTAATTTCTCGAAAAATTCTTCTCGCGTGAGGAGTGGTTTTTCAAAGTTTCTAAATGATCCATCTTCGAGCGCGGTTTGGCCGAATCTCCAGTCGCTGTTGTAGCCATCTAATGAATCATCCGCAATGAGTCCTTTGCATAATGCATCTAGCTTTTGAATGTCTTTTGTGGCGCGAATTGCTAGATCAATTGCAATTCCTATTGGTTGTCCATCCGGTGTTGCCTGTAGTTCGATGCAGTTCCCTCCATAGTTGATGCGGCCCGTCAAGGAATCAGGAAATTTCTTGTCTGGAACAAGTGAGCCGAGGATGGGATGTTCAATCGGTTCGGCTGGCACGCATTGACTAGCAGTGCTGCCGATTGGCTTTGTGAATAGGTTCTTCAGCAGCTTTAGCATGTCTGATGCGGCCTAACGCCTGAGTTAAGCCGGCCCGCCCGATGCGGCTCGGCTGGTCCGAGACCGCGAAGCGGGCTCGGCTTGAACGAATTGTTAGGCCGCTGGCTGCTTTTCCTGATTGACTGGCAGAAAGCGGGTCACCTTGGTGCGTAGCAATTGGACAAGCACTGGATCCATATAGTCGTAGTCGTCTGGGATGTCCAGACAGATAACGCGCTTACCACCTAGATGGGCACGGAACTTTTTGGAGAGCTTGTTGCGGTGAGCTTTCTCCATGACGAAGATCAGGTCTGACCAAGCCAGAACCTCCTGCGACACAGGATTTGCCACGCCGTTGCCGAGGCCGGCCGATTGGGTTTCGATGCCGGGCCAATCAGCGAACACGTGCTCCGCAGTCGGGCTGCGAAGACGATTCTGTGTGCAGATGAAAAGAACGTTGCGAGACAAGACTGTTCCTGCGGCCTAACGCCTGAGTTAAGCCGGCCCGCCCGATGCGACTCGGCTGGTCCGAGACCGCGAAGCGGGCTCGGCTTGAACGAATTGTTAGCGCCCAGTGCGTTGATCCAGCATGGTTGGACTTCGGCGATGATGAAAGACGGCAATTACAAGTAGTTCATCACCGCGCACTCTGAAAACGAGCGAGAACGGAAATTTGCGGAGAAGAACACGCCGACAAGCACCAGCGACTTGTGCAAAGGCTGTTGGATTGCGGGAAGCCGAAGCCAAAGCCGCATCAACAACACGGGCGAACTCTAGGCCAAGGCCAGTAGCGCGAGATTCATACCAAGCCTGTGCTTCAAGAAGCTCTGCACGAGCCTCTGGCCTAAAGAAGATGCGCATTAGTGACTGCGCTGGAATAGTTCACTTCGGACTTGTTCCCAAGAAACGGCAGTAGACGGATCTTGGTCGTGTGCATCCAGTCTGGCCTGAATCTCCTGAAGTTGCAGCGGAGTGAGGGCTGCAGATTCAGGATTCTCAGCAGCAATGCTGTCCCAAATGTCCTCAGCAAGCTGAATGCGCTCTGCAATGGACAGGCTCAGGAAATCAGGGCGGCTTTGGCTCATGTTTGGAGTATAGAGGGGAGTGGGTCCGGGCGCTAACGCCTGAGTTAAGCCGGCCCGCCCGATGCGACTCGGCTGGTCCGAGACCGCGAAGCGGGCTCGGCTTGAACGAATTGTTAGAGGTGGCTACTTGACGCTGCAGTCCTTGGCCAACGGACTGTCGTCGCGGACATAGATCGAAGTGTTCTTGGTCTTCTCGCTGTACAGCATCAGCTTGTCGAAAGACTCCGAAGCTTTCAGCTGGATCGGAATAGCGTAGCCATTCGCATTTGCCAGAAGCTGGACGTCCTGACCGGAATGCCTGTGAAGAAGCTCGATGTTGCCTTTGGAGCGGATAGAGAGACCGGTGCCGTCCGCGTTGAACTGAAGTGAGTCTTTGGGGCTGTTGTCCGGGTCCTCACAGAGCACCCAAGTGCCAACTAGCCAGTTTTCGCCATTCTTCTCACCGGCGAGGCAAGCGCCGCTCATGGCGACGAGAAACAGCGAACTGAGATACAACTTGCGATCCATGCTTGGCCACCTCTAACGCCTGAGCTAAGACGCGTAGTGTAGTGGAGGTCACGCCGTGGCAAGCTTTTTCTGCCACGGCGTGACCGGAACGAAGCGGAGTCGGCTTGAGCGAATTGTTAGGCGGCTGACCAGCGATGCTTTTGCTGGGCACTGTGAATTTTTCACAAGACTGCGATCGAATCCCGGCCAGCTGCACAGAACTGGTTCTGTGCGCCTGCAATGCTGTTGACCCGAACCTTCGACCGCAGACGGAGTGCAGCCGCTTTCAGGCTGCACGGAGTATGTGGCCGACGAGAACCACAAACCACGATGGCGTGTGATGTGTCTACTCACGACTACCAGATCTTTTTGTCTGGCGCCGCCTAACGCCTGAGTTAAGCCGCGCCGATTTGCGGCGGCGGCAGAGTCACAATCTTAGCGGGAGTCTGCCGACGCCGCGAAGCGGTGTCGGCTTGGACGAATTGTTAGCTGGGTTGGCAGCCGAGGAGCCACGCCTGCTGGCTCTACTCCAAGTCACGTAAAGAGTCCGGAATTCCCTTTGGTCCAGGCCGGCAAGCCGCTCTTGCGAATCTGATGGAGAAAACAGGCCAAAATTTTTGAAGAGCAACCGCGCGAACTACGGGCTCTTAGTCTTGACCTACTGAACGCCTGTCTGCACCCAGCTAACGCCTGAGTTAAGCCGGCCCGCCCGATGCGACTCGGCTGGTCCGAGACCGCGAAGCGGGCTCGGCTTGAACGAATTGTTAGCCATGCAACGCTTGGCTGCGAAAGATCAGTGAAACGATGAGCAGAACGGGGGCACTTATCAAGATTGACGCCACCACTCTGGAAGTGCGACTCGATCTATTCAGAAGAGTCCATGTCCCGGATAGCACAAGCGACAGGCCGACAACCGCAGCACTCAAAGGCATGAAAAGGCCGAAGCTGAGGACAAAAATGAAGGCGCCAAGTATGCAGCCACTTATGACAAGCAGAATTGGAAAGCCGATGCTTTTCTGCGTTGCTTCTTGCATGGCTAACGCCTGAGTTAAGCCGGCCCGCCCGATGCGACTCGGCTGGTCCGAGACCGCGAAGCGGGCTCGGCTTGAACGAATTGTTAGGTCTTGCGTGCCGGAACTAGGGTGCCCGCAACCAATCCGAGAAGGGCACCTGCAAGTACAGGCGGAACCCCGGCGCCAGGAAACTCAGTGGCAATGCGCCAACCTACATATGCCGCCATGAGCGTTATTAGGCTGGTTCGCATTCTTTGGGCAACTGAGGCCGCTGCAGTTCCCGCCTTGCGCAGTGGTTCTGACTTGGCCTGTTCTTGGATCAAGAGCGTGGCAGCGACACAGTTCGCATCTTCCCGGTTCACCGAAAACCCTCCTTGCAAGACCTAACGCCTGAGTTAAGACGCACCGCTTTGCGGCGCCGGTAAGGCACGATCTTAGCGGCCTTTGCCGGCGCCGCGAAGCGGTGTCGGCTTGGACGAATTGTTAGCTGGGTAAGCAGCTGTGGAACTTTGCCTGCGGCTCTATCTTGAACAACGTAAAGCGTCCGGTATTGCCTTTGGTCCAGGCCGGCAAGCCGCTCTTGCGAATCTGATGGCGAAAGAGGGCCAAAATTTTTGAAGAGCAACCGCGCGAACTACGGGCTCTTAGCCTTGACCTACTGAACGCCTGTCTGCACCCAGCTAACGCCTGAGTTAAGCCGGCCCGCCCGATGCGGTTCCGGTCGGTCCGAGACCGCGAAGCGGGCTCGGCTTGAACGATTTGTTAGGTCTTTGCCTGCTTGGAACGTTTGGCAAGCTGGCTCATGCGAAGCAGGCGTTCCGACCGCATGACGTGCAGGATAAAAACCTTGTGCCCGTCATAACGGTAGAACACGCGGCAAGGCGGCTCCACGATCTGACGGTAGCGCGATTTCCCAAGCTCTTGCGGGCGACTCCCGCTCTCAGGGTGATCCACGAGCTGTTCGATGTGGCCAAAGATGCGCTTGACCAGCTCTGACGCTGCAACTGAGTTCTCCAGTGCAATGTAGTCGGCGATTGCGTCAAGATCCGCGAGGGCGGGTTCTGACCAGACTATTTCAGCCATCTGGCAAGGCGCTTCTTAGCTTGTGTATGGGTTGCCACCCGGCCCTCAGCCAGCGCTTGCTCCCCACGGGCAATACCTTCAAGGATGGTCATGCGCTGCTGCATGAGCTGGTAAGTCTCAACATCCAGGAGGTAGGCACTTGGTAGGCCATGCTGGGTGATGAGAATGGGCTCTTTATCCCGCTCAATATCTGAGAGAAGTTCGGTGGCCTGCCGTTTGAGAGTCGTGACGAGTTCGGTGCGCATGAAGTGACACTACAGTATCACTATGGAGTGCGCAAGTGACCGGAGCAAAGACCTAACGCCTGAGTTAACCCGGACCGCAGCCGGCGAGTGAATCACGCGCGAGACCGCGAAGCGGTCTCGGCTTGAACGAATTGTTAGGCATCACGGCCATTCTTTGATCTGGCCGCCGCCAACAGCCACATACCTGATGTCAGTTCCCTTATAGATCTGCCAAGCCTCAAATCCGGTTGAACTGCTAATCACTTCAAACCGTAGATTTGATGGTGAAAAGATCAAAGTTAAATCTCCGGTCAGCTCGTTTGCGATGGCATGAGAGACGCGCTGGCTTTGTAACCTCTCTCGCAACTGTGCGATTGCGTCGATAGCAGCTTCAAGTCCGTATGTCTGTCTGTCATCCTCGCTGGTGAGCAACAGGGATTTGTTGTTGCCGAGGCGCCAGAGGCTTTCAATGTAGAGCTTATAGTTGTCCTCAAACTGCATTACGCACGGGCATCCTTCCCACGATTCAACCGAGTTCAACTGCTTTCCTGCAAGTTTGCCAATCGGCTTCATGTGATGCCTAACGCCTGAGTTAAGCCGGCCCGCCCGAAGCAGAACCGGTCGGTCCGAGACCGCGAAGCGGGCTCGGCTTGAACGAATTGTTAGGCCTCAGGCGATTGCAAACTGCGCCTCAAGTGCCCCTCATATTTGATGGCAGGATCTTGTGGTGTACGGGTGTTGGCTCATCTTGGCAGTTCGTCAGCACTGCGTAGTTGTTGTTCCGCTTGGCTACAAGGGAGATGGGGAATGAAGTCTCACCGTTATCCAGCGATATGCGAACTTCAAGATCTTGGTTCTCAAAGGTGCGTAGCTCCTCAATGAGTTGGGAAATCGATTTGCCCTTGCTCGTCCACTCTGGATTCTTCATATGAGGCCTAACGCCTGAGTTAAGCCGGCCCGCCCGAAGGCGACTCGGCTGGCCCGAGACCGCGAAGCGGGCTCGGCTTGAACGAATTGTTAGGTTGCTGCCTTATTTGCCGGGATGCAAGCGCCCTTTCCCAAGAATCAATGGCGAGTCTCCGCCTGATTCACGCACATATTCAATCGTTTTCCAGTCGAGATCATGGTCAGGCAAAAGAATTGCAATGCCATAAGCGATGTCGCCGTTTCTTGCGCTAGTTACGATAAGTACGGCTTTCTTTGGGCTGACGAGGATTCCTGTGACTGGCCCGCTGTCGTTGATACGGCCGCAACCACTTGTCGCAAATGTATGCGTGCCGGTAATTCTGTCTCCGACCTGCTTCAAGTCAAATGAAGCAAAGCCGCAATCTTTGTTTTGTTTGACTGCCTCTGGAGATCGGATATCAATAGTCCATTGACCAGAAAAGTCACGTTCTGCAGCGGCGGCAGAAGCTGCAACGAGAAGCGTCAGAATCAAGGTGGGAATGCGCATCTGTTTGTCTGCAACCTAACGCCTGAGTTAAGCCGGGCCGCTGCGCGGCCTTGGCGATGGTTCAATCACACAAGCCGGCGCCGAGGCCGCGAAGCGGGCTCGGCTTGAACGAATTGTTAGGCGCAGGTTGCCACAGGCACGTCGTGCACTGTCTTATATGTGTGCTCGTACAGCGACTTGTACGCGATGGTAAGGCTGATCTCTTTTGATAGTGAGTCGAACCGCCCGCGTATTTGATCTCTGTTTTCAGAGTCTCTGATTACAAATAGCGGATATTTCATCCCTGACGGAATAACTGAGTTGGCTGATGGAATTGCCATGTTGATTTGTTTTGCCTTCAGTCCCGCCTTGCCAAGAGCAACATTAAGTTTTGCGAACTCTTCCTCAACACAAAGCGAGTAAGTTACTTTTCGGAAAGTGGCTACTGCGCTTTCGACGAATGCAGGGCCTGGTCCGCAGTTGGCTACAAGAAATCCGATCGTTTTATCTGGTTGGCAATGAATCTCGATATCGAGAACAGGGCGCGAGGATAGGTGATTGTGTGTGCGTGTTAGATGTGCCTGCCACACCGTTGTAAAGAACGCGAGCAGCGCAATTATTCCGCCAATTACGGCAATCCATTCGCTAGTGCTTAGCTTTTCAATGGCTTCCCCCTTTTGTGTGTCTGCGCCTAACGCCTGAGTTAAGCCGGCCCGCCCGATGCGGCCCGGTTACGTCCGAGACCGCGAAGCGGGCTCGGCTTGAACGAATTGTTAGCTGCTACTTAGCGATTTTCAAAGTGATGCCAGATGCGCAGGATCACTAGCGCATGATCATGGACGGAGTAACGAACAACATACTTGCCGATGATGAGGTCACGAACTCTATCCGGCTGCGGTGCCTCAGCAACGTTTCTTCCGATCTCAGGGAACTTGCACAAGTGATCGATGCGCGAGATCAAATCGGCGGCAATGCGGGCCGCTGCAGCAGGGTCATGAGTGGCAATGAACTCGCGTAAACGAATGAGGTCGTTTACGGCTTCTTGGGAGTAGGAGAGCTTCACTGCCCAACCTTGGGAGGTGGCAGTTCATTAGCGTTGCCCCAGGATTCCAACCATGCGTGGACGGCTTGTCCTGAGACGACCTTGCCTTGTGCAACAGAACTCATGGCAGTCAATGTTTCATTCCATCGCGACAGTTCAAGTTCTTGACGTGCCACGAACTCACGAATGGCCTGATTTACGAGCCAGTTCTTGCTGCGATGAAGCTTGTCAGCCATTGCCTCGAGGCCGCTTTCGACCTCGGGTTGGAGGCGTACGGTTGTGACTGTCATGGGGAGTCCTCCAGGCGATTTGAATGCAATGTATTACAATGCATTCAACCGTGCAAGAGGGCCCGGAGTAGCGGCTAACGCCTGAGTTAAGCCGGGCCGCTTTGCGGCCACGGCAGAGTGACAATCCTACGACGCTCTGCCGAGGCCGCGAAGCGGGCTCGGCTTGAACGAATTGTTAGGCGGCACCCGTATTTGCCCCTTTTCCACGAGCAACAAATACGACGACACCAATAATTGTAATAAGCCCCTCAAGGAGAAAGGCGGCCGGAACTTCAAAATGACCTTCTCCGCCCCATGTCGGACGCGACACGCCAGGGAAGTAGCCGAAGAGGATTGAAGAGAACACAAACGCTGCTAGCGTAAAGTGAGCTACTCTGGTCTGGTCGTCATTTATCGGTCCCTTGCGCAAGAACCATAGCCAGATCAATTGAGGCGCTCCAAACATGGCAGCGAACATGAGTGCGGCTGGGACAAATGCGTTCTCTGACATGGCCGCGAAAAACTTGAAGCTGGCCACGCAGAGAAATGAGAGTGCTAGTACGAGAGGGTGCATTTGACTCCAAGTGCCGCCTAACGCCTGAGTTAAGCCGGCCCGCCCGATGCGGTTCCGGTCGGTCCGAGACCGCGAAGCGGGCTCGGCTTGAACGAATTGTTAGGCGGCGGCATGCGTGACCATATATGCCGCCCCGAGCGCGGCAGCTAGGCCGAGCAGGATCACAAAGCCGAAGCGTATGTGGAAGGGAATTGGCAGCTTGCCAATATTCTGTTCCATGGATCGCTTGTCCAGATGCCAGCCGTGATTGCATTCAGGACAAGTGAGTTGATACCGCTTGTCGTACACAAAGCCGAAAAGCAGGTCGAACTGGCCGAATTTGTACTTGAGCTGCGGCTGGAAGTCAGTGACCTCCTCACAGCGAGGGCAATGCTGTGGCTCTGGTGGGCCAACAGGAACTGTGCGCTCCCCCTGGCCGATCATGAACATCATGCGATCACCTGTATTAGCCGCCTAACGCCTGAGTTAAGCCGGACCGCTGCGCGGAACGGCGGAGTGGTACACGTCACCATGCAGCCGAGCCGCGAAGCGGTCTCGGCTTGAACGAATTGTTAGGGCCCGCCGAGTATAAGCAGCCCAATTACGACAACTACAATTGCAGCCAGGAGGAACGCGAGCCCCTGCTTACTCGGAGCAGACACAGGGCTTTGGTCATTGGGTGTGCGAATGAGTCCCTTGGCGATCAGGACTTCATGTGCGACAGGGAGATCAATCTCATGAATGACCCAGACGCCAACAAAGCCAGGCGTGAAGCTAGCGCCAAATCCCGCCAATCTTGAGGAGTGGGAGTTCGATACGTGAGTTTCGACGCCCTGCTCATTGAGTTGACGGGCTAGCCGATTGGCGAAATTTAGGTCGCTCGTGGAGTAGATCAGTTGCATGCGGTTGTCGCGGGCCCTAACGCCTGAGCTAAGACGCGTAGTGTAGTGGAGGTCACGCCGTGGCAAGCACGGCGTGGCCGGAACGAAGCGGAGTCGGCTTGAGCGAATTGTTAGGCGGCTGACCAGCGATGCTTTTGCTGGGCACTGTGAATTTTTCACAAGACTGCGATCGAATCTCGGCCAGCTGCACAGAACTGGTTCTGTGCGCCTGCAATGCTGTTCCCGAGAAGCCACAACCGCAGACGGAGTGCAGCCGCTCTCAGGCTGCACGGAGTATGTGGCCGACGAGAACTGCGATGTGCGCTGCAGCATGAGAAGGCCGTCTTCACGTTGAAAAGATCTTGGCCTGGCGCCGCCTAACGCCTGAGCTAAGACGCGTAGTGTAGTGGAGGCCACGCCGTGGCAAGCTCTTCCTGCCACGGCGTGGCCGGAACGAAGCGGAGTCGGCTTGAGCGAATTGTTAGGCGGCTGACCAGCGATGCTTTTGCTGGGCACTGTGAATTTTTCACAAGACTGCGATCGAATCTCGGCCAGCTGCACAGAACTGGTTCTGTGCGCCGCAATGCTGTTTGCCAGAACACGCGACCGCAGACGGAGTGCAGCCGCTCTCAGGCTGCACGGAGTATGTGGCCGACGAGACATGCGAAGTGCGCTGTTGCATGAGAAGGCCATCTTCACGTTGAAAAGATTTTGGCCTAGCGCCGCCTAACGCCTGAGTTAAGCCGGCCCGCGTCCGGCGAGTGAGACCGCGACGAGACCGCGAAGCGGGCTCGGCTTGAACGAATTGTTAGGGCGCGCCGCGATTCCTCTTGTCGTCACCATGGCCGAGGTGGTCCGACAACTTCTCTTCCACGTGGCGGACGACTTCACCTGTACGAACTCGAGTAATTTTTTCTACGTATAGATCATTAATGCGATCAACGAGCATGTAGCGCCGGTGCCATTCGTTGTCACGAACGAAGTAGCTGAGCTGATCCCGTTCTTCAGCTAGCGGCCGTTTGACGCCGGGGCGTTTGTGTTTGACACGATAGCCAGTGTGGGCGACTAGTGAGTCCTGGAGAACCTCAAGAAATTTTCTATTGAGCGCTCCACACTCCGGGCAAGGGAGCCGTTCGGCTGACGGATCCTCCGAGAGCTCGATGTTGCATTCTCCGCAATGGCGAATTTCTAACATTTGCGCCCTAACGCCTGAGTTAAGCCGGCCCGCCCGATGCGAACCGGTTACGTCCGAGACCGCGAAGCGGGCTCGGCTTGAACGAATTGTTAGCCAGCAGCATCAACTAGGATTCCAACACCTGAGCCTGGGTCGCTAGCTGTTATAAGAGGTTCTGAATCTTTGGCAGCACTGGATTGCCCAGCTGATCTGATGGCTTGTAAGACATTGCGGAACATTGTGGGTTCAGCCTTCATTGTTCCAGTCCAGATTGCAGCCCAACGTTCACCGTTAGGGGTGGCCTCAACATTCGAAGAGAAGCCTGTGACCTCCGTTGAGGCACATTGATCAGCCTGTTCCTTGTTTTGGAACGTGATTCGGAAAGTGAATTTGTATTCTTTTTCCGGGTCAAGCGGCTTCCGATGCCCAATGTCCCAGATGAGATCACGTTTTGCCGCGCGACTTTGGAAAGAGAGGGCGACAAGCACGATGGCAGCTATTACTAGAAGCGCGACGACGATTTTCATGCTGGCTAACGCCTGAGTTAAGCCGGCCCGCTTTGCGGCCACGGCAGAGTGACAATCTTACGACGCTCTGCCGAGGCCGCGAAGCGGGCTCGGCTTGAACGAATTGTTAGGTGCGCCGCTCAGCGACTTGGCTGACTGGTACGCATGGCAAGGACGTAGAGCCCAAGCAGGGTGGGAACCACGTATGGAAAGATGCCGTACAACGTGTCTGTATTCGAGTGCGATCGACTGTCGATGAACAGAAAGATGTGCACACAGAAAGCGAAGGCGAGGGTTGTGATTACCCAGCCAGCGATTGACGTTGGGCGATACAGCAGTCCGAATTCCTTGAACATGGCGAGTCCCCTGGGCGAGCGTTGAGGAACCGTGCGCTAGCAATGTGTGGCGACGATGAAGCCACTTCTTGCGCACCTAACGCCTGAGCTAAGCCGGGCCGCTTTGCGGCCACGGCGAGGTGTACAAGCTTGCCACACCGCGCCGAGGCCGCGAAGCGGGCTCGGCTTGAGCGAATTGTTAGCGCGCTGAAGCCGGCTTTTGATGCCGGGTACCAGGAAAGACGGTTTGGCTTGACGCCAAGACCTCTGTCACCGCGCGGAGGCGTATCAGGTCCGCGATATGCCGGAGCGCGGGCGAGACTGGATCAGGGAAGCTCTTTGGGTTTGGCGGAAGAAAAGCTCTTTGCTGAAATCTATTTCTTCTGCGCGCTAACGCCTGAGTTAAGCCGCGCCGATTTGCGGCGGCGGCAGAGTCACAATCTTAGCGGGAGTCTGCCGACGCCGCGAAGCGGTGTCGGCTTGGACGAATTGTTAGTTGGGTTGGCAGCCGAGGAGCCACGCCTGCTGGCTCTACTCCAAGTCACGTAAAGAGTCCGGCATTGCCTTTGGTCCAGGCCGGCAAGCCGCTCTTGCGAATCTGATGGTTAAAACAAGCCAAAACTTTTGAAGAGCAACCGTGCGAACTGCGGGCTCTTAGCCTTGACCTACTGAACGCCTGTCTGCACCCAGCTAACGCCTGAGTTAAGACGCACCGCTTTGCGGCGGCGTGTTGGTTCAATAACGAGAACCTATCACGACGCCGCGAAGCGGTGTCGGCTTGAACGAATTGTTAGAACGAGCTCTGCGTTTGTCTGGGCTCATGGTTGTAGACCTGCACAACTTCATACTTGACGTTGATCATGATGCCGCTATCGGGGTCTGGCCGCCGATGAATCTTCAGAGCGGCATGTAACACGTCACCCGGGGCGATTGTGATTGAGTGTGCAAAGAAGTCGTCGAAGAATGACTCGTCTAGAACGGGCGCTGCAATGCGGATGCCACGCCAGTAGAACTCCCACTTACGTCGACCACGGGCGAGAATTGCCCTTGAGATCTCCAAATGAGCGTCCTCAATGATGGTGTTTGCATCGTCTGGTGAGTGACGCTCAATTAGCGCCTTGAACTGACTTCTTGGAATTGCCGGAAGCGTTGGCCAGTTGCCAGTCGGTGTAATCTTGAGCCCCGAAACGTCGCGGTCCAGCATTGCGCCGCTAAAAACCTGACCCATTGAGTTCTCGAAGCGCTGCGACCTTTCCACGGCCTTCTTGGCTTCATAGACCTCGCGCGGAACGATGATGATCGTGTCGCCTGATCGGATCTCTACGGAGCCATCATTGACGATGATGGTTGGTTGCTTGTCAGCACCCAGCGTCTGATCGTAGATCCACGTGGCGATTAGCCCATAGATGATCGCTTTAGACGCTTCATGGGAAAAGATGTTCTTGGCTTTCTTTACGATCGTCTTGATCGTGGCTCGAAAGCTACCGTCGTCCAGTCGTTCAACTACGACCTCAATCGAGTGTCCAGGATTAACGATTGAGTTGGCTTCTTTGATCGCATTTGCCAAGCCGACAAGTGATGTGGCCAATGCATATGCATTGATCTCTTTGCGATCAGTATCAAAGTGCAGTACGAAGCGATCAGTCTCGCGTGGGATTTCTACGATTGCCATGAGCTCCCCCAGCTCGTTCTAACGCCTGAATTAAGACGCACCGCTTTGCGGCGCCGGTAAGGCACGATCTTAGCGGCCTTTGCCGACGCCGCGAAGCGGTGTCGGCTTGAATGAATTGTTAGGTGGCGTCTTCGCTCGACTCCGCCAGCTTGTCTATTGCGTAGCTAGCGGATATGAAGAGACCGCGCACTATGAGCAGGAACGCGAATACTGCAGATGGAAGCAAGATCACAAAAGGGATTAGCATATCTCCTGCACTGTCATCCCACGCTGGACTGCTCATTGCTGAAATCGTAGAGAACCAAAGAACTACTTGGCATGCTACGAAGATAAATAGGCCGGTTGCGATACTTCGTCTTGGAAGGAACGGGCAGATAAGTGTGAGCGGCCAAATCAAAACAAAGAGCACGTTGTGCATCAGGCGTTCTCCTAGGGTGTTTCCCTAGCGTGGCCGTGTCTTGTGTGCTCCGAATGGCGTGATTGCGAAGTTGGTTGGCAGCCACCTAACGCCTGAGTTAAGCCGGCCCGCCCGATGCGACCCGGTGTGACCGAGACCGCGAAGCGGGCTCGGCTTGAACGAATTGTTAGCGCGCTGTGTTGCTATTGGCAATCGACATGCGACGTGATCTGCGGACGAGCGGGGCGTCTGGAACCGCCAAAGCCTCCGCACCGAGAACCGCTCTTGCGAGAAAAAATTTTCGAAGAGCGGATTCTGTGAAAAATTTACAGAATCAGTTGGCTGCGACCGATGACTCAATCAATTCTTGAACCAGGCCTACGACAACCTGCGCGCTAACGCCTGAGCTAAGACGCGTAGTGTAGTGGAGGTCACGCCGTGGCAAGCTTTTTCTGCCACGGCGTGACCGGAACGAAGCGGAGTCGGCTTGAGCGAATTGTTAGGCGGCTGACCAGCGATGCTTTTGCTGGGCACTGTGAATTTTTCACAAGACTGCGATCGAATCCCGGCCAGCTGCACAGAACTGGTTCTGTGCGCCTGCAATGCTGTTGACCCGAACCTTCGACCGCAGACGGAGTGCAGCCGCTTTGAGGCTGCACGGAGTATGTGGCCGACGAGAACCACAAACCACGATGGCGTGTGATGTGTCTACTCACGACTACCAGATCTTTTTGTCTGGCGCCGCCTAACGCCTGAGTTAAGCCGGGCCGATTTGCGGCCGCGGCGATGGCACAGTCTACGACGCCACGCCGAGGCCGCGAAGCGGTCTCGGCTTGAACGAATTGTTAGGTCTTTGCTTGCTTGGAGCGCTTGGCAAGCTGGCCCTTGCGGAGCAATCGTTCCGAACGCATGACGTGCAGGATGAAAACCTTGTGCCCGTCATAACGGTAGAAGACGTGGCAGGGCGGCTCCACGATCTGACGGTAGCGCGATTTCCCAAGCTCTTGCGGGCGACTCCCGCTCTCAGGGTGATTCACGAGCTGTTCGATGTGGCCAAAGATGCGCTTGACTAGCTCAGACGCCGCAACTGGGTTCTCCAGTGCGATGTAGTCGGCAATTGCGTCAAGATCCGCGAGAGCGGGCTCTGACCAGACTATTTCAGCCATCTGGCGAGACGCTTCTTTGCTTGCGTATGAGTTGCCACACGGCCTTCTGCTAGGGCTTGCTCTCCGCGGGCAATGCCTTCAAGGATGGCCATGCGCTGTTGCATGAGCTGATAAGTCTCAACATCCAGGAGATAGGCGCTTGGCAGGCCATGCTGGGTAATGAGAATTGGCTCTTTATCCCGCTCAATATCTGAGAGGAGTTCAGTGGCCTGCCGCTTCAGAGTTGTGACGAGTTCAGTGCGCATGAAAGTGACACTACAGTATCACTTTGGAGTGCGCAAGTGACCGGGGCAAAGACCTAACGCCTGAGTTAAGCCGGCCCGCCCGATGCGGTTCCGGTCGGTCCGAGACCGCGAAGCGGGCTCGGCTTGAACGAATTGTTAGGCGGCGGCGCTTGACAATTGCACTTATTTAAGTACGATTCGCGCATGCCACCAATCTTGTCTGTGCGTTTCTACTCTACGACAACAGGCAAAGAGCCTGTCCGCGATTGGCTGATAGAGCAAGTCTCGCTTGGTGCGAGGAAAGCGATTGGTGCGGACATCAAGACAGTTCAGTTTGGCTGGCCGGTCGGAATGCCGGTTGTACGCAAGATGGAACCTGGCCTGTGGGAAGTGCGCAGCAGTATCCCTGAGGGAATTGCCCGCGTGCTTTTCACAGTGGTTGGCGCAGACATGGTGTTGTTGCACGGCTTTGTAAAGAAGACGCAAGCGACACCAAAGGCGGATCTCGCTTTGGCAGTACTCCGCATGAAAGAGGTGAGGGCATGAGCAAGAACAAGCACATTGGCAGCGACTTTGACGTTTTCTTGGCAGAGCAGGGCGAGCTTGAAGAGGCGACTGCGATTGCCGTTAAGCGCGTGATTGCATGGCAAATTGAGCAAGCGATGCAAACAACTGGCGTGAACAAAAGCGCATTGGCCAAGCGTATGCACACGAGTCGGACGGTTGTGGATCGAATGCTCGATGCGACTGATACCGGATTGACACTTGAAACTATGACCAGAGCAGCAACTGCTCTTGGCTTCAGGGTGCGAGTGGATTTGGTAGCCGCCTAACGCCTGAGTTAAGCCGGCCCGCCCGATGCGGTTCCGGTCGGTCCGAGACCGCGAAGCGGGCTCGGCTTGAACGAATTGTTAGCGCCGGCCAGAACTACGAAGTGCATTGAGCTTGCTAGTGAACCAATATTGGCTGGATACCGGAGGTGTCTTGCCGCAGCGTACTTGGTAAGGCTTCCCCGACATGCTGCTCTTGGTGGCCGCTAGCTCGATGAATGATTCCGTGGATGTGACCAAGCCCTTCTTTAGCAGGTAATCGTACTTCCGTTGCAGGTGGTCGCTGGCTTTCTGGGCGTTGTACCAAGAGCCATTGCGCGAGAACTCACAATTTGACTGTCGCAGTGCTGCGAACAGCTGGGCGACTTCCTGTTTTGTCGCGGACGACGGCGCCTGCGCAGAAGCTGCGCTTGCGATCAGTAGTGCGGCTGCGATGAATGCTTTCTTCATGGAATAAGGCGCTAACGCCTGAGTTAAGCCGGCCCGCCCGATGCGATTCGGCTGGTCCGAGACCGCGAAGCGGGCTCGGCTTGAACGAATTGTTAGGCGCGTGATGCACATTGGATACTATCGGAGACGGATAGTAAAAGTTCTCCGGAACACACGTTCAAAGCCTTGGTATGGAGTGTTCATCGTTTCTAGTCGCGCGATTACCTGATTCTGAATATCTTCCGGAAATTCACAATCAGACAAACTTGCACGAATCACTTGGCCGCCAGGTAGCTGGGTGAGCTCAACAGTACAAGCACCCTTGCCCTGCCATGGAACTGGGGTCAGTCGGTCGACGATTAGATCCCTGATTGCAACGGAATAGCCGGTTAACAAAGAACGGAGTTCTTCTCTCTGTTCCGCAGACAAATCCTGACTGGAAGCTCTGGGCGCCAACTGGGCTGCAAACAGTGCGATGAATAGTGCGAGCAATTTGAACATTAGCGCCTAACGCCTGAATTAAGCCGACCCGCGAAGCGGGTTCGGCTTGAATGAATTGTTAGGCGGCGGCCCTTCTGCGCTACAGAAGTTAAAGGTGCGCGCCGCCAGAACTAAATCCGTTGGAAAGCCATGAAACGTAGAAAGGCTGATACGATAAAGCTGTTCATGGAGTTGTTCCACCATGAGGTGCGCACGCATTGGAGCGCCGGAAGTGTACACAGAGCCAATTCGACTGTCCGGTTCTGCGATGCGCTCCTGCAGGAAATGATATCGACGAGCAAAGCGTGCAGCCCCATTAAACGCTTCCCGACGGCTCTCGCATACCTGCACGAAGCTCAACTCAAAGATGTCTGGTTTGTCGCCGTTCGCCTCGGGAAAGTACTCGGTGTACTTTGGATCACTTCCAAAGCAGCCTGCCAGCGTAAGTGAGAGTAGGGCGAAGGAAAAAATCAGTCGCGACATGGGTCGTGCGCCGCCTAACGCCTGAGTTAAGCCGGGCAGCGTAGCGGCCACGACGGTGGCTCAATCATAGCGGGCCGCCGTCGAGGCCGCGAAGCGGACTCGGCTTGAACGAATTGTTAGGCCGTAGACCAGCCTTTGCTCTTCCTGCAAACGACTGTTCACCCGTAAAAATCTCACACTCGCACGCAGGTACGCGCGGCAGGGCTTGTTGCCGCGTACGCCTGCGTGCGAACCGCCAGGGGTCAAGGAACGAAGCGAGAGACCGCACCGGCAACGCCTGATGAAATCTGGCGTGCCCAGCCTTGAACGAAACGAAGGTGAGCTGTGGTGGGTGGAGCGCGAGCGTAGCGGCGCGGAACATTGCGAGAAAACTACGTTGAGCTGCCGTTGCTACTGAAGTCTCACTGGCAAGGCCTAACGCCTGAGTTAAGCCGGGCCGATTTGCGGCCGCGGCAGAGGCACAATCTTACGATGCCCTGCCGAGGCCGCGAAGCGGGCTCGGCTTGAACGAATTGTTAGCCGTCACATTCTTGGCTTCATGCCAGGTGAGTCGGAATTCTCGGTAATCTCGAACTCATTCATAATGCTTGGGAAAATGTGCTGAGCATACTCAGAAAGGGTGCAGGCTTGAACAATTTTATTGTCTAGATTGAATCCGATGATGCTCGTGTAGTCTGAAAGTTGAATTTTTCCAGCGCCGCGCTCGTCGCGCTTTCTTAATGCAAGAAATTGAAGCAAGTACTTTTTGAAAAAAATCTGGCCTGCTGAATATTTATGAATATCGGTAAAATTGATCGTTTTTTCACTAAAGAAATTTTGCAGGCCTAAAGCCAATCTTGATTCATCTTTTCTGCCAT
This sequence comes from Thermomonas aquatica, assembly GCF_006337105.1. Lineage (NCBI taxonomy): Bacteria > Pseudomonadati > Pseudomonadota > Gammaproteobacteria > Lysobacterales > Lysobacteraceae > Thermomonas > Thermomonas aquatica. The sequence goes on along the minus strand of NZ_CP040871.1, from coordinate 801,915 downwards.
ATACGAAGAAATGATGGTCATCCGAATTTCCTAGCAGCTCCTTTGCAGTTGGATAGTCATCGAACTTATCTCTTTCAGTTTTCAAATCATCAATTGACGCTTTGAACTCGATTAGAAGTAGTTTTGCGTCTTTGCCAAATATTGCGTCGCCTGCGCCCCTCTCCTGTTTGCCTGACATAGGTGAGGCAAAATCCACGATCTCAGCTTGCGCCGCTCTCCATAAGAAAGCGTACTCAACCGTTTTCTCCCAAAACATAGAGGATCTCCAAATCTGACGGCTAACGCCTGAGTTAAGCCGCGCCGCTGCGGAAGTGTGGCCGAAGCAGGAGCGGACGGATGCAAGGACGTTACCACGACGTCGCGAAGCGGCGTCGGCTTGAATGACTCGTTATGCAGTGGGGCTGCGCAACGAAGCCGATTGACGCGAGTGATCTTAAGGCGATCGGGCTTGGGATGCGGGAATCCGCCTGGACGGGCGAAGGCAAATGGCGGCTGCGTTGCCTGCCTTGGCTCTGGCGAGCTTAGGCGAGAGTGTGGCCGAAGCGACTGCCGAACGTAGGGAGTCTCTTCCACGCGGTCCCGCGCGGCGACCTGCTCATGCCGAAGGTCTTGGCCCAGCCAAAGACTCTTCTCCGGCCGCGCATAACGCCTGAGCTAAGACGCGTAGTGTAGTGGAGGTCACGCCGTGGCAAGCTTTTTCTGCCACGGCGTGGCCGGAACGAAGCGGAGTCGGCTTGAGCGAATTGTTAGGCGGCTGACCAGCGATGCTTTTGCTGGGCACTGTGAATTTTTCACAAGACAGCGATCGAATCCCGGCCAGCTGCACAGAACTGGTTCTGTGCGCCTGCAATGCTGTTGACCCGAACCTCCGACCGCAGACGGAGTGCAGCCGCTTTCAGGCTGCACGGAGTATGTGGCCGACGAGACATGCGAAGTGCGCTGTTGCATGAGAAGGCCATCTTCACGTTGAAAAGATTTTGGCCTGGCGCCGCCTAACGCCTGAGTTAAGCCGGACCGCTGCGCGGCCACGGCAGAGTCACAATCCTACGGGACTTTGCCGAGGCCGCGCAGCGGTCTCGGCTTGAACGAATTGTTAGGCAGCGGCTCTTTGCAGATCAAACAGCACAGCCATGGCCTGCTGCGCTTGGTGAGCGGGCACGAACAAATGATCGTGATGGACGCCAGCGATGACATTGCAGCTGATGCCAGCTTGGCCGAGCGCGCCAGCAAATGCGGCGGTCAAGCCAACAGCGGCAAGGTCCGAGTGGACTGTGAGCGTGATCCAAGCTGCGGAGTAGGTGACCGGCAAACCACACTCATGTGCGAGTTGCTCTGGAATGACGAGGGACTGGCCTTCCGGCTCGCGAACAGAAGCGATGATCTGATCCGGTGGAATTTGGTAATCAACGGGCGCAACGACAAACGCATAGGTGCCTGGATTGAGTGAAGGCTCCATGCTTGCGAGCAACTGTGGAAGGTCACGAATCACTGCTGTTCGCTGCCTAACGCCTGAGTTAAGCCGCGCCGATTTGCGGCGGCGGCAGAGTCACAATCTTAGCGGGAGTCTGCCGACGCCGCGAAGCGGTGTCGGCTTGGACGAATTGTTAGATGGGTAAGCAGCTGCGGAACCTTGCCTGCGGCTCTACCTTGAACAACGTAAAGCGCCCGGCACTGCCTTTGGTCCAGGCCGGCAAGCCGCTCTTGCGAATCTAATGGAGAAAACAGGCCAAAATTTTCGAAGAGCAACCGCGCGAACTACGGGCTCTTAGCCTTGACCTACTGAACGCCTGTCTGCACCCAGCTAACGCCTGAATTAAGCCGCGCCGCGAAGCGGCGTCGGCTTGAATGAATTGTTAGGTGCCGGCCACACGGCTACAAGCAGATGCCGCCACGCCCAAGCTGATACGACGCCAAGCCGTTGCTATCTGTGAGCTTGATGCGGATCTGCGTAAACGTTTTGGCGCAAGGGAAGTGTGGCCAACGTGTGGTGATGCCGGGCGCAAAGAGAATGATGTCTTTGGATCCGTCTGAGACTCTACTGAGCTTATGCTGCTCGGCCCATGACAGGATTTCCTGTTCTTTCATGTCGCGCTTCAAGTACGAGTAGGCCTGGACTTCAAAAAAGTCTTGCTGCTGCTTTTCTGCGCGGGAGGCCCCGCAGCCGGTCAGGGCTATTGCCATGAGAAGCGCGACCGTAATCTTCATGGCACCTAACGCCTGAGTTAAGCCGGGGAGCGTAGCGGCCGCGGCAGAGTGACAATCTTACGGCGCTCTGCCGAGGCCGCGAAGCGGACTCGGCTTGAACGAATTGTTAGGTCTCACTGCCACCATCTATCAACTGGAATCTCTGTCAATTGCATTGACTTGCTGCCGGCACGAACGAGGATCTCTGTAATGACGGTTTTGCTTAGGTGGCAATCATCATGGAAAACGGTGTGAGGAAACGTTACTCCGTCGTGCGAAATCTCCACCCAAGCCGACAAATGCGCGCCACATCTGCCACCGATCTTCATGTTTCCAGGAGCGCCACCAACAACAATGTTGTAGATCCCGTCTGAGAGTTTGCACTCCCACGCTTTGGTTAGAATCTGGGTGATTAGGCTGTCACCATCCGTTCTCACCAAGTCGTCGGTAGCAACACCAGTCTGGTCTAGAGAATTGATGAGCGCTTCGCCGGCCTCGTTGTAGGCACCTACATAGCTAATTCTTAGACTGTCATCTGCCGTGTTGCAGGCAACCTTGACGCCTGTGCGAAATGTATCGGCCCATGCAAGGCTTGGCAGAAGAACGATCAAGAGAACGAGATATCTCATGTGAGACCTAACGCCTGAGTTAAGCCGGCCCGCCCGATGCGGATCCGGTCGGTCCGAGACCGCGAAGCGGGCTCGGCTTGAACGAATTGTTAGCGCGCTATTGAGAACCGTAACGGAATTTGTAGATGAGTCTCTTAACGCCAGAGCTGCCGAGTACTAACCAGCCTCCGATCAGAAGCTCAAAGCCAGCTAAGACCATGGATGCGATGTCGTCGGGTTGCCACTCAAATCCATAGTTCTTTGAGCTGACCAAACTGGTTGTACGAATGATCATGGCGAGCCAATAGATTGAATCCAAGAGGCCTTGGCCTATTAGCCAGACACCGATCAGTGTGATCCCGATCGAAAGGCCGACAGACGAGTCAACAGTTTGCTCGGATCGTGCTTCCTTCATTACAGGAAGGAGCTTGCGAGCGACTGTGAGCGGGAACTTCCAAAGGAACGCGCATATGGCTAAGGACAGAACTAGCGCCAAGGCGTAAAGCCAGGCCCAAGACATTCCGTCTGGGCTTTTAAGCATTTGAATTGAAGATGGGATTTGCAGAATGGTGTGAACGCCAACATAGATTGCGAAGAGTCGTGCACCGATTGCTACGTAGTCTTCCCGGCTCATAGCACTCCTTTGTTGGCGCGCTAACGCCTAGTAGTCAGTGAACTTGCAGGATATCGCCTGCTTGTTCAGGTTTGAACGGGATAGCGACAGCTGAAGCCCGTTGTGCATCAAGAGCTTAGCGCAATTAACGAGTTATCCCGCAAGCGAAATTCCGCATATTTGCGGCGATAAATCGTATTGCCTGCTCTTGGCGATGATCTGGGCGACCTAACGCCTGAGTTAAGCCGGCCCGCCCGATGCGAACCGGCTGCGTCCGAGACCGCGAAGCGGGCTCGGCTTGAACGAATTGTTAGGTTGCACGCTTTTAGCGCTTGAAATCTGTGTGCTGCTCAAGCTGATAGATGGCGTCTTGTATGTCGTCAAGCTTAGCGCTGACAGCAGCTTGCGCGTCATAAAGTCCTCGGTTGTAGAAGTAGGCGCCGACTTCCTGGGAAAAGAAGTCCAGGAGGAACTCTGCGTCAAATTGCCCAATCTTCTGCTTCAGTTCTTCAGAGAAGTACAGTTGGATCTTGCGGACGATGATCTCTTTCTCGTCTTTGCTGAACGCAATTTGCGACATGGTCTTTGTGCAACCTAACGCCTGAGTTAAGCCGGCCCGCCCGATGCGACTCGGCTGGTCCGAGACCGCGAAGCGGGCTCGGCTTGAACGAATTGTTAGGCCCCAGCGCTAACGCAGAGCCCGTGAAGGACGGCTGCTAGGAGTTTGATCTCCTTCCCATACTGCACGTTCAAGAGCGTATCCATGCGATGGCCACGTGTATATGAATTTTACTAGTCCACTTTTTGGAGAGTTGATTGTGCCGACGACTCCGACCCACGGCCCGGCCTCACTGGTCAGATACCGGTTGATCTCAAGAATTTTGATCGTCGTACCGATAGGAAGCCATTCTCCCCGAGAGTTGCCACTATTTTCGTCGTAAAGTTGGAAAGCAATGTCAGGCTCGAATCGCCACGGTTCTGACAGGCGCCATAGCAAAACTGGTCGAACAGTCTTTACATCTTCGCCGACGATTCCGCGAAATTGATCTTGTTCCGAAATCGAATGAATCGTGTTGCACCCAACTAGCAGAAGTGCGCAGATGGAAACACTGAGTAGGCGACTTCTTTTCATGGGGCCTAACGCCTGAGTTAAGCCGGCCCGCCCGATGCGACTCGGCTGATCCGAGACCGCGAAGCGGGCTCGGCTTGAACGAATTGTTAGGCCGGAACTGGCTCAAAGCATTGCGTGAGAATATGCTCCTGGCCTGCGCGACGTACTAGTTCGGTGTGAATTTCGCGGAGGTCCACGCCTAGTGTGTAGGCGAAAATCTCCGACTTGCTCGATCGTGACCCTATCAGCAACGCAGGAATTCCCTCAACTGATGTGGCTCGAACATCACGAACATCTGGCCAGCGAATCTCGACTCGGCGCCCCCAATAGCTTCTGCCCTTCAAGCCATACTGGTCGAAGCTCCAAGCCCAAACACGAGCGCCGACGTATACAAAAGAGCCAGAACAGTAGGAATAGCAAGGAGTGCGACAACAAGTATCCACAGGTCCGAAGGTATCGACTCGACTACGGGCAGGCCTTTGACGAGGCGGGTGACAGCCATCGCGCCAAAGAGGAAGACATAGAGAAAGGCGAATAGCTTGAACGCGTAGCGCATGCAGGGTGTGAGTGGCGGATGGACTTTCATGTGGAGGCCTAACGCCTGACTTAAGTCGCGCCGCGAAGCGGCGTCGACTTGAAGGAATTGTTAGGCCGCAGACTCAAGTTGCCAGCCCGGGAACACAAGAACAGCCGGGTGGACATGCAGGGCAGTTGCCAGCGTCTTGGCGCGCTCAACACCGAGATTGACTCGGCCGGTCTCAATGCCGGAAATGGTCGTCTGGGGAATGCCGCACTCCTCAGAGAGCTGAGTCTGAGTAAGGCCCTGCAACTCACGAATGATGCGCACAGACTCACCCGGGGTTACATCAACACGCTTTTTTGCCGGGATGAATTTACGCATATCAATTTCTCCGATAGTCATGGGGTGTCACGCGAACAACCTGGACCAGTAGGGCGTCCGCAACAACCTGGTAGATGACCCGCCATTGCTCGTTGAGTCTGGATGAACGGTAGCCTTTCCAATCACCGGAGAGGGCTTCATCACGAAATCCTTTGATGGCGCGAAGCCCGTGAGGCCCCGACAGCATGGCAATGTCTTTCCATTTCTCGTAGCGCTTCAGGATCTCGACGGGAATCCGGCCAGAGGAGAGTTCTTTGTCCGCTTGCCGATGTTCTTCGATTCGCCACATAGCCTATTGTAACTAGTCTAAATATGGACTGTCAAGTAGATTGGATTCTGCGGCCTAACGCCTGAGTTAAGCCGGGCCGCTGCGCGGCCACGGCGGTGGTTCAATCATACGAGCCGGCGCCGAGGCCGCGAAGCGGGCTCGGCTTGAACGAATTGTTAGACCTTTGACCCAAAGGAATCCACAAGAGCGTAGAAATCCATCAGGAGCTTAGTGTCGCCGCTGCCTTCGAGAACGTCGATCTTGTGCCTGATGAGGTAGTACTCAGAATCCGTCTTGATCTTTCCGCGGTCCCGGATCTTCTCCAGGCGTTCTGCGTCTTTAGCGAGGAACTCGGGGTAAGCGGTCTGCACCGCATTATTCAATGCTTTTGCAACGTGAGCTCGCCACTCTGGAGAGGCCATTGCAATGAAATCCGGTGTGTCCCGAAGCCCTTGCTCAAGACCGGCAGCAAACTGGCTCTTTGTGGCGCCGGGTTCCTTGCCGAGTGTCCTGTCCACAGTGGTTCGAACTGCATTGGACTGCTTGGCAAGCTTTGAGGCCCATGGATCGGGAATTGCCGCGATCTCTTGGCCGAAATGCTCGTAGACGGCGATGAGCTTTTCCAGCTTTCCCGGTTTGCCAGACTCTGTAGTCAAAGGTCTAACGCCTGAGTTAAGCCGGGCAGCGTAGCGGCCACGGCAAGTGGCTGAATCATAGCGGCCATTTGCCGAGGCCGCGAAGCGGACTCGGCTTGAACGAATTGTTAGGCAGCAGCCAGCGATGCTCTTGCTGCGGCCGTAAAAATTTCACAAGTCTGCAAGCGAACCGTGCTGGCTACACAGAACTGAGTTCTGTGTGCCCGAATGCTGTTCGCGAGACGCCACAACCACAGACGGAGTGCAGCCGCTCTCAGGCTGCACGGAGTATGTGGCGAGGATCAGGTGCGGCAAGGCGGGGAAGAGATTGGTTCCACCCAGCAAGTTCTGAGAACTTTGGTCTGGTGCTGCCTAACGCCTGAGTTAAGCCGGCCCGCCCGATGCGGTTCCGGTCGGTCCGAGACCGCGAAGCGGGCTCGGCTTGAACGAATTGTTAGGCACAGGGCGACTAGTCCCACCAGAGAAAGATCGCTCGTTCCTGTTTGATGGCGGCCTGAAGGGACTCAATGTCACCGACGCCTTGGTCAACGATGTCTGGGCAGAAGTCGTAGACCTTCTGCGAGAAGTTTGGAAGATCCTTTGGAAGGGACTTCAGCTTCAGTTGAACGGTGTCGGTCTCGGCTTGCCAGATATCAATCCCGAACTGAGAGTCCCACTGCTTGAGCTCCTCAATGATCTGATCAGTAGTTTTGTCATAGTTGACAGCGTCCGTGGTTGCAAGTCGGATGATGTCAAACTGATCTTGGCCTGGAGCCAAGACAATTTCAGCGCCTTTGATCTTAGGGTCATCAAGGTTGTTGGTGGTCCCAACAAAAGCGACATATCCAGCGGGCAATTGCTCCCGGATCGATTTAAGGAACGCCTCGGCTCTCTCGGTGGGGACGATCACCGAATAGCCACCACTCCGCTTTTCTCTACCAAAGTCGTTTGTCCAGAAGTCGCGGACATTCGACTTTGTGACGGCTGCGAGAAGTTCTTGCGGCGATCCTTGAGTCGGCGTTGCCGTATTAGCGCATGAGGAAGAACCAAAGATCGCAAGGACAAATGCGAGCAGTTTTCCAACAACCGAGCTTGTTTTCATGCTGTGCCTAACGCCTGAGTTAAGCCGGCCCGCCCGATGCGAACCGGTCACGTCCGAGACCGCGAAGCGGGCTCGGCTTGAACGAATTGTTAGGGCCCACGCGCTGAGGCCCAAGCGAGTACTGACAGAAGAAATGCCAAGAACGATACAGCGTAAACGGCAAGTGCGATGTAGGCATGATTTCCCATGCGGCGAAGGTTGGCATCTTGCAGAGAGTTGAACGTTTTGGAATTCAAGTAGCGAAACTTGGCAGGCGTTGTTCCACCGTAAATGACGAGCAAATGCCTTGTCTTAAATGAGTCGGACAACTCAGGATGAGCTCGGGTTAGCGCCTTGAAAAACCGTTCTGATAGAACATAGGCAACGGTGATCGAGACGATTGCGACTGCCAGGAAGTAGGGCGGAGCGCTTGCGAACAACTCTTTCATGGGCCCTAACGCCTGAGCTAAGACGCGTAGTGTAGTGGAGGCCACGCCGTGGCAAGCTTTTTCTGCCACGGCGTGGCCGGAACGAAGCGGAGTCGGCTTGAGCGAATTGTTAGGTTGCTGCCTTATTTGCCGGGATGCAAGCGCCCTTTCCCAAGAATCAATGGCGAGTCTCCGCCTGATTCACGCACATATTCAATCGTTTTCCAGTCGAGATCATGGTCAGGCAAAAGAATTGCAATGCCATAAGCGATGTCGCCGTTTCTTGCGCTAGTTACGATAAGTACGGCTTTCTTTGGGCTGACGAGGATTCCTGTGACTGGCCCGCTGTCGTTGATACGGCCGCAACCACTTGTCGCAAATGTATGCGTGCCGGTAATTCTGTCTCCGACCTGCTTCAAGTCAAATGAAGCAAAGCCGCAATCTTTGTTTTGTTTGACTGCCTCTGGAGATCGGATATCAATAGTCCATTGACCAGAAAAGTCACGTTCTGCAGCGGCGGCAGAAGCTGCAACGAGAAGCGTCAGAATCAAGGTGGGAATGCGCATCTGTTTGTCTGCAACCTAACGCCTGAGTTAAGCCGGGCAGCGTAGCGGCCACGGCAAGTGGCTGAATCATAGCGGCCATTTGCCGAGGCCGCGAAGCGGACTCGGCTTGAACGAATTGTTAGGCGCGTCGCTTGACAGTCGGTTCTTGCTGTACCAATAATTGGTACAAGTTAGGAGGACGCAATGGCCAGAAATACCAGTGTCAGCTTGGGTGACCACTTTGAGCAATTCATTGCGGGTCAAGTTGATAGCGGCCGATACGGCTCTGCTAGCGAGGTCGTGCGGGCGGGCTTGCGTTTGCTTGAGACAACCGAGAGCAAACTCGAAGTTCTGCGAAATGCCCTGATTGCCGGTGAGCGTAGCGGTCGGGCCAAGTACAGCTATGACTCGCTTATTTCTGAGCTGGACTCTGAGCAGAAATGAGAAAGTTCGATCTCACTAGGTCCGCCCAGGCGGATCTAAAGTCGATCGCGAGATACACGCAGGAGCGCTGGGGTGTCCGCCAGCGAAATACCTACCTGAAAGAAGTGGATCAGGTGTTCCATGCTCTGGCGAAGAACCCATTGATGGGACGTGCGTGCGATGACATCCGTGAGGGCTACCGGAAGTTCCCGCATGGCGGGCACGTCATCTATTACAAACATCTGAGTGAAGACGAGTTGCTGATCGTGCGAATTCTTCACATGACGATGGACGTAGACTCCAACATAAGCGCCTAACGCCTGAGTTAAGCCGGCCCGCCCGATGCGGTTCCGGTCGGTCCGAGACCGCGAAGCGGGCTCGGCTTGAACGAATTGTTAGCGCCCGGACGATGATGCCTGGCGCTGTTTGACTTGTGAAAGGCATTGTTCAAGCAAAGGCTTGTACGTCATGGCCTCTGGATCCTGCAGGTCCCGCGCATAGGTCAAAAGCTTGTTCTGAGGCTTGCTAAGTGAAGCAATGCGAGACTCCGCATCCTCGATGAAGGTAACAGGAGCGGTCTGGTCAGTCTGCTCCAGTATCTGTTGGCAAACCTCGGCCATCGCTTTGGTCTGATCGTTCATGCAGCCTGTCAGGCCCAGAACAATAAAAGAAATGGTCAGTCCAGTGATCTGCTTCATGGGCGCTAACGCCTGAGTTAAGCCGGCCCGCCCGATGCGACTCGGCTGGTCCGAGACCGCGAAGCGGGCTCGGCTTGAACGAATTGTTAGCATGCAGGCCGGTCTTCATTGAGTATGGTGTCGGCGACTTGAGCCGCGAACACTTTCAGCTGACCTGCGATCGATTGAAGCTTCAAAGCACGTGAAGCTAGATCAAAAACGATCGCTTGCTTATCACCGCTAGTCAGCTCTTTTGAGTACGTTTCGACGAAGTGGTGAACTACTTCATTTCGAATATTCACGTACTTCTTCAGAAGCTTCTTAACTTCTCGGCCACCCCTCTCTGCCTTGGAGGCGAAAAGAGTGGTCATCTCGCCAAGCGGCTTTTTCTTGATGCGGTTGTAGCGTTGCATGACAGAATAATTCTCGTCCTCTCCGAGCACAGAGGTAAGAAATTTTAGTGTCGATTCAATCTCCTGAGAGGCAAGAACGATAACCCCAAGGTTGTGGGCTATCTTATTTTCTATGGAGAGGTAGGTGTTGCTCTGCATGCTAACGCCTGAGTTAAGCCGGACCGCTGCGCGGCCACGGCGGTGTGACAATTTACGGCACGACGCCGAGGCCGCGCAGCGGTCTCGGCTTGAACGAATTGTTAGATTTCACTGAAAGAGAGCTCGTAAGCTGAAGTTAGCCGGTGAGAGCGATAAGTCTTAACATGCGGGAAGTGTGAGCTCACAAGCTTGCTTGCTTTTTCTATGAAATCCGGCTCGGCCCTGCAGCCGAAATAGATACCCCTGAATTCTGATGGTCTAAGAGACACGTCTTCATAGAGTCCGGGTTTGTCAGAGAGTGGGTAATACACGCGCCACTCCTTTTCATAGTTCCAGTGGTCACTCTTTGTATGGACAGCCCGTCTAGTGAGGGCTGGGAGGTCTAGTGCTGATACTCCGCAGAAATAATCAAGAAACTCGTTCTCTGTGAAGAATGACGGCGGAGTCTTTGTATATTCAACTGGGCGTGAAACTGACAGGGCGTTATCTTCTTCCGGGAGTGACCAGAGCTCTAGAACAGCTCCTGTATGGTCTTTTGCGTAGTGAGCCCACATGAGTAGGTTTGTGTGTTCTTCAGTAACGCAGAAGGTGCGGTTGGCCTTCAGTGATTCTTCCCAGTGAGACTGAAACATAGCCCTGGTTCGTTCAATCTCGTTCGCTCCCTCTGAGAAGATTGAAAGAGATTCCTTAGCGAAGGCTTCACCTGGAAATCCATGCGTAGGAAGCTTTGCTCGCATGAGAGCTATGAGTTCAAAGACAGGTCCTGACTCTTCGAGAATAGGAATCTGAGGATTCCGTACCAAGTACTCAATTTTTCCCAAGAGCTTGCGCGGGAAATCTTTGAGATCAAAGTCGAGATGCAGGCACGTCTGATGATCGAAAGGATCGTTGAAGCGAAGCGGCGAGCTATACCGGACACTCTTATGCTCTAGCGTCGCCAATGCCGCGTCTGGGGTCATGTACTTGTAGAACGGTCGGCGTCCGGGTAGCTGCATGGTGAAATCTAACGCCTAGTAGTCAGTGAATTTGTAGGATATCGCCTGCATGTTCAGGTTTGAACGGGATAGCGACAGCCGAAGCCCGTTGCGTATCAAGAGCTTAGCGCAATTAACGAGTTATCCCGCAAGCGAAATTCCGCACATTTGCGGTGATAAATCATATGGCCGTGCTTTTGGCGATGATCTGGGCGGCCTAACGCCTGAGTTAAGCCGGGCCGCTTTGCGGCCACGGCGTGGGTTCAATCATACAAACCGGCGCCGAGGCCGCGAAGCGGGCTCGGCTTGAACGAATTGTTAGGCCGCAGGCTACACAGAAAGTAATGCTGGGTCGTACCAGACGTCTGTTTGGCCTGGAGCCAGGAGTACGCGCCAGCCTGGCGAAAGTCCCATGAATGGAATAAGCGCGGGCGCGTATTCGGCCAAGTGATTGAAGTGCAAGGGTGCGAAGAAGTCCGGTGCGTCCAAGAGTTCACCACCCCAGATGTACCAGCCGCACGTGCCATTCTCAGCTTGGTGTCGCAACGCATTGAGAGGCAAGAGACCTAGCGTTGAAAGCGCGATGCCAAGACGTTGATCCGCTCCGGGAGGGTCAAGCAGTGACCCGTACTTCTCACAAATTTCCGCTTGCGAGAACGATTCTTTCATGCGGCCTAACGCCTGAGTTAAGCCGGCCCGCCCGATGCGAACCGGTTGGCGCCGAGACCGCGAAGCGGGCTCGGCTTGAACGAATTGTTAGCCCACAAGCCGTGACCAGATCCGGTGAATGAATCCGCGAAACCCAACTTGGTGCGGGAGTGGCTCAGGAAACCACCAGTCCCGCACGGAGTGGCTGTAATCAACGCCGCGGTCATCACGAAGCTCAAGCGTGCATACATACGGGCTTTCTAGAACATTTGCATACCGTGATGGGCGCGTCTGAGAAAGATCAAAATCCAACTCTAGGCGAGCCGTCGAAACAAGTGATGGATCAGAGCCCTGCAGGGTCACATTGTCCCAGAACATCTTCATATAGCCATCAAACACGAATGTGAAAGGTGGCTGCTCAAATATCTTGGATGCTTCTCGTGTAACGAAGTCAATGAAGTAGTGGGTCTGACCAGTCGATCTGGCATTTGTCAGCAATGACCCTAAAACATAGTCGTCAGCCGCGTAGTTCATCAAGCTTGTGAACGACGCGGCTGTATTGTGAGCGACGGACTTGAGGACTTTTCGGCGAGCCATACTGAACCTGCAATTGTGGGCTAACGCCTGAGTTAAGCCGGGCCGCTTTGCGGCCACGGCGGTGGTTCAATCCTAGCAACCGACGCCGAGGCCGCGAAGCGGTCTCGGCTTGAACGAATTGTTAGCCCTCAGCTTACTCAAGTATGGTGCGGCCATCTTGCCGCCAAACCATTGCCCAGAACTGTTGGCTCCAATCTGTCTGGTGCCCGTCGAGATACTTAGATTCGCTCAACGACTTGCCGAGACGATTGACGGTAACGGACAGCTCTTCATCCGCTCCTGCGGCAAGCAGGATGCGCCCTAAAACGTATGTGACGATGGCATGGAACAGAGTAATTCGTGTAGCTTTCTGCGCGTCATAGGCGCGAGGTCCAACTTGGATCAGCTTGATAATGCTGCCCGTTTCAGTTGGATCATTTGCGGGTCCATCTAGTAGCTTCACTTGCCACTGCGAAAGCGGCGCGGAGTAGTGAGCGTATGGTTGCAGTGCTGCAGCGAACTGCCTCATAAACTGTGGCCATGGCTCATGCCACAAGCCAGAGCCATACGATGACCATACGTTCGCCTCAAGCCAAGCTCTCAGCTTGCCGGGGCTTAGATCGTCGCTCTCCCACTTGTGGAGCATTGCCTCAGCTTGCGCGTGCCCGCAAAGACCAAGCTCTATCACGCTGATTGACTCAATGCATTGCCTGGTCAGCGAGAGAGCGTTCGCGTGCATCCCTTCTCGATTGGCTTGGTTCGCGAGAAGTAGTGAGTCAAGAAGAAACCAGTGGGCCATCCTTGGTAGGAAGTTGACCTGCGGCGCCATGGCAGTGTTCATCACGACATTGGCAATGCGTGACATCACAACCGGGGTTGCTTCTTCGGCTCTACCGAACCAGTCTGGGGTCGCGGTCATGTCTGCTGCTGAGGGCTAACGCCTGAGTTAAGCCGGCCCGCCCGATGCGGTTCCGGTCGGTCCGAGACCGCGAAGCGGGCTCGGCTTGAACGAATTGTTAGCGCCCGGACGATGATGCCTGGCGCTGTTTGACTTGTGAAAGGCATTGTTCAAGCAAAGGCTTGTACGTCATGGCCTCTGGATCCTGCAGGTCCCGCGCATAGGTCAAAAGCTTGTTCTGAGGCTTGCTAAGTGAAGCAATGCGAGACTCCGCATCCTCGATGAAGGTAACAGGAGCGGTCTGGTCAGTCTGCTCCAGTATCTGTTGGCAAACCTCGGCCATCGCTTTGGTCTGATCGTTCATGCAGCCTGTCAGGCCCAGAACAATAAAAGAAATGGTCAGTCCAGTGATCTGCTTCATGGGCGCTAACGCCTGAGTTAAGCCGCACCGCTTTGCGGCGGCGGCAGAGTCACAATCCTACGGGACTTTGCCGACGCCGCGAAGCGGTGTCGGCTTGAACGAATTGTTAGGTTTTGTTGCGACGACCTTTCACGAGCCCATAGATCAGGATCGAGTCCATCAGGAGGGCTACAAGACCAAAAACGAGCCGCCCTTCCAGCTCTGACGCGGGGCGCACCACTACTTTTGAAAAGCTGGAGGATGTCTTGGTTGTGAACTTCCGATCACCAGGGCCAAAGGCAATCCAGTTGAAGGTGATCAGGAAAAATAGCAGAGCGAGACCGGCCAATTGGGCAGCTACCCGATGCAGTCCGAGACCATAGAGTGCGACACCGATGCCTGAAGCGATAAATACTGCCGAGGCGCAGACTCCGAACACTTGGTAGGTGTAAGTAGTAGGTACGCTGCTTTTAAGTACGCCCAAGACCGAGAGCAGTGCGATGGTTCCCAGTGCAGCAAAGAAAAGGCCGAAAGGGATTGCAAGGATCCGAGTCAAGGGTGAAGTGGCGAGATTGTTGGTCACAAAACCTAACGCCTGAGTTAAGCCGGCCCGCTGCGCGGCCACGGCTGAGTGACCATCTTACGGCGCTCTGCCGAGGCCGCGAAGCGGGCTCGGCTTGAACGAATTGTTAGGTGCCACGCGATTCTCCGGCAGAGCTTTTGCGCGTGGGCCCACTGTACTTGACCACGACCCAGGCAATCGCAAGGGCTGCAAGAGCCAGGCTCCAGAGTGGAAGGTAAAAAATCCAGGCGAGCCCGGACTCTCGTGAGGGAACTGCGTGCAGAACCCAGAGCTGAAACGCAACTAGCAGCGCGTTAAGAAACGAAAGTCCCCAGATCAGTGTCGGGCGACGAGCGTTTGGTCGAATAGCTAGCAGACTAAGTAGCAGGTGCGGAGCAGCCATGAACAAGTAGTTTGCAAACAGATCCGCGATGCCTATCGTGCCCCCGCTGTAGAGCCCGACTAGGAAGTACACAACCGCAGGAATGCAGAGCTGCAAGGCAACCAAGGAAATGAATCGCGATGATTTGTCCATTGGCACCTAACGCCTGAGTTAAGCCGGCCCGCCCGATGCGGTCCGGTCACGTCCGAGACCGCGAAGCGGGCTCGGCTTGAACGAATTGTTAGGCATACGCTCGTCAATTCGGGTGGTCATACTTGATGGGCGCTCGTTTCACTTCGATCTTTCTTTTGGTGCCTGGAAGTTTTTCTTTGGAGGTGCCGACAATCGCGGAAATCAAGCCAACAAGAAAGCTGATTGGATTTGTCAGTTTTCCGAGCGATTGACCGAATGCGAATCCATCAGCGCCTGGAGGGGGATTCGCAATGTCGATAGCACCGCTGAAATGCAAATAAGCCATGATCCCCATGTTCAAGATCAGCGAGGTGGCGAAAGAAATGACAATGAACCAGATGAATCCGTAGAAGTAGCGCATTTGACTCCATCACGACTTTGTTGATTGGTGTATGCCTAACGCCTGAGTTAAGCCGGCCCGCCCGATGCGACTCGGCTGGTCCGAGACCGCGAAGCGGGCTCGGCTTGAACGAATTGTTAGGCCGCTGACGACTGAGAACGTGCCCAAGCAAATGCAACGATGGCGGCGCCAAAACACATGCCTGTGCCGACAAGATGCACGATATCCACTGCCCGAATTGTAGCGATGGTCGGGCGAGCGAGCATGCTGCATAGGCTTAGAAGGCCAAAAGCAGCGAGAACGAAGGCGACTCGGAACGATTCCCTGCGTGAGCTCATGGACTATCACATCTGAGTGTTCTAGCGAGGGGCAAGCTGAGTTTTGAGTGCGGCCTAACGCCTGAGTTAAGCCGGCCCGCCCGATGCGGTTCCGGTCGGTCCGAGACCGCGAAGCGGGCTCGGCTTGAACGAATTGTTAGGTCTTGCGTGCCGGAACTAGGGTGCCCGCAACCAATCCGAGAAGGACACCTGCAAGTACAGGCGGAACCCCGGCGCCAGGAAACACAGTGGCAATGCGCCAACCTACATATGCCGCCATGAGCGTTATTAGGCTGGTTCGCATTCTTTGGGCAACTGAGGCCGCTGCAGTTCCCGCCTTGCGCAGTGGTTCTGACTTGGCCTGTTCTTGGATCAAGAGCGTGGCAGCGACAGAGTTCGCATCTTCCCGGTTCACCGAAAACCCTCCTTGCAAGACCTAACGCCTGAGTTAAGCCGGGCAGCGTAGCGGCCACGGCAAGTGGCTGAATCATAGCGGCCATTTGCCGAGGCCGCGAAGCGGACTCGGCTTGAACGAATTGTTAGGCAGCAGCCAGCGATGCTCTTGCTGCGGCCGTAAAAATTTCACAAGTCTGCAAGCGAACCGTGCTGGCTACACAGAACTGAGTTCTGTGTGCCCGAATGCTGTTCGCGAGACGCCACAACCACAGACGGAGTGCAGCCGCTCTCAGGCTGCACGGAGTATGTGGCGAGGATCAGGTGCGGCAAGGCGGGGAAGAGATTGGTTCCACCCAGCAAGTTCTGAGAACTTTGGTCTGGTGCTGCCTAACGCCTGAGTTAAGACGCACCGCTTTGCGGCGCCGGTAAGGCACGATCTTAGCGGCCTTTGCCGGCGCCGCGAAGCGGTGTCGGCTTGGACGAATTGTTAGCTGGGTAAGCAGCTGCGGAACTTTGCCTGCGGCTCTACCGTGAACAACGTAAAGCGTCCGGTATTGCCTTTTGTCCAGGCCGGCAAGCCGCTCTTGCGAATCTGATGGTTGAAACAGGCCAAAATTTTTGAAGAGCAACCGCGCGAACTACGGGCTCTTAGCCTTGACCTACTGAACGCCTGTCTGCACCCAGCTAACGCCTGAGTTAAGCCGGCCCGCCCATTGCGGTACCGATCGGTCCGAGACCGCGAAGCGGGCTCGGCTTGAACGAATTGTTAGCCGCCATGCGTTGTTCTACCTGGCGCTCGCGCATTTGTCCCGCCAAGTTGCGTCGAACACGTACTTTGGTCCGTACTCGTTCGACCCGTCAAATAACGCGGATCCGGCTTTTGTACTTGAGTTAACGGTGACGATGAAACGTTGGTTTGCATTGTTCAGTGTCAATTGTCCTGCGTCAGGGCGATTGAGTGTTGCTTCACCGCAAACATAGAAAAAGCCGCCATAGCTTGAAGTGACCCGGGCCTGATTCCAATCGATCTTGACCGCGATGTCCGAAGCGACTTGGCGTTGAATGATGCTGTTTGCCGCGAGTAATTTTTTTGCACGGGCGTCCGCGGAGGAGCAGGCCGAAAGCGATACGCAAGATGAAATGATCATTGCAGCGAAAATTATGCGCATATCGATCATCTCTTTTGGCGGCTAACGCCTGAGTTAAGCCGGGCCGCTTTGCGGCCACGGCGATGGTTCAATCATACAAACCGGCGCCGAGGCCGCGAAGCGGGCTCGGCTTGAACGAATTGTTAGGCCGCTGGTAGGGAGAACAAATCCTTTATTGCGGCGCGAGAGAACGCTTTTGTGTAGATCAACTCACTTTGCCCGTTCTTGAAGTTGACGTAGGCGCCTATAGGTATCTGCGATATTGGCTGAACTCGTGACGCCGAAACACCAGCAATGTCAGTGTACGGACATGTCCAAGAACGGCGCCATGATCGATATGAAAGGTCCTTGTCGGTGAAGACAAGCCGGTAGCGTGAGAGCCAAAGCATAAGAAGCAGCATTGCTGCCAGGCAAAAAACGAGTGGCAGAATCATGCCTTTGTCTTGGAACTGCAGCCAGCCGAGCTTGGCAAAAGCGAATGCTAGGGCAAGTAATGGGAAGCTAAGCACGCCAAGCCAGAGCGCATAGCTTCCAAAGTCCGCACCATAGACGCGATTAGATTTCATGCGGCCTAACGCCTGAGTTAAGCCGGCCCGCCCGATGCGACTCGGCTGGTCCGAGACCGCGAAGCGGGCTCGGCTTGAACGAATTGTTAGGCCGCACTACCGCCAGCCCAACGCTCGAAATCATCCCTGTC
Source organism: Thermomonas aquatica (assembly GCF_006337105.1). NCBI lineage: Bacteria > Pseudomonadati > Pseudomonadota > Gammaproteobacteria > Lysobacterales > Lysobacteraceae > Thermomonas > Thermomonas aquatica. The sequence continues at coordinate 784,360 of NZ_CP040871.1, read as the reverse complement.
CGCAATGAAGCCGATGATTTCACTGCCTTGCTCGATGGGCAAGATTCCTTGGATGTTAGGAATTGCCTGTAGCGGCCATGACACTGTCTGACCCAAGTGGTTTTGGTACTCATGGGTGGGCTCGCTTCTCAGCGCCAGCTCAACGTCCTCCGGCTGATCGACGTTGAAATAGCGGACTTGGAAATCGATGGAGCCGGTCGGCAATCCGTCGATTTGGCACTGATACGCAGCAATTGCGAGCCATCTGCTCATGTGCGGCCTAACGCCTGAGTTAAGCCGGGCAGCGGAGCGGCCACGGCAGAGCAATGATCATACGATGCTCTGCCGAGGCCGCGTAGCGGACTCGGCTTGAACGAATTGTTAGGCCGCTGCCCGCGACGCGCCCCGAGTCCACTGCCTGAGCAACCCATGAGTGCCCGCGGCAATCAGTAGGGTGGAAAATACTAAGCCGGTCAGCGCAACCAGGCCCTCACCGCCGTAGTTACTTAATCCGAACAGTTCGGTGACTGCAGAGGCGTCATACGAGATGGCGGCCGCTACCGCAGTGCCGCAGAAGATCAATAGACCAGCAGAACGTTTCTTCATTGAGAGTCCCTTGGTTTCTGTTGGGACCCTACCTTCCGCTGCTGGAGCCGTGGCTGCAATCTGCCGGCGACGAACCAAGCGTAGAGCATGACGAAGGCGCGTGTATGGCGACGGATGATCTCGCGGCCTAACGCCTGAAATAAGTCGGACCGCGAAGCGGTCTCGACTTGATTGAATTGTTAGGCGGCCATTTCCGATAGTAGTTGGATAGCAACCGCAGCCGCCTGCCTGACCTCTTTCCAACGAGGGTGATCTATTACTGCTGCATCGGTCCAGAGAGCTTCGTTTGTTGTACCACTCATTGACCCAAGCAGTCGATCTACTGTTTCAATAGCTGATCGCTGTTCTTCAGATAGATCGGCGCTGTAGTTAGAAAGAAACGCAGTGGCGAAGTTCTCGAAATCTAATGCGAGTTCATCGGCTCGAGCTGAGCCAGCGGGGGCGTACAGAAGTGCTTCTTCTCCCGGCACAGCTAAGGCGGCGAGAGTCTTGTGCAACCCGGTAAGAATAAAGTTTCGGTCTGCGGAAATCATGGCGGGCCGCCTAACGCCTGAGTTAAGCCGGCCCGCGTCCGGCGAGTGAGACCGCGACGAGACCGCGAAGCGGGCTCGGCTTGAACGAATTGTTAGGCCAATCTTTGAAAAAGTTCAATTGCTGCTGCGATAGCGGAAGGAGCTAGCCGCACAATGGCTTGTTCTTGTACGCGTATTTCCATTCACTGGGCGACCTTGGAATTTCACGGGAATAGTACATGTCGGAACTGAACTCCATGGCGCGATTTGTTCTATCGATGCGATCAGGTTGTAGAGTTTCTCCATTGGGGCGTGAGTCGCTACTCAAGTTGGCACTCCGGATTTCTGTGGGAACCTCGCTTGGGTGGACGATTTTCCATGCCATGCCGTTGGTGCTCTCTTGGAACACGTACGGGAAATCACGGATGCTGAACTTTTTGATTTCCGCATCGCAATGAAATGCCAAAGTGACGAGATATGTTTTCTGCGGAGTGAAGGCTATTGCTATTGGAATGATTCCGAATGTGCCTGTCCAGCTAACGGCTTGGCCATTCTTTGGGTTCTTTGCTCTCAGCTGGTAATACGCCGGGTGGCGAGCAGCTGCTTGAGATAGTTCTCCGCCTGTAAATGTGAGTTTTACAGATCGCTCAACGGTTGTCGTGGATCCGTCATCGATTTTGACGATGTCGCTCCATGATTCCGTCTTTGAACACGATGCCGCTATCAGGACCAGTAGTAGTGAGGTGAATAGTCTTAGCGGAAGATGTTGCATATCGTGCACCTGGCAGGAAGCATGGGATTGGCCTAACGCCTGAATTAAGCCGGCCCGCCCGATGCGGCCCGGTGTGACCGAGACCGCGAAGCGGGCTCGGCTTGAATGAATTGTTAGCTGAGTATGCAGCCTTGGAACCGCGCCTGCAGCTCTACCAAAAATCACGTAACGAGTCCGGAACCGATTGACGTCTAGCGCCGGCAAGCCGCTCTTGCGGAGTTGATGGCAATAGAGCGCCAAAAAATTTGAAGAGCAACGGCGCGATGTACAGGCTCCTAGCCTTGACCTACTGAAAGCTTGTCTGCACTCAGCTAACGCCTGAGCTAAGACGCGTAGTGTAGTGGAGGTCACGCCGTGGCAAGCTTTTTCTGCCACGGCGTGGCCGGAACGAAGCGGAGTCGGCTTGAGCGAATTGTTGGGCGGCTGACCAGCGATGCTTTTGCTGGGCACTGTGAATTTTTCACAAGACTGCGATCGAATCTCGGCCAGCTGCACAGAACTGGTTCTGTGCGCCTGCAATGCTGTTCACCCGAACCTTCGACCACAGACGGAGTGCAGCCGCTTTCAGGCTGCACGGAGTATGTGGCCGACGAGAACTGCGATGTGCGCTGCAGCATGAGAAGGCCGTCTTCACGTTGAAAAGATCTTGGCCTGGCGCCGCCTAACGCCTGAGTTAAGCCGCGTAGCGTAGTGGAGGTGGCAGGCATGGCAAGCTTTTTCTGCCATGCCTGACGCCGGAACGAAGCGGAGTCGGCTTGAACGAATTGTTAGCCACCGCAGATTCACGCGCTAACTAAGTGCAGCTGCAAGTCGATCTACGGCCTTCGCAGCTGATCGTTGTTTGATTAAGCCTTCTTTGGCAGCGCCGGAAACAACGACCGTGCATGAATCGTCGGTTATTGCAGATATTTCGCAGGATAAGATCGTGGGGTTCATGTTGAGGAAGCCAGAACCAACAACGCCTGATATCGCGGGAAATGGCGATTTTTCTATCTCTTCTGACTCAGTCACGCGGCCATTACTGGACATAAACGCATGCGCTTTAGTTAGGATGAAGCGTGGATCTGAACGGATAGTTAGTTCAACCTGATGCTGTTCTGTGGGAAGGAATTTTGCAGCGATTTTTGCTCCAAAAGAGCCGCCCATGGAAGTGATTGCGCCAGAGGTTGGAATGCCAATCTTTTCTCCTAGCGATTCGGCAATGTCGCCGCTAGAAGCTCCGACTTTTCCAAGCTCACGCACCAATAGCTCATCGATTTTCGTCATAGCGATCCTCTAGTGGCTAACGCCTGAGTTAAGCCGGCCCGCGCGATGCGACTCGGCTGGTCCGAGACCGCGAAGCGGGCTCGGCTTGAACGAATTGTTAGATGGCAGACTGGTACTCATTTTTTACCTGCCACGGGTCGCAACCGCGCTGCTCAATGAGAGCAATTGTATTGAACGTGATTGATAGGCCCGAAAGCTCGCGCCCGATAGACGCAAGGTTTGGAATCGCTCCGGTTGCATTGCGCGGGTGCAAAAGTGTGATGTGAGCGCCATGCCTTGAAGCCTCCGGCCCAAGAATTGATTGACGTAATTCCTGGTACTGATCTTCACCGTTTGTTGGACGAAGCAATACGCAACCATCAGGAAGCTCTGATGGTTCGCCAAATGTCATGGTGAAGGAAAAGTCCGTTAGGTGTTCGAGCCGTTTTTTGAGAATGCGGAGGTCAGGCAACTCACCGTCCCTGCAAAGTGTGACGTGGGCCGGAATCAGGGAGTGCTGTATCGGGTCAAGCCTTTGCCTGATTGGCTCGATAACAGAGCGCCGCGCCTCCGGAACCAGGAGGCTTAGTTGGCGCCTTGTCGGCCGCGATGTTGTCTGCTTTGCCATCTAACGCCTGAGTTAAGCCGGACCGCAGCCGGCGAGTGAGACAGGCGCGAGACCGCGAAGCGGTCTCGGCTTGAACGAATTGTTAGCGCCCACCCTTGAGCTCTCGGAGCGCCTCAGTACTGTAGAAGCGTACATATGAGACAGAGTAATCGTTTGGGAACGTGACGATTGGACCGTACATAACACCGTAGGCGTTCCCGATTTGGTAGATGCTTTGCATTACTGTGAGGTCGTAGTACTTGCACTTGTACAGCGCAGATCCTCCGTCCGAGAAAGCGCTGTCCGCCTCACTTTTGCAAGCGGGAGCACGACCTTTCAGAACGAGTTCAATGTCCTTTTCTGCTGCCGAGACGGCAGATTTGGCCGGCTCTGGCAACTTTGAAGTGTCGACGCCAACAAAGAACTGGCTAGATTCTTCTTGTGGAGTAGGTTGCTTCGAGCAGCCTGTGGTGATGGCGGTGAGCGTGAAAGCAATCGCGAGAATCTTCATGGGCGCTAACGCCTGAGTTAAGCCGGCCCGCGCGATGCGACTCGGCATGTCCGAGACCGCGAAGCGGGCTCGGCTTGAACGAATTGTTAGGTCTGCACTTTGAGGCGACGACCATAGACCAGAATCCGCGCTCCAAGAGCCAAGACAAACGGTATGGCTGCGGACTTAAGGTATAGCTGTAGCCTGAATTGCGCAGGATCGTCTTTGACCGAAAGATACGAGATGCCTGGACCGTCAAACCAGCGGCCGATCACTCCAACGCTCACGTCGTGCACCAATATAAAAGTAGAGCCAACTGCGACCAGTACTACAACGACGCCTAAAAAATAGAAGTCGCGCGGTGTTGGTTTAAGAGTTCCAAGCGCGCCAAAGTTCAATTGCTTGGGCTTCTCAAGCAATTTGAGGCGGAAGGTCAATGGGAAGAAGAGCGCGAGTGAAACGACGTATATGACGAATGCGGTTATCTTCATTGCAGACCTAACGCCTGAGCTAAGCCGGGCAGCGCAGCGGCCCCGGCGAGGTGTACAAGCTTGCCACACCGCGCCGAGGCCGCGAAGCGGACTCGGCTTGAGCGAATTGTTAGGCAGCAGCCAGCGATGCTTGTTGATTGCCGACGTAAAGAATTCACACGTTTGCCAATGCACCACCCAGGCGACACAGAACTGCGTTCTGTGTGCTCGATGCTGTTGGCGATAGGCCATGACCACAGGCGGAGTGCAGCCGCTCTCAGGCTGCACGGAGTCTGTGGCGATGACCGAGAACGGCAAGATGCGGCAGAGACTCGTTCCGACCTGAAAGTCCTGAGAACTTTGGTCTGGTGCTGCCTAACGCCTAGTAGTCAGTGAATTTGTAGGATATCGCCTGCATGTTCAGGTTTGAACGGGATAGCGACAGCCGAAGCCCGTTGCGTATCAAGAGCTTAGCGCAATTAACGAGTTATCCCGCAAGCGAAATTCCGCACATTTGCGGTGATAAATCATATGGCCGTGCTTTTGGCGATGATCTGGGCGGCCTAACGCCTGAGTTAAGCCGGCCCGCCCGATGCGACTCGGCTGGTCCGAGACCGCGAAGCGGGCTCGGCTTGAACGAATTGTTAGGCAGCGGTCTTTGATTTGAGCAAGAACGCAACCAGCAATCCAAGAATACCGCCAGCTAGTGTTGCGACAAATGGAAGATGCGTTGTTTGGTAGGCGAGGTCACCGTACCTCTCTGACTCTGGGTACCAGTACGGTTCAATGAGAATCCATGCGACAACGGCGCCTACTAGCAGCGCTATGCATGAAGATCTGAACTTGTGACTTGGTGAGGCAAAGTGGGTCGTTACGACAACCGCTAGCGCGGCAGCGAAGCCGGCACCTGGCAGATGCCACAAGCCAAAATAGTCTGTGATGAACGAACCCGTTAAACCCGCGATGAAGAATGCGCCAACAACCGCAAGAAGAGCGAGGGACCATGCTTTCATTTGCGACATTCTTTCCCTCGCTGCCTAACGCCTGAGTTAAGCCGGACCGCAGCCGGCGAGTGAATCACGCGCGAGACCGCGAAGCGGTCTCGGCTTGAACGAATTGTTAGGCCCTATTGGGATTTTTCACGAATGAACGGTGCCGATCTGCTGCAAATAAGTTCGTAGCTTGTGTTTGGCTTGAAATCGAATGTGATGCTAGGGAGGTAGTCGAACACAAACGGTCCTGAGCAGAAATAGCTAATGCTCCTTTTCCCTCTTGCGACATAAGCTTTGAGTCGCTGATTTTCAGGAATTGCCTCTTCTCCAACTGAAATAAGGCCAGGACGCCTTGATTCCTCACTGAGTGGTAGAGGTATGAACTCTAATGACGCGTAATTTTCCGATGCTGAGTGCCCAATGGGCTTGAGCATGGATGCGCAAGATGCTAATGCCGAAAGGCAGAGGAAAAGCAGGAGTCGACTTCTCTGCATAGGGCCTAACGCCTGAGTTAAGCCGGCCCGCCCGATGCGACTCGGCTGGTCCGAGACCGCGAAGCGGGCTCGGCTTGAACGAATTGTTAGCCCCCTGGCGTGTTCCCGTAAACCCCAGACTCAACCCGGAACACATACGGGTTTGGTTGATCTGGTGTACGAATGATGCGGCCTGTGACCGAAACTTGAGACTCAGGCCTCGTTGCCAGTTTTGTGAAGAATTCTGCGTCTGGCAATAGTTTCTCGCCCTCATGCCAAGGACGAGAAACCATGTCTAAGGCTAGAACATGATCTGGACAGCTTTGATCCATCAGCGTGCTTCCATGCTGATACATCTGCGCAGTTCCTATCAGCGTGATCCGTTGGTTGGTGAAACTGGCAGGGTTGGCGATCACATTGCAAAGCAAAGATTGCGGCGGATGCGAGCAACCGCATGCTGCGATCAAGGTTGCGAAAGCCAATCTCCGAGAATGTCTCATTGGGGGCTAACGCCTGAGTTAAGCCGGCCCGCCCGATGCGGTTCCGGTCGGTCCGAGACCGCGAAGCGGGCTCGGCTTGAACGAATTGTTAGCGCCGGCCAGAACTACGAAGTGCATTGAGCTTGCTAGTGAACCAATATTGGCTGGATACCGGAGGTGTCTTGCCGCAGCGTACTTGGTAAGGCTTCCCCGACATGCTGCTCTTGGTGGCCGCTAGCTCGATGAATGATTCCGTGGATGTGACCAAGCCCTTCTTTAGCAGGTAATCGTACTTCCGTTGCAGGTGGTCGCTGGCTTTCTGGGCGTTGTACCAAGAGCCATTGCGCGAGAACTCACAATTTGACTGTCGCAGTGCTGCGAACAGCTGGGCGACTTCCTGTTTTGTCGCGGACGACGGCGCCTGCGCAGAAGCTGCGCTTGCGATCAGTAGTGCGGCTGCGATGAATGCTTTCTTCATGGAATAAGGCGCTAACGCCTGAGCTAAGACGCGTAGTGTAGTGGAGGCCACGCCGTGGCAAGCTTTTTCTGCCACGGCGTGGCCGGAACGAAGCGGAGTCGGCTTGAGCGAATTGTTAGGCGGCTGACCAGCGATGCTTTTGCTGGGCACTGTGAATTTTTCACAAGACAGCGATCGAATCCCGGCCAGCTGCACAGAACTGGTTCTGTGCGCCTGCAATGCTGTTCACCGGAAGCCACGACCGCAGACGGAGTGCAGCCGCTTTCAGGCTGCACGGAGTATGTGGCCGACGAGAACCGCAAACCACGATGGCGTGTGAGGTGTCTACTCACGACTACCAGATCTTTTTGTCTGGCGCCGCCTAACGCCTGAGTTAAGCCGGCCCGCCCGATGCGACTCGGCTGGTCCGAGACCGCGAAGCGGGCTCGGCTTGAACGAATTGTTAGGCCGCTGACGACTGAGAACGTGCCCAAGCAAATGCAACGATGGCGGCGCCAAAACACATGCCTGTGCCGACAAGATGCACGATATCCACTGCCCGAATTGTAGCGATGGTCGGGCGAGCGAGCATGCTGCATAGGCTTAGAAGGCCAAAAGCAGCGAGAACGAAGGCGACTCGGAACGATTCCCTGCGTGAGCTCATGGACTATCACATCTGAGTGTTCTAGCGAGGGGCAAGCTGAGTTTTGAGTGCGGCCTAACGCCTGAGTTAAGCCGCGCCGATTTGCGGCGGCGGCAGAGTCACAATCTTAGCGGGAGTCTGCCGACGCCGCGAAGCGGTGTCGGCTTGGACGAATTGTTAGCTGGGTTGGCAGCCGAGGAGCCACGCCTGCTGGCTCTACTCCAAGTCACGTAAAGAGTCCGGCATTGCCTTTGGTCCAGGCCGGCAAGCCGCTCTTGCGAATCTGATGGTGAAAACAGGCCAAAATTTTTGAAGAGCAACCGTGCGAACTACGGGCTCTTAGCCTTGACCTACTGAACGCCTGTCTGCACCCAGCTAACGCCTGAGCTAAGACGCGTAGTGTAGTGGAGGCCACGCCGTGGCAAGCTTTTTCTGCCACGGCGTGGCCGGAACGAAGCGGAGTCGGCTTGAGCGAATTGTTAGGCGGCTGACCAGCGATGCTTTTTCTGGGCACCGTGAATTTTTCACAAGACAGCGATCGAATCCCGGCCAGCTGCACAGAACTGGTTCTGTGCGCCAGCAATTCTGTTCACCTGAACCTTCGACCACAGACGGAGTGCAGCCGCTTTCAGGCTGCACGGAGTATGTGGCCGACGAGAACTGCGATGTGCGCTGCAGCATGAGAAGGCCATCTTCACGTTGAAAAGATCTTGGCCTGGCGCCGCCTAACGCCTGAGCTAAGACGCGTAGTGTAGTGGAGGCCACGCCGTGGCAAGCTTTTCTGCCACGGCGTGGCCGGAACGAAGCGGAGTCGGCTTGAGCGAATTGTTAGGCGGCTGACCAGCGATGCTTTTTCTGGGCACCGTGAATTTTTCACAAGACAGCGATCGAATCCCGGCCAGCTGCACAGAACTGGTTCTGTGCGCCAGCAATTCTGTTCACCTGAACCTTCAACCACAGACGGAGTGCAGCCGCTTTCAGGCTGCACGGAGTATGTGGCCGACGAGAACTGCGATGTGCGCTGCAGCATGAGAAGGCCATCTTCACGTTGAAAAGATCTTGGCCTGGCGCCGCCTAACGCCTGAGTTAAGCCGGCCCGCTTTGCGGCCACGGCAGAGTGACAATCTTACGACGCTCTGCCGAGGCCGCGAAGCGGGCTCGGCTTGAACGAATTGTTAGGTGCGCCGCTCAGCGACTTGGCTGACTGGTACGCATGGCAAGGACGTAGAGCCCAAGCAGGGTGGGAACCACGTATGGAAAGATGCCGTACAACGTGTCTGTATTCGAGTGCGATCGACTGTCGATGAACAGAAAGATGTGCACACAGAAAGCGAAGGCGAGGGTTGTGATTACCCAGCCAGCGATTGACGTTGGGCGATACAGCAGTCCGAATTCCTTGAACATGGCGAGTCCCCTGGGCGAGCGTTGAGGAACCGTGCGCTAGCAATGTGTGGCGACGATGAAGCCACTTCTTGCGCACCTAACGCTTGAGTTAAGCCGGCCCGCTGAGCGGGCGCGGCGATGGTTCAATCATAGCGCCAGCGCCGAGACCGCGAAGCGGGCTCGGCTTGAACGAATTGTTAGGCTGCTGCCCACTGATGCATCTTGTCGTATGGAGGAGCGTGATTGTGAGGTTGTACACGCCTGGCTCGACTTGATCGGTTGGCAGTATTGAGCCGTTCGCGGCTAGCCAGCCACATGGTTTGCCCATGACCAGGATGTCTATTGTGTGACGGTACTTGAGCTTAGGTGTAACAAATTCACCCTTTTCATTTGTCGTAGTGCGGAGCAATACACGCTCCCGCATAACAAAGAGGCCAGCCCAGCTGTCTTTTACGACAACTTCAGCGCCGACTGCTGGAGAGCCATTCTCTAGTACGACACGGCCGGTGATTGCTGCATCCTTCGCGATGGCCGGGAAGGCCACGAAGAGCAGAAGAATGAGCAGAACTCTTGGATTGCGACAGATCATCTGTTGCAGCCTAACGCCTGAGCTAAGACGCGTAGTGTAGTGGAGGCCACGCCGTGGCAAGCTCTTCCTGCCACGGCGTGGCCGGAACGAAGCGGAGTCGGCTTGAGCGAATTGTTAGGCGGCTGACCAGCGATGCTTTTGCTGGGCACTGTGAATTTTTCACAAGACTGCGATCGAATCTCGGCCAGCTGCACAGAACTGGTTCTGTGCGCCGCAATGCTGTTTGCCAGAACACGCGACCGCAGACGGAGTGCAGCCGCTCTCAGGCTGCACGGAGTATGTGGCCGACGAGACATGCGAAGTGCGCTGTTGCATGAGAAGGCCATCTTCACGTTGAAAAGATTTTGGCCTAGCGCCGCCTAACGCCTGAGTTAAGCCGGGCAGCGTAGCGGCCACGACGGTGGTTCAATCATAGCGGGCCGCCGTCGAGGCCGCGAAGCGGACTCGGCTTGAACGAATTGTTAGGCCGTAGACCAGCCTTTGCTCTTACTGCAAACCAGTCTTACGCCCGTAAAAATCTCACACTCGCCCGTAGGTGCGCGCGGCAGGGCTTGTTGCCGCGTGCGGCCGAAGGGCGAACCGCCAGGAGCCAAGGAACGAAGCGAGAGACCGCACCGGCACCGCCTGATGAAATCTGGCGTGCCTAGCCGCATACGATCCGAAGGTGAGCTGTGGCGAGTGGAGCGCGAGCGCAGCGGCGCGGAACAAGCGAGAAGGCTGCGTTGAGTTGCCGTTGCTACTGAAGTCTCACTGGCAAGGCCTAACGCCTGAAATAAGCCGCGCAGCGAAGCGGAGTCGGCTTGATTGAATTGTTAGGTCTTGCTCATGGAAGGGAAAGAACCAGCTTTAACCCGGCGTCTACCTTGTCCATGGTTGCGCCCGGCAGCGCTTTGACCTTCTTGGAGAGAATTGCACGATCAAGCGTGATCAGTTGCGAAACGTTCACAACCGATGGTTGAGGCAAGCCTGAGTCAGATTTCCCTATCCGAACATTGCCTGGAGCCTCGGCTAAAGCGAGGTTTGAGGTGACGGTCGCAACAATGACAGTAGAAATGCGACTCGCATTGAACGGATTGGCCTGTACGACTAGAACAGGCCGCTTGTAGCCAGGGCCAGAACCAACAGGGTTTGGAATGTCGGCCCACCAAATTTCACCACGCTTCATGGCCGATCGCTCCGAGCTGGGCCGCGGCCATGGCAGGATCAATCGAGTTCTGCTCCGAAGCGTACAGGGCGTTCAGGCGCTCAGTGATCAGTGTGTCTTGGCGCTTTCCGAGATACTCCTCGATGGCTTGCGCATAGAGCTGGCTACGGGACACGCGCATCCGATGAGCAAGCTTCTCGGCGGCGGAGAAGACGGGGTCTGGCAGAGAGATGGCGACTTTCATACGAAGACGGTAACACCGCGGTATGACTTTGGCAAGACCTAACGCCTGAGTTAAGCCGAACTGCGTAGCGCAGGGAGCGGCGTGGCAAGCTTAACCTGCCACGCCGTTGCCGGAGCGAAGCAGTTTCGGCTTGAACGAATTGTTAGAGCGCGCCTAGAGTTTTGTATAGTTTCCACCGAAGACTTCCTTGTAGTGCGAAATCTCGTCGTTCTTAAGATTTGGCATGTGCTCGATGAAAGAGACCATGGATTTAGGCAGTAATGTTGTCTTTCCGGAGCTGCCTTGTTGGGAAGCAAGTTGGCTGACGATTTTTTCTAGTAGGGGGCGATCAATCGCGGCTAAGATTTGGAGCTTTTTGAGCTTCCTGCCGAAATTGTCGAGTGACAGTTGTTTTTTGGAATTGATTTCTTTTGTTAGGTGCTGAGCTAATTTTTCATTGTGCTTTGTGAGTTCAACAAGAATCTTATCGGCCGCCTTTTCTGTTTCGCTTTTTGAGTTCTTAGGCATCTCGAGTTCCTTGCGCTGAATACTCTTGTGCTCGGGGAGCGTCATGCTGTGATGCCGTAGAGGATTGAGTTGCTTAATCGTTGCTCTGGTTTCTTAGGATGTCTTGATAAACAACAGCGAAGGAGCTCAAGCACAGCATTGCTCTTGGGAATACTTCAGCTGGAATCACGGATTCATGAGCGAAATGATTTCTTTGGATCCGGAGAGAGTGACAGGTTCGTGCCGCAGAGCTGCTCAGAATTTTGCTTTCCTCCGCTTCTCGTATGAGGTCGGCAAAAGCTATGCGCTCCCCAGTCCGACCAAGCCTAAGCGACAAAGTCTTGATTAGATAGTTTTGCAGGTCAATTACGCCGCTAGCATCAAAGGAGAAATCAGCAACGGCTGACGGTGCTCCGGACTCTCCCCAAATGCGCTTAGCTAAAACGCTGGTGAATGTGTTACCGTCCAGATCGTTTGTCGGAAATTTGTTGGATTTTGCAAGTTCCGAGAGGGCTATGGCTAGCTTTGCCTCAGTAACTGCCAGTCTTGTGGCAAGAGATGCCTGCTCGCTATTCCCTAAATAAGAAGCCTTAGTGAATGTCAAGAATTCGCCAAGATTGCTTTCTTCGGGGAGTCCAAATTTTTCCGCAACTTCCCAGAGGTCTACGATTCTCTCGTGACTCTCGATGAGATCCTGATAGGCCTTCATTAGTGCATGGTTGGTCTCGACTAATTTGGTGTTGGTCGAGCTACCTTGCGCATCTTTGAAGTCCCCAATTTCCTCTGGACCAAATTCACTTAGGATCGCTTGTTTTGATGCGGCAGTTTTCGGGAAGCGCCAAAGCTTGAGGACTGGATCCCATCGATAACCGACGATTCTTTTTGCTCTAAATCGCTGATCAAAAGGCAGGCTAATCCGAAACTCGTCGTTGGTCGATGTGATCTTAATCATCGTAGCGATGGTCCTGAGCGCGCTCTAACGCCTGAGTTAAGCTGGCCCGCCCGAGGCGGTTCCGGTCGGTCCGAGACCGCGAAGCGGGCTCGGCTTGAACGAATTGTTAGACATTGCCTGCTCTTAGTGGCCGCACCACTGTTCTTCACAGGGTATGCCGTCACGATCGCCGTCCATTGAGGTGTTTGGGCAGTGTTGGATGAAGTACTTCGCTTCCTCACAGGATCTCATTTGAGGGCAGGTGGTACGACCGTCACATGCTGTTTGTGGTGCCGATGAAGTGACCGCCTGGTTGTCTTTTGGCTTAATCCAAGAGCGGTCATCCACTGTGGGGGTCACGACAACCCGCCGTGGAGCAGCCTGTGGCGGCGGCGAGCTCGTTTCCGCGGATTTTGAACTGTAGATGTCGTAAGCGACTAGCGCCGCACCGCCGGCGACAATGATGCCGAGTAGGTTGATCACTTTCACGAGAACCCTTTTGGCAATGTCTAACGCCTGAGTTAAGCCGGACCGCTGCGCGGCCTCGGCAGAGGCACAATCTTACGGGACTCTGCCGAGGCCGCGCAGCGGTCTCGGCTTGAACGAATTGTTAGGCAATGATCAGTGACAAATCTGGCCGCCAGCTTTGCCACTTGAGACCACGTTGCTGCAGCCAAAGAACATGCCAATCTCTTGGGAACATGTTCCTTTTGTCGATGCTCCTTCTGCAACGTCAAGAGGTGCGAGGCAGGTCCCCTCACAATCACTTGAATCTGAGCATACTTTCCCCGAGTCCTTAGTACGAATTACGCAACCTTCCGTGTTGAACGACACAAGATCGATGTAGCCTCCGCGTGTCAGGCACTCGGCCTTCTCGGTATCGGTTGGCGTGGCGTACTTAGTGATTTCAGGCTCAGGGACCTCGCGTGGTCCAGGCAGGCTTAGTTTGCTGTCTTCAAGAACAGCGCGCTGAGTACATGCGGTGCAAAGAAGGCTTGTGGCTAGCAGCAATCTGCAAATCATTGCCTAACGCCTGAGCTAAGACGCGTAGTGTAGTGGAGGCCATGCCGTGGCAAGCTTTTTCTGCCACGGCGTGGCCGGAACGAAGCGGAGTCGGCTTGAGCGAATTGTTAGGCGGCTGACCAGCGATGCTTTTGCTGGGCACTGTGAATTTTTCACAAGACAGCGATCGAATCCCGGCCAGCTGCACAGAACTGGTTCTGTGCGCCTGCAATGCTGTTCACCGGAAGCCACGACCGCAGACGGAGTGCAGCCGCTTTCAGGCTGCACGGAGTATGTGGCCGACGAGACATGCGAAGTGCGCTGCTGCATGAGAAGGCCATCTTCACGTTGAAAAGATCTTGGCCTGGCGCCGCCTAACGCCTGAGTTAAGCCGGCCCGCGTCCGGCGAGTGAGACCGCGACGAGACCGCGAAGCGGGCTCGGCTTGAACGAATTGTTAGGGCGCGCCGCGATTCCTCTTGTCGTCACCATGGCCGAGGTGGTCCGACAACTTCTCTTCCACGTGGCGGACGACTTCACCTGTACGAACTCGAGTAATTTTTTCTACGTATAGATCATTAATGCGATCAACGAGCATGTAGCGCCGGTGCCATTCGTTGTCACGAACGAAGTAGCTGAGCTGATCCCGTTCTTCAGCTAGCGGCCGTTTGACGCCGGGGCGTTTGTGTTTGACACGATAGCCAGTGTGGGCGACTAGTGAGTCCTGGAGAACCTCAAGAAATTTTCTATTGAGCGCTCCACACTCCGGGCAAGGGAGCCGTTCGGCTGACGGATCCTCCGAGAGCTCGATGTTGCATTCTCCGCAATGGCGAATTTCTAACATTTGCGCCCTAACGCCTGAGTTAAGCCGGGCCGCTTTGCGGCCGCGGCAACGGTTCAATCATTGACGCCGTTGCCGAGGCCGCGAAGCGGGCTCGGCTTGAACGAATTGTTAGGCGTGTGCCTACTTCATCTTTGGTGGAGGCAACTGGCTCATAACCCGCTTATGCCATTTGTTGTAGTAATGAGAGTAGTCCTCATCTTTTCCGCCCGACTGAATCCAGTCCTCCCACTCCGGGCTTCCTTTGAATCCATTAGACATGAGCTTGTCCTATTTGTAGTGTTGAATTGTGCTGCTTGAAGACAGCGCCCGATGTTTAAAGGGTGTCTTTGGTGTATCCACGACTCTTAAGAACTCGCGCTGCCGCCATTTTCTCTGTGGTTGTACCTGACTTGAATTTTTCTTTTACGTAGCCGTCGTCTTCTTGTTCGTACTTTTGAACGTTGTTCTTGGCGTCTTGATTCATTTTGTTTGCATGTTCAACGCCAGCCCTTGCTACTTTTCCCACAGTGCTCCAGAACCCCATATCACTCTCCGCTCTCCCCACAGTTGATTGTTTACGTGAGGCCTGTGGGCTCGACTTCACGCCTAACGCCTGAGTTAAGCCGGGCCGCTGCGCGGCCACGGCGATGGCTCAATCATAGATGCCGGCGCCGAGGCCGCGAAGCGGGCTCGGCTTGAACGAATTGTTAGGCCGCACCTACGGTAAGCCTCAGAGCCCCGTCAACGAGCCAAAAAGCCTAACTTGCGAGGCTCCCAAGCCTACATCACGAGGCTCTTGAGCCCAGTGCGTGCACCTAATAGGTGCGTGAGCGGAGCTCTGAGCCTTGATTTGCCGAAAAACGTGCCGAATTGACGAGGCTCAGAGCCTCGATGCCGGGGCAAAAAGCCTCATGAGCGGAGCTCCAGAGCTTGGCACGCGAGGCTTTGAGCCTACCGAACGAGGCAAAAAAGCCTGAAAAGTTGAGGCTCGGAGCTCGGCGAGAAGTGCTCAGAGGCTCAAGCGTGAGCCAAATTGGTGCAGAGCAGAGGCTCTGAGCCTGATGAGCGGAGCTCATAGCTCCGCTTGCGAGGCTGTCGAGCCTGGCTTGTGCGGCCTAACGCCTGAGTTAAGCCGGCCCGCCCGATGCGGTTCCGGTCGGTCCGAGACCGCGAAGCGGGCTCGGCTTGAACGAATTGTTAGGCCGCGGCTCTTGCCTGCACAACAACAGCCCACAGACCAAGTGTAGCGAGGAAGTTGACCGTGAACACCAAGCCACGAATACGAATGTTTGTAGTGCAGATTTGAGCGCAGCTGTGTGCCACACGCCCAGCAATAAACACCCAGGCGAGGAGCACTGCGGCGGGGCTTTCAGCCCGAACTTGAATAAGCAGGAGGCAGGCCGCGTAAAAGAACAGCGGCCACTCGAACTGGTTGGAGAGATTGGCGCTGATGCGCGGTTCAACTGTGGCCCAAGGATTTGAGCCATCTTGGCGCTGGCCGATGCCCCAAATTTTTGGAGCACGAGCAACAGTGAGAAGTGCGTAGAGCAGGGCGGTGAAGGCGACGTGGATAGCCATTGGGAGTATCAGCGGATGTGCCACGTAACCTCCGATCTTGCGATCTTTGCCCTTGGCGGCCTAACGCCTGAGTTAAGCCGGCCCGCCCGATGCGACTCGGCTGGTCCGAGACCGCGAAGCGGGCTCGGCTTGAACGAATTGTTAGCTGCGGGGCTTGACATGGCAACTCTTCAGTTGTACAAATATCTGTACATAAGGAGTCTCCCGATGGACGCAATCACCTACAGCACCGCTCGCGCCAATCTGGCCGATACTATGGATCGTGTCTGTGAAGACCACGAGCCGATCATCATTACCCGAAATGGTGAGCAGGCGGTGGTGATGATGTCGCTCGAAGACTTCAAGGCGCTCGAGGAGACTTCCTACCTTCTCAGGAGCCCGAAGAATGCCAGGCGTTTGCTAGAGAGCATTGCCTCGCTTGAATCGGGCAATGGTCGGGCGAGGAGTCTTGCCGAGTGAAGCTCATCTTTTCCGAGCAAGCTTGGGAAGACTACCTGTATTGGCAGAAGACCGATAAGAAGCTGGTGCGGCGGATTAACGACCTGATCAAAGAGATCACGAGAACGCCGCATACAGGGACGGGAAAGCCGGAGCCGCTTAAGCATGCGTTATCCGGCTATTGGTCGAGGCGAATCAATGACGAGCACAGAATCGTCTACAAAATGGCGGGTGACGAAGTTTTTATTGCACAACTGCGATACCACTACTGACCGCAGCTAACGCCTGAGTTAAGCCGGACCGCAGCCGGCGAGTGAATCACGCGCGAGACCGCGAAGCGGTCTCGGCTTGAACGAATTGTTAGGCGCGGCTCCGCTAGCCACCAGCGCCAAACTCTGTTGATAGAGCAGACCTTAAGCTGTCCGTCATTGAGCACATTCTTCCACTGGCGCTGTCGTAGAAGTCAAATCGAGAGGCCTTCCATGTGGTACGACCAGAAGCCTGGTGGAAGTAGATCAAGACCCGGAGGTCCATTTCCTTTTCTTGGTGCTTCGACGGTTGACAGGGCACATCAACAAGTTGACGAATGCGGTTGAGCCTGGCCTTGTCGGTGATGTGGAACTCGCTGCCGGCGGAGGTGACCATGATGCTTTCAGTGAGCCTAACGAAGGAGGTTGCTTCAAAGGGCCTGAAATATACGTCTGCCGCTGCCGGAGAGGGTGGGGCTGCGCATGCGCAAAGGCAGGCCGCGATCCCGGCTGCTATTGCTCTTGCTCGCATAAACGACTCCCTGTAGCCGCGCCTAACGCCTGAGTTAAGCCGGACCGCTGCGCGGCACGGCGGTGTGGTACACGCTACCGCACTAAGCCGAGCCGCGAAGCGGTCTCGGCTTGAACGAATTGTTAGGCATCAGCCAAATTGTCCGCATTCTGGGCACTCACAGACATTCGTGTGGCTGCCGCCGAAATGACCGCAAATTGGACATGTACAGACATTGGAGTGATTCCCGCCAAAATGACCGCAGTGCGGGCACTCACATGAATTTGCATGGGCACCCCCGAAATGCCCGCACACTGGACAAGTGCATGTATGAGTGTGACTGCCGCTGAACTTCATTGTGCTCGGATTAGTCATAAAGATTGTCCAGATGCGTAACTCAGATTTGGTGCCTAGGTTCTCATTCCTTACATCCGATGTCTTTTGGCCTTGCTGTCAATTTCGTCTCGTCGGGGCGGCTAGATATGGCGGTGGTGCCTGCCATACGTGCGAGCGTAGCTAACGCATTGTTGGTGTTTTCGCATTCGCCTAGGCTAGAGATCATTGCGACCGATATATGACCAACGGCATTGCTTATAGATATTTTTGGAGTGTAGTTCTCGCCTTGGAATGCAGCCACGACTTGTTGCGCGCGCGCATAGTTCACGAAGAAGAGATCTGTGCCAACAGTTCCGGACGTTGTTCGAGTCCCGACTGGAATTCTTCTGGCTCCAGTTTCTTTGCAGTCTACGCCGTCGCCTAGTAGTGATTTCGTGCATTTAACGTCTGAGGTGCGTGAGCCATAGACTGTTTCATCACGCTCATAGTCGCGGGACCATTGATTTGTTCCGATTAGGAACACGTAGTCGTAGTTCTCGCGGATATGTTTTGCAAGGTCGCTATTGTCGACTTTTCCGAAAACTTTGAACTCCGCCTGCGCATATTCTTGTTTGAGCCCCTCAAAGAAGCCTTCAGCCACGCCATATTCGGTGGCGTCAGGGGCGAGTTGCTCGGTTGTCACGAGAACACGAAGATCGGCAGAGGGTGCGTTCTGTAGTGCATTTACACCTGCGTAGTCCTTCACATTTCGGGTGCGTGTAACCAGGACGCCAAACTCCCGCTTCTTGATCGAAAGGAACGGATCAGTCGCTGTAGCATTCGGACTTGTAACGAGTGCAAATAACAAAACGCTTGTTGTCAATATGGCTTTCATGGTTGCCCTCGAGTCGCCGGAGATTTCAATGCTGATGCCTAACGCCTGAGTTAAGCCGGGCAGCGTAGCGGCCACGGCAAGTGGCTGAATCATAGCGGCCATTTGCCGAGGCCGCGAAGCGGACTCGGCTTGAACGAATTGTTAGGCAGCAGCCAGCGATGCTCTTGCTGCGGCCGTAAAAATTTCACAAGCCTGCAAGCGAGCCGTGCTGGCTACACAGAACTGAGTTCTGTGTGCCCGAATGCTGGTAGCGAAAGGCCACAACCACAGACGGAGTGCAGCCGCTCTCAGGCTGCACGGAGTATGTGGCGAGGATCAGGTGCGACAAGGCGCGGGAGAGATTGGTTCCACTCAGAAAGTTCTGAGAACTTTGGTCTGGTGCTGCCTAACGCCTGAGTTAAGCCGGCCCGCCCGATGCGACTCGGCTGGTCCGAGACCGCGAAGCGGGCTCGGCTTGAACGAATTGTTAGGCCCCAGCGCTAACGCAGAGCCCGTGAAGGACGGCTGCTAGGAGTTTGATCTCCTTCCCATACTGCACGTTCAAGAGCGTATCCATGCGATGGCCACGTGTATATGAATTTTACTAGTCCACTTTTTGGAGAGTTGATTGTGCCGACGACTCCGACCCACGGCCCGGCCTCACTGGTCAGATACCGGTTGATCTCAAGAATTTTGATCGTCGTACCGATAGGAAGCCATTCTCCCCGAGAGTTGCCACTATTTTCGTCGTAAAGTTGGAAAGCAATGTCAGGCTCGAATCGCCACGGTTCTGACAGGCGCCATAGCAAAACTGGTCGAACAGTCTTTACATCTTCGCCGACGATTCCGCGAAATTGATCTTGTTCCGAAATCGAATGAATCGTGTTGCACCCAACTAGCAGAAGTGCGCAGATGGAAACACTGAGTAGGCGACTTCTTTTCATGGGGCCTAACGCCTGAGTTAAGCCGGGCAGCGGAGCGGCCACGGCAGAGTGACAATCTTACGTTGCTCTGCCGAGGCCGCGTAGCGGACTCGGCTTGAACGAATTGTTAGGCCTTCCTGCCGGTACGCCAGAAGGACACTGCGAGCAGGATGAGGGCTAACGATGCGGAGTAGAGGGTGAGCAGGCCATTGGCCAATACAACGCCGTGAACGACACTGTTGTACCGGACCTCGGCGTTGTCCCTGAACCAATCGGTATGCATCACCATGCCGCCAGCGATAGACGCGATTACGCTCAGGGAACACGCAAATGACACGATCACTAACCAGAGAGACAGGCGACTACGCTCCCGACGGTGCGCTAGCAATAGCGCGACCGGCAGCGCCAAGAAGCCGACAATGAAAAGCGTGTTTCCAATGAGCTCAAGAAAGTTCATCAAATGAAGATTGCTCATTGAAGGCCTAACGCCTGAGTTAAGCCGGCCCGCCCGAGGCGAATCGGTTGGTGCCGAGGCCGCGAAGCGGGCTCGGCTTGAACGAATTGTTAGGCATCAACCCATTCAGCCCGAGCGACTCCGGGATGATCTCCGACTGTCAGCTCTATGAACAATGCATGCTCGTACCGGAGACGAACATCTCCTTTGTATCCGCGTAGTTTCCTGAAGTCGATTTCACGGTTCACTGTGCTACTGCTCTTCTTAAACTCGACGACGAGATGATTTCTATCAGTTCCCCGAATGTGGGCGATCACATCTGGGAATACGGTTTTGCCCTCAGTGTCATCAGCTTCCGTTGGGAGATAGACAGGATCTAGGCGCTTTGGATTTATGCCCGTGCGGTTGTATTCGCAGTCAACGTGGTAGTTCGGGAGTTCTTGTTGGAGGTACATAGCAAAGCGGTACGACATTGATCGCTCATTTGCATCTACATGAAACAAGTAAGCGTCGTCTGTCAAAAGTCGATCTAGTGCAGTCGCGATTGCTTGGCCAGGAGGTCTGGACTCTAAGTGCTCCTGCATCTCACGAGAAATTGCCATTGATGCCTAACGCCTGAGCTAAGACGCGTAGTGTAGTGGAGGCCACGCCGTGGCAAGCTTTTTCTGCCACGGCGTGGCCGGAACGAAGCGGAGTCGGCTTGAGCGAATTGTTAGGCGGCTGACCAGCGATGCTTTTGCTGGGCACTGTGAATTTTTCACAAGACGGCGATCGAACCCAGGCCAGCTGCACAGAACTGGTTCTGTGCGCCAGCAATGTTGTTCATCTGAACCTTCGACCACAGACGGAGTGCAGCCGCTTTCAGGCTGCACGGAGTATGTGGCCGACGAGAACTGCGATGTGCGCTGCTGCATGAGAAGGCCATCTTCACGTTGAAAAGATCTTGGCCTGGCGCCGCCTAACGCCTGAGTTAAGCCGGCCCGCCCGAAGGCGACTCGGCTGGCCCGAGACCGCGAAGCGGGCTCGGCTTGAACGAATTGTTAGGTTGCTGCCTTATTTGCCGGGATGCAAGCGCCCTTTCCCAAGAATCAATGGCGAGTCTCCGCCTGATTCACGCACATATTCAATCGTTTTCCAGTCGAGATCATGGTCAGGCAAAAGAATTGCAATGCCATAAGCGATGTCGCCGTTTCTTGCGCTAGTTACGATAAGTACGGCTTTCTTTGGGCTGACGAGGATTCCTGTGACTGGCCCGCTGTCGTTGATACGGCCGCAACCACTTGTCGCAAATGTATGCGTGCCGGTAATTCTGTCTCCGACCTGCTTCAAGTCAAATGAAGCAAAGCCGCAATCTTTGTTTTGTTTGACTGCCTCTGGAGATCGGATATCAATAGTCCATTGACCAGAAAAGTCACGTTCTGCAGCGGCGGCAGAAGCTGCAACGAGAAGCGTCAGAATCAAGGTGGGAATGCGCATCTGTTTGTCTGCAACCTAACGCCTGAGCTAAGACGCGTAGTGTAGTGGAGGCCACGCCGTGGCAAGCTTTTTCTGCCACGGCGTGGCCGGAACGAAGCGGAGTCGGCTTGAGCGAATTGTTAGGCGGCTGACCAGCGATGCTTTTGCTGGGCACTGTGAATTTTTCACAAGACTGCGATCGAATCTCGGCCAGCTGCACAGAACTGGTTCTGTGCGCCTGCAATGCTGTTCCCGAGAAGCCACAACCGCAGACGGAGTGCAGCCGCTCTCAGGCTGCACGGAGTATGTGGCCGACGAGAACTGCGATGTGCGCTGCAGCATGAGAAGGCCGTCTTTACGTTGAAAAGATCTTGGCCTGGCGCCGCCTAACGCCTGAGTTAAGCCGGCCCGCCCGATGCGGATCCGGTCGGTCCGAGACCGCGAAGCGGGCTCGGCTTGAACGAATTGTTAGGCCCATGGTTACACAATGATCATGTCCCCACCTGCGATGCGGATCTGCATGGACTCAAACTGATCGGAGTTGTCCGTGAAGTTGATGGAGAGTCCGTTGTCCAACGTGATTACGAGATTGCGATCGTCCTTCACGATTGCTTGAGTGACGGCTACATTCATGACGTCATGAAATGCGGGGTCAGGCCAGCGACCTGGCTCCCAGCGGCCTACGACAGATTGATCTTTGGTCAGTTCGACGGTGCTCTGTGTTGCAAGCCATGAGTCACCGAAATAGAACTGGAGGTCGTACTGACCGACTAGAACTTGCGTGGTGAAGGCACCGATTAAAGGCGATAAATCAAGGTCGCTAGGAAATTTGTACATGGGCCTAACGCCTGAGTTAAGCCGGGCAGCGTAGCGGCCACGGCAAGTGGCTGAATCATAGCGGCCATTTGCCGAGGCCGCGAAGCGGACTCGGCTTGAACGAATTGTTAGGCAGCAGCCAGCGATGCTCTTGCTGCGGCCGTAAAAATTTCACAAGTCTGCAAGCGAACCGTGCTGGCTACACAGAACTGAGTTCTGTGTGCCCGAATGCTGTTCGCGAGACGCCACAACCACAGACGGAGTGCAGCCGCTCTCAGGCTGCACGGAGTATGTGGCGAGGATCAGGTGCGGCAAGGCGGGGAAGAGATTGGTTCCACCCAGCAAGTTCTGAGAACTTTGGTCTGGTGCTGCCTAACGCCTGAGTTGAGACGCGCCGCTTTGCGGCGGCGGCAGAGTCACAATCTTATCGGGACTTTGACGACGCCGCGAAGCGGTGTCGGCTCCAACGAATTGTTAGGCGGCTGACCAGCGATGCTGTTGCTGGGCACTATGAATTTTTCACAAGACGGCGATCGAACCCCGGCCAGCTGCACAGAACTGGTTCTGTGCGCCTGCAATGCTGTTCACCAGGACTTGCGACCGCAGACGGAGTGCAGCCGCTCTCAGGCTGCACGGAGTCTGTGGCCGACGAGAACCGCAGGTTGCGATGCCGTGTGATGCCACTACTCACGATTACAAGATCTTTGTCTGGCGCCGCCTAACGCCTGAGTTAAGCCGGGCAGCGGAGCGGCCGAGGCAATGGCCTAATCATAGCTGCCATGGTCCGAGGCCGCGAAGCGGACTCGGCTTGAACGAATTGTTAGGCATTGAGCCGTCGCTTTTGAAAGGCAAGCCCTTCCCGAGACTTGGCGAGGCCGTGCAACCACCAACATGCAGCGGCGCAGGCCACGTAGAGCGGCAATCCCATAGAGCCTATGCCACCCGGTTCTGGCGCAACAACAAACAGAGCCACCAATGACGCAAGAAAACTAAGTGCAATGAGGTGAAGAACAATGGCGCTGCGGAAATAATCGGTGTGATGCGGCTGGCGCTGCTTCCTGACGTACAGCAGAAAAGGAAGCGAGAAAAGCGAAGGGCAACACCCGAGCGCAGCCAGCAGTACCACGAAAGAAATGCCGATCGCACTGAACACTGTCATCAATGCCTAACGCCTAGTAGTAAATGAATGGTCGGGATAGGCCCATTCGATTCATGATGGGGTGATCGACGCTGGCTGAAATCCTACCCCAGGATCAGTGGCTTGCCGAACGATGGAGGCGACGGGCGGCGGCATGCTTGTCTGCAAATCCGGCGTGGATGCGGTTCTATGTTTTATATGGTGGAAAGTGCGGGATATCCGGCGGTAGTGGCGGGGTTCGATCCGCCGGTCGGGGAGGCGCAGTTGGCGCGGATTTCGGCGCTTGTGGCCGATGTTCGGCTCAGGTTGCGGACTCGGCACTACAGTCTTCGTACCGAAACCGTGTATCTGGGGTGGATCAAGCGGTTCATCTTGCAGAATCGCTTGCGGCATCCGGCGGAGATGGGGCATCGCGAGGTCGAGGCGTTCCTGACCCGGTTGGCGGTGGAGGGCAAGGTCTCGCCTTCGACGCAGAACCAGGCGTTGTCGGCATTGCTGTTCCTCTATCGGGACGTGTTGCGGGTGCGGCTGGACTGGATGGAGGAGGTCACGCGGGCCAAGCGTGCCCGCAAGCTGCCAGTGGTGTTGGCGCAGGAGGAGATCCGGATCCTGCTGGCGCAGCTGGAAGGCCGGTCGTGGCTGCTGGCGGCGGTGTTGTACGGCACCGGGATGCGCTTGATGGAATGCCTGCGCCTGCGGGTCAAGGATGTCGATTTCGCGCGCGGGGAGATCACCATCCGCGACGGCAAGGGCGGCAAGGACCGGCGCACGATCCTGCCGCGCAGCCTGGTGGAGCCATTGCAGGCGGAGGTGGAGCGGGCGCGGGTGCTGCATGGGGCGGATTTGCGGGCGGGCTTCGGCGAAGTGTGGTTGCCGAACGCGCTGGCGCGGAAGTACCCGAACGGTCCGAGCGACTTCGGTTGGCAATACGTGTTCCCGGCGTTGCGGCGTTCGCAGGACCCGCGCGACGACCGCGAACGCCGGCACCATGTCGATGCGGAGTTCGTGTCGAGGGCATTGAAGCGGGCGCGGGATCGGGCCGGCATCGTCAAGCACGTCACCGCGCATACCTTGCGGCATTCGTTCGCGACGCATTTGCTGGAGGCGGGCTACGACATTCGCACGATCCAGGAATTGCTCGGGCACAAGGACGTGGCGACGACCCAGATCTACACGCATGTGCTGAATCGCGGGCCGCATGCGGTGTTGAGTCCGCTGGATCGCTAGTGCGGTTGCGTGCGCGGGACTAGGCTCGTGGTTTTCCACCACGAGAGGGCTGCGACGATGAACGGGTAGGGACGAAGCGGGGCGGGGCGACGGGCAGGATCTGCTGGCGGGATTGCGGGAAGCATGCCGCGCGCGGCACCTGAGCCGCCGCACGGAGGCCGCCTATGCGCACTGGGCGATGCGCTACCTGCGCTTCCATGGGGCGGGTCGATCCGGCTTGTCGACGGACGCGGGAGCGATCCGCTTCCTCGACCACCTGGTGCAGAGGGGCGAAGCCGCCGCGAGTTCGCACCTGCTGGCCTTGAACGCGCTGTTGTTCCTGTTCCGGCACGTGATGCAAGTGGAGGCGGCGGCGCTGGAGGCGCGGCGCCGGCAGGTGCGACGGCCGGAGCGGCTGCCGGAGGTGTTGTCGGCAGCGGAGGTGCGCGCAGCATTGAACGCGATGCGCGGCATGCCGCGGCTGGTCGCGGCCTTGCTGTACGGCACCGGGATGCGGGTCGGCGAGGGAATCGCCTTGCGCATCCAGGATATCGATTTCCGCGGCGGCGCGATCGCCGTGCGTTCCGGGAAGGGCGCGAAGGATCGGATCACGGTATTGCCGAAGCGGTTGGCGGCGCCGTTGCAGAAGCTGGCGCTGCGGCGGTTGGCCTTGCATCGCCAGGATCTGCTGCAGGGGCGCGGGCATGCGCCGTTGCCCGGCCGGCTGGCGCGCAAGTATCCCGGCGCGTCGCGGGCGTTCGGCTGGCAGTTCCTGTTCGCATCGAGCGTGGTGCGCCACAACCCGGAGACCGGGCAGTGGTTGCGCTGGCATGTGTCGCCGTCGACGGTGCAGGCGCCGTTCAAGGCCGCGCTGCAGGCCTGCGGTATCCATCGGCATGCCTCGCTGCATACCTTGCGGCATTCGTTTGCGACCCATCTGCTGGCGCAGGGCACGGACATCCGCACGATCCAGCAATTGCTGGGGCATCGGCATCTCGATACCACCATGGTCTACACCCACGTCCGCGATGCGGCGCGGGCGGCGACCAGTCCGCTGGACTGCTTCTGAGCCGTGGCGTCAGTCGACGCGGTCGATGCGCAGGCTGGCCCTGGGGGCGATGCCGCGTTCGAGCGCGGTCAGGGTGATGGTGCGGTGGCCGGCGCGGGCGGAGGCCGCGCCGGCCTTGCCGCTGGTATGCAGGCGCAGCTCCTGGCTGCCGCCGCCGGCGGCGCGCCATTGCAGGGCGATCTCGGCATCGCCTTCCCAGACGCATTGCACGTCGGGGGCGCAGCGCGAGTCGTTCACCAGGCGGGTGTAGGTGAGCAGGCTGTCGTCGGCGAGCAGGGTGCTCTGGCCGAGGCCGAGGGCCACGGTGCTGCCGTCGGCGGCGGGCGCCGCGCCATTGGGCAGTGCTGCGCAGCCGCTGAGCAGGGCGAGGGCGAGGAGGCGGGCGATGCGGATCATGGCGTGGCTCGCGATGGAAGGAAGCCGAAGCCTAGGGGCATCGGCATGAACGCGGTGCGAGGTTCAATCGTCGCGTTCATCGGTGGTTCCATCGCCGCGGTCGCGGCGCGAGGCGAGCCGGTCGGCCAGGCGGGTGGGCTCGGGCAGGCGGTATTTGGTCACGTAGCGCATCACCAGTTCCGGCGCGGACGGCATCGCCACCCTGTGGCCCGGGGAAACGATCAGCGGCAGGCAGCCGGGCTTGCTGCGCAGCAGCCAGCCGATCTGTTCGCGGCCGTCGCGCAGCGGGGTGAACGCGCCGCGCATCTCGTGCAGGGCCATGCGCGCTTCGCCGACCAGGATCGTCTTGCCGACGCCGATGCTGGGGATGCCGGTTTCCACGCCGAAATGCGCGGCGATGCCGAGCCGGCGCGGATGGGCGATGCCGTGGCCGTCGATGAAGGCGAGGTCGGGCGCGTGTTTCAGCATCGCCAGCGCATCGAGCAGCGCCGGCAGTTCGCGGAAGCTGAGCAGGCCGGGGATGTAGGGCATGCGCGTGGGCAGGCGCGCGACTTGCTGGTCGATGATGGCGAGCGTGTCGGCATCCAGCAGGATCGCGGCGGCGCGGGTGGTGGCGCCATCGTCCTCGAAGCCGACGTCGAAACCGGCGATGGTGCGCAGCGGTTTGGCGAACGCGTCGCGCAATATCACTTGCGTGGCGCGTTCGCTTTGCAGGGCGCGCAGGGCGGCGGTATCGCCCTGCCATTGCGGAAGCGCGTGGCTCATGGCGCGGGCGAGGCGGCGCCGTAGCGTTCGACGGTCAGCCGTGCGTGGCCGTCGGCATCGATGGTGACGATGCTGAGGCGGTCGTATTCGTGGTCGGGCATCGGCGCGACGTCGCAGGCGCAGAGGGCGGCGACGATGGCGGGCACGGTATTGCTGTGGCCCGCGATCAACGCGTTGCCGTGCGGATGCGCGGCTTTGAGTTGCGTGGCGAACTCGGCGGCGGGTCGTGCGGCGGGATAGGGCGTGATCGCGATGCCGTGTTCGGTCGCTGTCGGCGCCGCGGTCTGGCCGGTGCGCTTGAATTCGGTGGCGTAGATCGCGGCGAGATCGCGATCGGCGAGGCGGGTGGCCAAGGCTTGCGCGCGCATGCGGCCGGATTCGCTCAGGTCGGGATCGCGGCTGGCGTCGACCTTTTCGGCGTGGCGGACGATGAAGAAGGTCGCGGCCTGGCCGGCATCGCGCACGGGCATGGCGCAACCGGCAAGCAGCGTACAGGCGAACAGGAGGGCGATGCGCATGGGGCGAAGGATAGCGAGGAAAAGTGGGGTCAGAGTCGACTTTTATTCAATGGTGGGGCTGGTCAGGAAATTCAGCGGAAAAGTCGACTCTGACCCCGCTTTTACCCTCCCGGTTGCAGGGCCGCCAGCAAGCCGCGTGCGGCGTTGAAGCGAGTGGCGGCGTCGGCCATGTCGAGGCTGATGCGCAGCTTGTCCGGGCCATCCATCCTGTAGTGCTTCGGCTGGCCCTGGATCAGGCGGATCACCGCCATCGGGTCGACGTTGGGTTTCTCCACGAACTGGATGCGCCCGCCCTTGTCGCCGAGGTCGAGCTTGCGGATGCCGAGGCGGGTTGCGTCCAGCTTGAGCTCGGCGGTGGCGAACAGGTGTTTGGCCGCATCCGGCAGCAGGCCGAAGCGGTCGATCATCTCCACCTGCAGTTCGCGCAGGGCATCGGCGTTGCGGGCGGCGCTGATGCGCTTGTACAGGGTGAGCCGCGCGTGCGGATCGGGCAGGTAGTCGTCGGGGATCAGCGCCGGCACATGCAGGTCCACGTCGGCGCCATGGCGATCCGCATCATCGACATCGGGCAGCTTGCCTTGCTTGATCGAGGCGACCGCGCGTTCCAGCAGCTCGGTGTAGAGGCTGAAGCCGACTTCGGCCATCTGCCCGGATTGATCCTCGCCGAGCAGTTCGCCGGCGCCGCGGATCTCCAGGTCGTGCGTGGCCAAGGTGAAGCCGGCGCCGAGTTCGTCCATCGAGCTGATCGCGTCCAGGCGCTTGCGCGCGTCGGGCGTGATGCTGCGGCCGTCGGGCACCAGCAGGTAGGCGTAGGCGCGATGGTGGGAACGGCCGACGCGGCCGCGCAGCTGGTGCAACTGCGCTAGGCCGAACTTGTCGGCGCGGTTGATCAGGATGGTGTTGGCGTTGGGGATGTCGATGCCGGATTCGATGATGGTCGAGCACAGCAGCACGTTGGTACGCTGCTTGTGGAAGTCGAGCATCACCCGCTCGAGTTCGCGTTCCGGCATCTGCCCGTGGGCGATGCCGATGCGTGCGTCGGGCACCAGCGCCTGCAGTTCGTCGTGCATGCGGCCGATGCTTTCGACGTCGTTGTGCAGGAAGTACACCTGGCCGCCGCGCGCGAGTTCGCGCTGGAAGGCTTCGCGCAGCAGGGCTTCGTCCCAGGCGTGGACAAAGGTCTGCACGGCGAGGCGGTTCGCCGGTGGGGTGGCGATGATGGAGAGGTCGCGCAGGCCGCTCATCGCCATGTTCAGCGTGCGCGGAATCGGCGTCGCGGTCAGGGTGAGCAGGTGCACGTTGGCGCGCAGCTTCTTCAGCGCTTCCTTCTGGCGCACGCCGAAACGCTGTTCCTCGTCGACGATGACGAGGCCGAGGTCGGCGAACTTCACGTCCGGCTGCAGCAGGCGGTGGGTGCCGACGATCACGTCGAGCTTGCCCTCGGCGAGTTTCTGCAGTTCGGCTTCGATTTCCTTCTTGCTCTTGAAGCGCGACAGCACCTCGACCTTGAGCGGCCAGTCGGCGAAGCGGTCGCGGAAATTGCGGTAATGCTGCTCGGCCAGCAGGGTGGTCGGGACCAGCACCGCGACCTGCTTGCCGGCGGCTGCGGCGACGAATGCCGCGCGCACCGCGACCTCGGTCTTGCCGAAGCCGACGTCGCCGCAGACCACGCGGTCCATCGGTTGCGAGGAGGCGAGATCGCGGATGACGGCTTCGATGGCGGCGTGCTGGTCCGGGGTTTCCTCGAACGGGAAGCTGGCGGCGAACGGCTCGTACATCGCGCGGTCGACGTCGATCGCCAAGCCCTTGCGCGCTTGCCGTTTCGCCTGGATTTCCAGCAGTTCGGCGGCGACGTCGCGGACTTTCTCGGCGGCCTTCTTCTTCGCCTTCGCCCATTGCTCGCCGCCGAGGTTGTGCAGCGGCGCGGTATCGGGATTGGCGCCGGAATAGCGACTGATGCGGTCGAGCTGCGCCACCGGCACGTACAGGCGATCGCCCTTGGCGTATTCGATGTCGAGGAATTCGCCGGGCATGCCGCCGATGTCCATCGACAGCAGGCCGCGGTAGCGGCCGACGCCGTGGTCTTCGTGGACGATGGGCGCGCCCAGCGAGAGTTCGCCGAGGTCGCGGATGATCGCTTCGGGTTCGCGGCCGGCGCGCTTGCGGCGACGCGGTTGCGAGGCGCGCTCCGGGAACAGCTGGCGTTCGGTGAGGACGGCGAGCGGCGGCGCATCCAGCGCGAAGCCGTCGTCGAACGGCGCCACCGCGATGGCAAAGCGTGCATCGTTCGATGCGAAGGCCGGCCAGTCGGCGAGCACCGCCGGTTTCAGTTCGGCAGCCTGCAAGACTTCCAGCATCGCTTCGCGACGGCCGGGGGAATCGGTGGCGACCAGCACGCGGCCCGGGTAGTGCGCCAGGAAGTCGCGCAACGCCTGCGCCGGTGCGTGGTCCTTTGCCGCCAACGGCAGGTTCGGCGCCGGTTGCAGCGGCAGGGCGTGGGCTTCGGCATGGCGTGCATGCTGCGCGTCGCAGACCTCGATGCGTTCGCCGCGGTTGAGGGTTTCGCGCAGCGCGTCCGGCGACAACCACAGTTCGGCAGGCGCCAGCAGCGGGCGTTCGATGTCGTGGCGCAGCTGGTCGTAACGCTGGCCGATCTGCGCCCAGGCGTGGTCGGCGGCTTCGGACACGCCATCGCCCAGCACCGGCAGGGTGTCGGGGGCGAGGTAGTCGAACAGGGTCGCGGTGCCGGCATGGAACAGCGGCAGGTAGTACTCGATGCCGGCGGGCGCGAGGCCGGCCTTCAGGTCCTGCACCAGGGCGCTGCGGCGGGTGTCGATGTCGAAGCGCTCGGTCAGCGCATCCAGTGCGCGCTTGACCGGTGCATCGTCGAGCGGCACCTCGCGGCCGGGCAGCAGTTCGATGCGGTCGATCTTCTCAAGCGAACGCTGCGATTCCGGATCGAAGGCGCGGATCGATTCGATCTCGTCGTCCAGCAGTTCGATCCGGAACGGCGCGTCGGCGCCCATCGGATACACGTCGAGCAGGCCGCCGCGCACGGCGAAGTCGCCGGGATCGAACACCTGTTGCGCGTGGCGGTAGCCGGCGGATTCGAGCCGGCGTTTCTCGTTGTCGAGGTCGAGCCGCTGGCCGAGCCGGAAATCGAAGCGGTTGCCGATCACGTGGCCGCGCGGGGCGACCCGTTGCATCAGGGTCGCCACCGGGACGACGACGATGCCGCGCTTGAGGTCCGGCAGCCGCGCCAGCGTGGCCAGGCGCTGGCTGACGATGTCCGGGTGCGGGCTGAAGCGGTCGTAGGGCAGGGTTTCCCAGTCGGGGAAGGTCAGCACCGGCAGCGCGGCATCCGCGCCGAGCAGGGTGTGCAGGTCGGCTTCCAGCTGGTGCGCGGCATGGTTGTCGCGGGCGACGACCAGCAGCGGGGCGGCGTGTTGCGCGGCGGCGCTGGCGATGGCGGCGGCCAGCGCGCTGGTCGAAGCCGGCGCACGCCAGTACGCGCGCGATTGGCCGCTGCGCGGCAGCGGGACGTTCAACGGGAGAGCCGGCATCGACAACGGGTTGCTGCTGGGCGACATGCAATAGGCATCCGCGCCGGACGCGGTGCGCCAGCGCTTGGGTGGTCGGATTGGATGGAGCGAAACCGCGATTTTAGCGCGGCGGGTGCGCTCAGCCGGCGATCAATGCGGGCGGGATCGGCGGGGTGCGCGGTTTCGGCTTCGGCAGGTCCAGCACCATCCGCACCAGGCCGGGCGATTCTCCGGCCTCGCGGCGGAAATCCAGCGAAGCGGCCAGCGCCTGCATCGGCAGGTTGGACTCCAGCACGTCGCCGTACACGCGTTCCAGCTTGCGGCCCTTGGCCCAGCGCACCAGCCGGCGCATCAGGTGGCGGCCCAGGCCCATGCCGTTGATGTAGTGGCTGACCAGGATGGCGAATTCGCCGGCCTGGCCGTCGTCGTCCACCACGATCCGCGCCACCGCGCCGACCAGGGCTTCGCCCGGCGGCAGCGGTTCGGCGGCGACCAGGGCGAACTCGCGGCGGGTATTGGGCCGGGTCAGGCGTTCGGCCTGCTCGACGCTGAGTTCCTTCATCGGATGCAGGAAGCGCTGGCGCACCTCGTCCGGCTGCAGCAGGGGGAAGCCGGCGCGCAGGGTCACCGCGTCTTCGGGGCGGATCGGGCGGATCAGGACCTCGCGTCCGTTGTTGAGGCGGACGTTCTCGTGCCACGGGGGCATGCGGTTGCGGGCGGTCATCCGGGGATCATCGCTGCATCGAGGTTAAAAATATGAATGGAACATGGCTGGCCCTGGCGGCCGCCGCTCCATACCGGTGGGGATGGTATGGCGGCTCAGTGCGCCGGCTTGCCGCGCAGGCGGCGCACCAGCATCACTGCAGCGACGACGAGCGCACCGGCGGCGATGCCGACCGCGGCATTGAACAGGTTTTCCCACAGCCAGCCCGGCGGAAGGCCGCGGGCGGCTTCGGCCAGGTGGTGCAGGCTGGGCACGCCGTGCACCAGGATCCCGCCGCCGACCAGGAACATCGCCGCGGTGCCAGCGACCGAGAGGAACTTCATCAGGCGGGGGGCGAAGGCGAGGATGGCGTTGCCCAGCGCGGTGCGCAGCTTGCCGGCGCCCTCGCGGGCCAGGCGCAGGCCGAGGTCGTCCAGCTTGACGATGGCGCCGACCAGGCCGTACACGCCCACGGTCATGATCAGGGCGATCGCGACCAGCACGCCGAGCTGGTTGAGGAAAGGCTGGCTGGCCACCGTTCCCAGCGAGATCACGATGATCTCCGCGGACAGGATGAAGTCGGTGCGCACCGCGCCCTGGATCTTGTCCTTCTCGAACGCGAGCATGTCCACCGACGCGTCGCTGACCGCATGCACCAGTTCGGCGTGGTGGTGGGCATCGTCGATCCGGCTGTGCAGGAACTTGTGCGCCAGCTTCTCCACGCCCTCGTAGCAGAGGAAGGCGCCGCCGAGCATCAGCAGCGGGGTGATCAGCGGCACGTCGTAACCCTTGCCGCGCAGCCAGGCTTCTAGGGCGGCGATGCCGAGCGCCGCCGGCACCAGGATCGCCTTGTTGACCATCGAGCCCCTGGCCACCGCCCACACCACCGGCAGTTCGCGGTCGGCCTTGATGCCGCTGACCTGTTGCGCATTGAGGGCGAGGTCGTCGCCGAGCACGCCGGCGGTCTTCTTGGTGGCGACCTTGGTCATCACCGAGACGTCGTCGAGCAGGGTGGCGATGTCGTCGAACAGGGCGAAGAAGCTGGAAGAGGGCATGATCGGGGGGAAGTGGGGTCAGAGTGGAGTTTCGCATGCGAAACTCCACTCTGACCCCACTTCGGCAGGACGAGCGCGCACGATGTCCGGACATGGCGATTCCACCAAGGCGGTGCTGGTGGCGCTGGGCGCCAACCTGGCGATCGCCGTGGCCAAGGGGCTGGCGGCCTGGTTCACCCGCTCCGGCGCGATGCTGGCCGAAACCGTGCATTCGCTGGCCGACTGCGGCAACCAGGTGCTGCTGCTGGTCGGGATGAAGCAGGCGAAGCGCCCGCCGTCGCCGGAGCATCCGCTGGGGCGCGGCAAGGAAGTCTATTTCTGGTCGTTCCTGGTCGCGGTGATGCTGTTCACCATCGGCGGCATGTATTCGCTGTACGAGGGCCTGCACAAGCTGGCCCACCCGGAACCGCTGGAAAACTGGCAATGGGCGGTGGGCGTGCTGCTGTTCTCGATCGCGATGGAGGCGTACTCCACCCATGCCTGCCTGCAGGAAGCCGCGGCGGAGCGGCAGGGCCGCAGCCTGTGGCGCTGGTTCCGCGAAAGCCGCAGCGCGGAGTTGATCGTGGTGGTCGGCGAGAACATCGCCGCCTTGCTGGGACTGACCGTCGCGCTGGCCTTCATCGCGCTCAGCATCGCCACCGGCAACCCGCTGTGGGATGCGGTCGGCACCCTGGCGATCGGCGTGCTGCTGGTGGTGGTGGCGGTGTTCGTGGCGATCGAGGTCAAGGCGATGCTGGTGGGGCAGAGCATCGATCCGCGCCGGCAGGAGGAAATGCGCCGTTTCCTCGAGGCGCGCCCGGAAATCGCCGCGCTCTACAGCCTGATCACGCTGCAGCTGGGCACCCGGGCGATGGTCTCGGTGCAGGCGCGGA
This sequence comes from Thermomonas aquatica, assembly GCF_006337105.1. Taxonomy (NCBI): domain Bacteria; kingdom Pseudomonadati; phylum Pseudomonadota; class Gammaproteobacteria; order Lysobacterales; family Lysobacteraceae; genus Thermomonas; species Thermomonas aquatica. The sequence continues at coordinate 751,158 of NZ_CP040871.1, read as the reverse complement.
TGCGCGACGACGCGGGCATCGCGCGCCGGATCGACGCGATCGAGCGCGACTTCAAGGCCGCGTTCCCGGAAGTGCAGTGGAGCTTCTTCGAGCCGGAAGAGAAGGACGACGGCGAGGCCTGAGCATCAGGCCGGGCTGCGCAGCCACTCGCTCCGCGATGCCGCCCCGGCTTCGCCCAATGCGGCGCGCATGGCGTCCAGCGCCGGCGCCATCGCCGCATCGAACTGCCAGGGCGCGTTGAGCAGCAACATCCCGCTGCCGTTCATGCGCAGCGGCGAATCGTCCGGCCGCACCAGCAGTTCCAGTACCAGCGCGGATTTGGCATCGAGCGCGGCGGCCTTGCGGTAGAACGGCTGCAGGGCGCGGCGCAGCTTGATCGGGTACCACAGCGCGAGCATCCCCTGCGGCCAGCGCGCCAGCGCTTCGCGGATGGCGGCGAGGGCGGCGTCGAATTCGTCCAGTTGCGCCTCGTAGGGCGGGTCGATGAGGACCAGGCCGCGGGCGAATTTCACCGTCCCGTGCTTCGGCGGCAGCAGGGCCTTGACCGCGGCATAGCCGTCGCGCGCATGCACCGCGATGCGTGGATCGCCGGCGAAGTTGTCGCGCAGCACATTGGCTTCCTCGGGGTGCAGCTCGCAGGCGGCGATCCGGTCCTGCTCGCGCAGCGCATGGGCGAGCAGCCACGGCGAGCCGGGATAGGCATGCGCGCCGTGCTGCTGGCGGCAGGCCTTGATCGCGGCCAGGTAGCGCTGGATCGCGGGATTGCGCGGCGCCTCGGCCAGCAGGCGGGCGATGCCGTCCTGCGCCTCGCCGGTCTTCTGCGCGGCCTCGCCGTCCAGCTTGTACAGGCCGCGGCTGCCGTGGGTATCCAGGGCGAAGCAGGCGGCGGGCTTGGCGGTCAGGGCGTCGCACAGGGCGAGCAGCACGACATGCTTGAGCACGTCGGCGTGGTTGCCGGCATGGAAGGCGTGGCGGTAGTTCATGCCGCGATTGTCGCATCGACCGCCACTTCACACCCGCCACGCAAACGCCATGGCGTCCTCGGCTAGGATGCCGCGCATGCCGACGACAACGACTATCCTGCTGGCCGAAGACGAGCACGCCATCGCCGAGACCGTGCTCTACGCGCTGCGTGCCGAAGGCTATGCCGCCGAACACCTGCTGCTGGGCGGCCAGGTGCTGCCGCGGCTGCGGCGCGGCGGGATCGACCTGGTGATCCTCGACGTCGGTTTGCCGGACGCCAGCGGCTTCGATGTCTGCCGCGCGCTGCGCAAGGAAAGCGAGGTGCCGGTGCTGTTCCTGACCGCGCGCGATGCCGAACTCGACCGCGTGCTGGGGCTGGAACTGGGCGGCGACGACTACATGGCCAAGCCGTTCTCGCCGCGCGAGCTGGTGGCGCGGGTGCGTGCGCGGCTGCGCCGGCAGGTGGCCGCGGACGATGGTGGCTGGCGCCGGCTGGGGCGTTTCGAGCTGGACGCGGCCGGGCACCGGGTCCGCTTCGACGGCGTGCTGCTGGACCTGACCCGCTACGAATTCGGCCTGCTGGAAGCCCTGCTGGCGCGGCCCGGCGCGGTGCTGGACCGCGCGCGGCTGATGGACCGGGTGTGGGGCGACGCACTGGAATCCGGCGAACGCACCGTCGATACCCACGTGAAGACGGTCCGCGCGAAGTTGCGCGTCATCGCGCCCGAGGCCGACCCGATCCGCACGGTGCGCGGGCTTGGCTATTCGGTCCATATCGATGGCTGACGCATGAAGATCGGCCTGCGCGTGCTGCTGGGTTACTTCCTGATTGTCGCGCTGGCGGCGCTGCTGGTCGGCAAGGTGTTCGTCGAACAGGTCAAGCCTGGCGTGCGCCAGGCGATGGAAGGCACCCTGATCGACACCGCCAACACACTGGCGGAGCTGGCGACCGACGACATGCTGGCCGGGCGCATCGCCGATGGTCCGTTCGCGAAGCGGATGCATGCGGTGTATGCGCGCAAGGTCGGCGCCGACATCTGGGGCTTTTCCAAGGACCGCAGCGGTTTCCGCATCACGGTGACCGACGTGCGCGGGATCGTGGTGTTCGATTCCGAGGGCAAGGACCTGGGCCGCGACAACTCGCGCTGGAACGACGTGTATCGCACCCTGCGCGGGCAGTACGGCGCGCGTTCCACCCGCAGTGATGCGAATGATCCCGACAGCACGGTGATGCACGTGGCCGCGCCGATCCGCGATGCGCTGGGCCGCATCATCGGCGTGCTGAGCGTGGCCAAGCCGAACCGGGCGATGGCGCCGTTCATCGCCCGCAGCCAGAAGATCGTCGCGCGCTGGGGCTTCGTGCTGATGGGCACGGCGCTGCTGGTCGGCGTGCTGGCGGCGTGGTGGCTGTCGCGCCAGCTCGGCGCGCTGCGGCGTTATGCGGATGCGGTGGCGGCCGGCGAACGCGCACCGGCACCCGCCGCCGCCGGCGAATTCGGCGACCTCGGCCGCGCGTTGCACGACATGCGCGAGAAACTGGAAGGCAAGCAGTACGTCGAACAGTACGTGCATGCGCTGACCCACGAACTGAAGAGCCCGCTGGCGGCGATCCGCGGCGCCACGGAATTGCTGGAGCAGCCGCTGCCGGAGGCCGATCGCCGGCGCTTCGTCGCCAGCATCGCCGCGCAGGGCGAGCGGATGGCGCAGATGGTGGACAAGCTGCTCGCGCTGGCGGCGGTCGAGCATCGGCAGCGGATCGAACAGCCGCAGGCGCTGGACGCGGCGGTGTTGCTGCACGAGGCCGTCGATGCGGTGCGCGCGCATGCGGAGGGCGTGGGGATCGACATGCGGGTCGATGCTGCGGATGGCCTGGCGCTCGCCGGCGATGCCTTCCTGATTCGGCAGGCGTTGGTGAACCTGCTCGACAACGCGCTGGATTTCGCGCCGCGCGGATCGACGGTGGAGGTGCGCGCATCGCGCGACGGCGACGCGCTGCGTTTCGAGGTGGCCGATCGCGGCCCCGGCGTGCCGGACTACGCGCGCGAACGCGTGTTCGAGCGCTTCTACTCGCTGCCGCGCCCGGGCGGCGGCAGCCGCAGCAGTGGGTTGGGCCTGCCGTTCGTGGCGCAGGTGGCCGAATTGCATGGTGGGCGCGCCGAGCTTCGCGAACGCGAAGGCGGCGGAACGGTCGCGCTGCTGTCGCTGCCGGGCTGAGCGCGCGCACGGACCGGCGACTTCACCCACGCTTCATCGCCGCGCCCGCGGCGTTTCACCCAGGCCCGCCAGCATCGTCCCACCACAGGACGGGAGAGGCGTCATGCGCTTGGGTTTCAAGGTTGCGATGGTGGCGGTGTTGACGCTGGCCATCCTGATTCCGCTGTCGATGATCCGCGGGGTGATCGGCGAACGGCAGCAATACCGCGCCGAGGCGGTGCGAAAGGTCAGCGCCGGCATCGGCGGCCGGCAGGTTCTCGGCGGGCCGGTGCTGGTGGTGCCGTTCGAGGAAACCGTGGAGGAAAACGTCACCGGTGACGACGGCGTCGCGCGCAAGGTGCTGCGCAGGAAGCATTCGCAATGGACCTTCTTCCCCGAGACGCTGGCGATCGACGGCGTGCTGAAGCCGGATTCGCGCAAGAGCGGGCTGTTCGTCGTGAACGTCTTCGAATGGAGCGGGCAGGTCGATGCGCGTTTCGATGCGCAGATCCCGGCGGACGACGGCATCGCCCAGCGCAGGATCGGCCAGCCCTGGCTGAGCGTCGGCATCGCCGACGTGATCGGCCTGCGCGGCACCACCCGGTTCACGGTCGATGGCGCGGCGGTGAAGGTGGCCCAGGGCATCGGCCATGCCGATGGTCCCGGCATCCATGCGCGCCTGCCGGTGCCGCAGGCAGGCAGCCGGCTGCGCCTGGACGCCCGCGTCGGGCTGCGGCTGCAGGGGACCGAGACCTTCGCGATGATGCCGCATGCCGCCAGCAACGACTTGCGGGTGAGCTCGTCCTGGCCGCATCCGAAATTCGACGGCAAGTCGCCGCAGCAGGACATCGGCGGCAAGGGTTTCCGTGCGAACTGGCAGATCGCCGCGGTGGCGACCAACGCGCAACGGCACTACCTGCAGCAGCCGTCGCTGCTGGCGGACAAGGGCACGCCGCCCGATGCCGTCAGCGTCTCGCTGTTCGACCCGGTCAATCCCTACACGCTGGCCGACCGCGCCACCAAGTACGGCCTGCTGTTCGTGCTGCTGACCTTCGTCGGCTTCTTCATGTTCGAGCTGGTCAAGCAGGTGCGCGTGCACCCCATCCAGTATCTGCTGGTGGGGCTGGCGATCGCGATCTTCTTCCTGCTGCTGGTCAGCCTGAGCGAGCGCATCGACTTCGGCCTGTCCTACCTGCTGGCGGCGCTGGCCTGCATCGGCCTGATCGGTTTCTACCTGTCGTCGGTGCTGCGCAGCACGCCGCGCGGGCTGGGCTTCGCCGCCATGCTGGGCGCGCTGTACGCCGCCCTGTACGGGCTGCTGCTGTCGGAGGACAACGCCCTGGTGATGGGGGCCGGCCTGCTGTTCGCGATCCTGGCCGCGATCATGGTGGCGACCCGCAAGGTGGACTGGTACCAGTTGTCGGCCAAGGTCGGCGTGCCGCCCGGGTCGCCCTAGAATCGCCGGATGGACGACACGATCACCCTCGAAACCCTGTCCGGTGCGGCCTTGCTGCCGCACCTGGACAAGGTGGCCGCGCTGCGCATCGCGGTGTTCCGCGACTGGCCTTATCTCTACGACGGCGATGTCGGCTACGAACGCGAATACCTCGCCGCCTACGCCGAATCGCCGAGCAGCGTGGTGGTCCTGGCCCGCGACGGCGAAGCCGTGGTCGGCGCCAGCACCGGCATCCCGCTGGCGGAGGACAGTGCCGAGTTCCAGGCGCCTTTCGCCGAACGCGGGATGGAGGTGGCCACGGTGTTCTATTGCGGCGAATCGGTGCTGTTGCCGCTGTACCGCGGGCGCGGCCTTGGCCATGCGTTCTTCGACGCGCGCGAGGCGCATGCGCGTGCGCTGGGCGGCTTCGCCCACACCGCGTTCGCCGCGGTGGATCGCGACGACGGCGATCCGCGCAAGCCGGCCGGGCATCGCGGCAACGAGGCGTTCTGGGCCAAGCGCGGCTACGTGCGCCAGCCCGGCATGACCATGAAGCTGCACTGGAACGAGGTCGGCATCGGCGAAGTCGAACATCCGCTGACCTTCTGGCTGCGGCCATTGGAGAGGAGCGCATGAAAGTCGCAGTGGCGAAATATCCGATCGGCGAACCTGGCGATTTCGATGCATTCGCATCGAAACAGGACGCCTTCCTGCGCGAGGCGAAACGGCGCGGCGCGCAACTGGCGGTGTTGCCCGAATACCTCTCGCTGGAACTGGCGGCGATGTTCGAACCGGCGACACGCGGCGACCTGCATGCCTCGCTGGCGGCGATCCAGCCCCTGCGCGGGGTCTGGCTCGCGTTGTTCGCGGACCTTGCGCGCGAACTCGACCTGCACATCAATGCCGGCAGTTTCCTCCTCGATGGTGGCCATGGCCGCTATCGCAACCGCAGCGACCTGTTCGCACCGGATGGCGGCCGCCTGTGGCAGGACAAGCTGCGGCTGACCGGCTTCGAGATGAAGACCGGCGTGATCGCATCCGGCGACGCGTTGAAGGTGTTCGAGGTCGATGGCGTTCGTGCCGGGATTTCGGTCTGCTACGACAGCGAGTTCCCGCTGCCGGTGCGCGCGCAATGCGAGGCCGGCGCACGCCTGCTGCTGGTGCCCAGCTGCACCGATACCGAGGCCGGCGCCACCCGCGTGCGCGTCGGCTGCCTGGCACGGGCGCTGGAGAACCGCATGTTCGTGGCGCAGGCGGTGACCGCAGGCGTGGCGCCGTGGAGCCCGGCGCTGGACGTCAATACCGGCGAGGCCGCGCTGATCGCGCCGATGGACGTGGGTCTGCCGCACGACGGCATCCTCGCCCAGACCCATGGCGACGAGGCCTGGGCGGTGGCCGAGCTGGATTTCGAGGCGCTGGATGCGAGCCGCGCGCAGGCGCAGGTGGCCAACGACCGCGACTGGACGGCGCAGTATTTCCCCACCGTGCTGCGCGCGCGGCTGGAACGTGCGGTGGATCACACGCAGGGCGGCGCGGCCGCCCGGGCATGACCGATGGGCTAGGCGGCGATGGCGGCTGCGCCCCTAGACTCGGATGTTGATGCCTGACCCGGGGAATGCGATGAAGCGAGTGTTGTTGGCGGCGGCGCTGTTGGCGGCCTGTGCGGCGAATGCGCAGGAGAAAATCGATCTCGAGATGACCGGGCGCATCCGCGCCGAGGCCTTCAACCGCTCGCAGGTGATGAAGACGCTGGGCGAGCTGACCGAGGACGTCGGTCCGCGCCTGACCGGTTCGCCGGGCATGACCAGGGCGAACGCCTGGGCGCGCGGCAAGTTCGACGGCTGGGGCCTGGCCAACGTGCGCGACGAGAGCATGGGCAGCTTCGGCCGCGGCTGGGAGTTCAGCGACGCCAGCGTCGCCATGCTGTCGCCGCGCGCGTTCCCGCTGCACGTGCTGCCGAAGGCGTGGACGCCGGGCACCAACGGCGCGGTCGATGGCGACGCGATCCTCGCCAAGCTGGAATCCAAGGCCGATCTCGACAAATTCAAGGGCAAGCTGCGCGGCAAGATCGTGCTGTCCTCCGACCCGCGCGCCTACAAGTTCGGCGACAAGCCCGACATGGAGCGCTACACCGACCAGGAACTCCATGACCTGATCGGGGTCGAGGTGCCGGCGGACCGCGAGGGCGGCGATCGCGCCGCCATGATCAAGCGCTTCAAGGACCGCAGCGAATTCGGCCCGCTGCTCAACCAGTTCCTGGTCGACGAAGGCGTGTTGGCGACGATCGGCATCAGCGGCCGCGACAACGGCATCCTGGCGGTGCAGGGCGGCGGTTCGCGCAAGGCCGGCGAATCGGTCGGCGTGCCGGCGCTGGTGATGGGCGCCGAGCAGTACAACATGCTGGCGCGCACCCTCGGCAAGGACGGCACGGTGCGCCTGCGGGTCAATGTCGCCGCGCGCTTCACCGACGCCGCCGACCAGCCCGCCTACAACACCATCGCAGAGATCCCGGGCACGGGTCCGCACCGCGACGAAGTGGTGATGCTGGGCGCGCACATGGACTCCTGGCATGCCGGCACCGGCGCGTCGGACAACGGCGCCGGCGTGGCGGTGGTGATGGAGGCGATGCGCATCCTCAAGGCGGTCGGCGCGAAGCCCGACCGCACCATCCGCGTGGCGTTGTGGACCGGCGAAGAGCAGGGCCTGCTCGGCTCGGCCGCCTACGTGGGCGAACATTTCGCCCGTTATCCGGAACCGACCGATCCCGAGCAGAAGGCGATCCCGGCCTTCCTGCGCCAGGACAAGGGCAAGCTGGTGCGCGCCGGCGGTTACGACAAGCTGGCCGCGTACTTCAACCTGGACAACGGCAGCGGCAAGATCCGCGGCATCTACGCGCAGGAGAACATGGCGGTGGCGCCGATCTTCGAGGATTGGCTGAAGCCGTGGAACGACGTCGGCGCGACCATCGTCACCCAGCAGAACACCGGCAGCACCGACCACATCAGCTTCGACCGCGTCGGCCTGCCCGGTTTCCAGTTCGTGCAGGACGGGCTGGACTACTTCAGCAACGTCCACCACACCGATCTCGACACCTACGACCACGCCTCGGCGCAGGACCTCAAGCAGGCCTCGGCGATCATGGCCTCGTTCGTGTACAACGCGGCGATGCGCCCGCAGAAGCTGCCGCGCAAGCCGTTGGCGGACTGAGCAAGCGCTCTCGTGATGCGAAGGGCCGGTATTGCCGGCCCTTCTTTTTTGCGATGTCCCTTCAGGCGAACAGCGACACGCCCGGCACCAGCCACAGCGACAACGCCGCAAGCGCACTGCCGATCCCGGTCGCGGCCAACACATCGGACGGATAGTGCAGGCCCAGCACCACCCGCGACACCGCCACGCTGGCGGTGAACGGCACCAGCAGCAAGGCCAGCGCCGGGTAGTGCGCCATCGCCACCAGGCCGAAGGCGACGGCGTGCAGGGTGTGGCCGGACGGGAAACTGAACTCGTCCAGCGGTGCCACCCAGGCGTGGATGCGCACGTCGCTGGCGAACGGGCGCGGGCGCCGCGTCCATCGCTTCAGCAATTTGTACAAGGTGAGTGCGATCACCCCGGTGGCGGCGAGGTGCAATGACGCGCGCAGCCCGGCCATGCCGTCGAACACGATCAACGCGCCCATCAAGACGTACCAGAACACGCCATCGCCCAACCGGCTGACCGCGGCGAAGTAACGCAGCGCGCCGTTGCGCGCGCACAGCCGGTTGGCGCGCAGGCACCAGCCGTTCTCGGTATCGACAAGCCGATTACGTGGCAGCGGCCGCGACATGCGGGCCTCCGTTGCGGGCGAGCGATTGCAGGATGCGGTCGAAGTCCTCGGCCACCTGTTCAGGGCGCAGGGCCGCCACCGCGTTGCGGCAGGCCATGCGCATCGCGTTGCGCAGCAGGTCGTCGCCGCCGATGCGCACCACCGCCTCGATGAAGCCGGCATCGTCGCCGTCGGCGATCGCCGCGCCGTGCACGTCGTGGCGCAGCAGTTCGCGCGCCGCGCCGTAGTCGAAGGCGACGGTCGGCACGCCGCTGGCCAGCGCTTCCAGGGTCACGTTGCCGAAGGTCTCGCTGTGGCTGGCGAACACGAACAGGTCGCCGCTGGCGAAATGCCGTGCCACCTCCTCGCCGCGCTGCACGCCGCAGAAGATGAAATCGGGGTTGTCGCGCTGCAGCTGTTCGCGCGCGGGGCCGTCGCCGACCCAGGCGAACTTCGCTTCGGGCCGGGTCTTCTGCAGTTCGCGGAAGGCGCGCACCGCCAGCGGCAGGTTCTTCTCGGCGGCGATGCGGCCGACGTAGATCGCGACGAAGCCGTCATCGCCCACGCCCCACTGCCTGCGCAGGCCGCGGTCGCGGCGGGCGGGATCGAACTGGCGGGTGTCCACCGCGCGCGCCAGCCGCACCACGTTGTCGAAGCCCTGGCCTTGCAGGAAGTGCTGCAGTTCGCGGGTGGGCACCAGGGTCGCCTGCGCGCTGTTGTGGAAGCGGCGCATCCAGCGCAGCGCCACGCCCTGCAGCCACGGTGCGCCGTAATCGCGCATGTAGTCGTCGAAGCGGGTGTGGAAGCCGGTGGCGGCGGGGATGCCGAGCTGGCGCGCGGCGCGCAGTGCCGACCAGCCCAGCGGGCCTTCGGTGGCCACGTAGATCGCGTTCGGGCGCGCCGATTGCCAGCGCTTGCGCAGGGTGCGGGTGGCGGGCAGGCCGAACTTCAGGCCGGGATAGCGCGGCAGGCCGGCACCGCGCACCAGCAGGGTATCGGCGGCGATGTCGAGGTCGCCGTCCTGGCGCGGGCGCACCAGTTCGACATCGTGGCCGCGCTCGCGCAGGCCCTGTTCCAGCCCCTGCACGGTCAGGGCGACGCCGTTGACTTCCGGCGGGTAGGTCTCGGTGACGATCGCGTAGCGCATGCCGCTCTCCGTTTGCGGGAGGCTGCAGGGCGGGCGTGACCGGGCGGTGTCGCGGGGATGACGCGGGAATGACAGGGCGGAAAGCGGGGTCGGAGTCGGCTTTCGCCGCACGAAAGCCGACTCCGACCCCGCTTTTCCCGGGTTTCGTCGCAACCCGGGTTGACGATCCGGTCCTGTTCGTACTGTACTAGTTCGAATAGTACAGATAGGACAGCGCCCATGGCCCGCCCGCAAGCCCTGATGATCCAGATCGCCACCGGCGACCCGCGGCCGATCGGCCGGCAGATCGTGGATGCGGTGCGGATGAAGATCGCCACCGGCGAACTGTCCGCGGGCGACCAACTGCCCAGCGTGCGCGGGCTGGCCCAGCAACTGACCATCAACCCGAACACGGTGGCCAAGGCCTACGCCGAACTCACCACCGAAGGCTGGCTGGAAGCGCGGCAGGGCATGGGCCTGTACGTGGCCGCGCCGCGCCAGCGCCTGTCCGACGACGAACGCGAGCGCCGCCTCGACGACGCCATTGGCCGTTTCGTCAACGACGTGATCCCGCTCGGCTTCGCGCCTGACGAGGTGCAGGCGCGGGTCGAGCACGAATTTCGCCAACTGGTTCCCCGAAAGATCGCCTGAGCGCGACTGACAAACATCGAGCCCACACATGAACGCAAACGACGACTACGTCATCGAGACCCGCGCGCTGTCCAAGCGCTACGGCCGCAAGCTGGCGCTGGACAATCTCGACCTGCGCATCCCGCGCGGGCGCATCCACGCCATCGTCGGCGCCAATGGTGCCGGCAAGTCCACCCTGTTCCGGATCCTGATGGGCTTCATGCCGCCGAGCGCCGGCGAAGCGCGCATCCTCGGCAAGGACAGCCAGCAACTCACGCCCGCCGATCGCGCGCGCATCGGCTTCGTCAACGAGGAACACACGCTGGCCAACTGGATGCGGGTGTCGCAGGTCGCGGCGATGCAGCGGCACCAGTATCCGCGCTGGAACCAGCAGGCCTACGACAGCGTGATCGGCCACTACCACGTGCTGCCGGAGCAGAAGGTCGGCCAGCTGTCGCGCGGCGAGCGCGCCGGTTTCAACCTGGCGCTGGCGCTCGCGCAGGGGCCGGAACTGCTGGTGCTGGACGAACCGACGTTGGGCCTCGACGTGGTCGCCAAGCGCGCGTTCCTGGAATCGCTGCTGTACAGCAACGCCGCCGACGACTGCACGGTGATCTATTGCTCGCACCAGATGGAGGAAATCGAGCGCGTCGCCGACAACCTGATCATCCTTGAGCGCGGCCAGCTGAAGCACATGTCGGCGCCGGAGGACTTCACCGCGCGGGTCAGCCACTGGGTCGCCGACGTGCCGTTCAAGGGGCCGGAGTTGCACACCGTGCCCGGCCTGCTGGAAGTGCAGCGCCTCGACGGCCTGCACCACTACCTGGTGCTGGACCAGGACGACGGCTTCGAACAGTTCCTGCGCGCCAGCGGCGCCCGCAACGTGCAGTCGATGCCGGTCGGCCTGGACCGTGCCGTCAACGCCTTCCTTGCCAAGAACCACGCCGCGCCGGCCGCGGCCTGACGCGCGACGACTTAAGGACACGAACATGATCGATCTCTTCAAGGGCGAGCTGCTGCGCTTCCGCCTGTGGGCCGCGGCGGCCTTCCTCGCCAACCTCGTCGTGCTGGGCTTCCTCAGCCGGATGGTGGACATGGCCCAACAACCCGTCTTCGTCTACCAGGTGTTCGGCGCGGTGTATGCGCTGGCCGGCGCGCTGCTGGGCCTGTACCAGATGGGCAGCTACCGCAAGCCGAACCAATGGCTCAGCCTGCTGCATCGCCCGTTGCATCGGCTGCGCATCGCCGGTGCGCTGAGCGGTGCCAGCGCCGTACTGTTGCTGGCCGCCACCGCCTTGCCGATCGTGCTGGTCTGCATCTACCAGGACACGATGACCGCGCGCGTGGTCGACCTGCGCCACTGGCTGTTGCCGGTCGCGGCCTGGCTGATCGCGGTCTCCGGCTACCTCGCCGGCTCCTATGCGATGGTCGGCAACCGCCGCTATTCGTTCGCGGCGTTCCTGCTGCCGAACCTGTTCATGTATGCGCAGGCCTCCGGCGTGGCGATGCTGGGCGTGCAGTTGGCGGTCATCGCGTTCCTCGCGGCGATGCTGGCGGTCGCGTTCAAGCCGGATCCGAGCGCGCCTTCGCGCAATCCGCTGGCGGTGCTCGCGGTCGCGTTGCCGGTGCAGCTCGGCGCGTATTTCCTGGCGTGGATGCTGGGCTACGGCGTCGAGTTGCTGTGGACGGTGAGCGGCACCCATCCGCTCAACATGCCGACGCCGCCGAAGGGCGGCTACATCGAGGCCGATCGCGCCGAAGGCAGGGACATGCTGCTGCTCGGCATCGAGGCCAGCCGCGATCCCCAGGCCGCGCTGTGGCGCGAGCAGATCGCGCTGTCCGACGTGTACACCACCTATCCGCTGCGCAACCTGCCGGTGCAGGGCAGCCTGACCAACCTGTCGCCGCTGGAGTTCGGCGACGGCGAGAACAACCTGCTGCTGGTGTACAGCCACGACCGCGCGCGTTTCGTCACCCGCGGCCTGCGCGACCAGCGTGCGCGCGGCGAGCTGGGCGTGGGCGAGAAACAGGCCGCGTTCCCCGCGCCGACCATGCCGTACGGCGCGACCTACCTGTACAACGCGCACGCGGCTTACCAGTACGACAGCGAACAGCAGCGGATGTTCGAGCGCGTGCGCTTGCCGGATGGCGAAGTGATGGCCAGCCCGCCTGCGCCTGCCGGCGACAACATCCTGGTGCTCAGCGATCGCGCCGCCTATTTCTATCCCGGCCGCGAGGCGATGAACGGACTCGACCTGCTGCAGCCGCTGATGCGGGTGGCGATGCCGGGCCCTGTCGGCAACCTCAGCCGGATGGACGTGGTCGAACTGCTGGATGGCTACCTGGTCTCGTACACCTACACCTGGGGCGTGTGGAGCGGCGAGTTGCAGCATCCGTTCCAGCAGGTGCTGCGCGTGGACGGCCAGGGCCATGCACACGAAGTCGCGCGCCGCGCGCTGTCGATCGACCTGCCGTCGCTCTACACCAACCGCAACACCTGGCTGTCGCCGGTGCTGCGCGCGATCTGCCTGGGCGCGCAGGACCTGTTCGCGGCCAAGGATCCGCTGCGCGCCAAGCCGGAGCCGATGCCGGCGCCAGTGCTGTGGCTGGCCGGCATCTGCTGCCTGCTGTCGCTGCTTGGTGCGGTGTGGGTCAGCGGCCGGCAATCGCATTCGCCGCGTGGCCGCTGGGCGTGGGTGCTGCTGTGCGGCGTGGTCGGCCTGCCGGCGTTGGCCAGCCTGTGGCTGCTGTATCCGCGTCGCGAAACCTTGCCGATGCCTGCGCCGAGCGCGCAGCCGGTCGCGGCCTGAGCGGGCAGGGACGAGGACGCGACGATGACGATGCTTCGAACCCTGGGCGGCACGCTGGCGCTGTGCGCGCTGCTGCTGGCACCCCGCGCCTTGCCGGCGCAGGCGAGCGAAAGCCTGCGCGCCGCGGAGGCCGCGCAGCGCGCATTGCCGCGCGCGCCGCGCCTGCCGCGCACGGCCTTCCTCGAAAACCGCACCCTGGTCGCCGCGCAGCTCTCGCCGGCCGGCGATGCGGTGGCCTACCTGCGCGAACAGAAGGACTCGCGCGCGCTGTGGCTGCTGCCGGCGAACGGCGGCAAGCCGCGCGTGCTGGTCGGCAGCACCCAGGCCGAGCAGCTGATGTGGTCGCGCGACGGGCGCTGGCTGTTCCTGCGCGCGCCGCGTTCGCTGACCATGGTCGGCATCGACGGCCGCACCGGCGTGCGGGTGCCGCTGGGCGGCAACGAACGACGCCGGGTGATGAAACTCGATCCGTCGCAACCGGCCGCGGTGCTGCTGGGCGAGCGCGTGCGCATCGGCAAGGGCGAGCGCTGGCGCGTGGTACGGATGGACGCGCAGGGCCGGCGCACGCCACTGCGCGAGGACGCGCGCTGGATCCACGACGTGGCGCTGGATGCGCAAGGCCGCATCGTCGCGCTGGCACGTTTCGAGGGCGACCACGATGCGCTGTATCGGCTGCGCGCGGATGGCGCGCTGCGCGAAGTGCTGCGGCTGCGGCCGATGGAGCGGCTCGAATTGCTGGCGGCGACGCCCGACGGCAGCCTGTTGATGGAAGGCAACCCCGCGGGTGATTTGCGGCGGGTGTTGCGCCTGGGCGCGGACGACAAGTTGCAGACGCTGCACCAGGATCCACGCGGCGAGGCCGATCTTGACGAGGTCACGCTCGATCCGCGCACCCAGCAGCCGCTGGCGGCGAGTTACCGCAGCACGGTCGCCGCGACCTACGGCATCGGCGCGGCGCAGGCCACGGTCGCGGACATCGTGCGCAAGTTGCCGGGTCGCGACATCGGCCTGCAGGCCGGCAGCGGTGCGTCCGCGCGCTGGCTGGTGAGCGAACGCGCGGCCACGTTGCGCGACCCGCGCTGGTACCTGTACGACCCGCGCGACGGCCGCCTGCGAAGGATCCTCGACGATCCCGGCATCACCGCACACTCGCCGAAGGAAACCGCGCTGGCGCGCAAGCTCGCCATCGCCTACACCGCCTCCGACGGCAGGCGCGTGCATGGCTTCGTGCTGCTGCCGCCGGGCGTGGACGCCGCGCGCGCGCCGCTGGTCGCACAGGTGCATGGCGGCCCGATCAACCATTTCCGCGCCGGTTACGACGGCACCGCGCAGTTCCTCGCCAATCGCGGCTACGTGGTGTTCCAGTCGAATTTCCGCGGCTCGACCGGACACGGGCGCGACTACACCTTCGCGTCGCACGGCGACTACGGCAACGGCCGCGTGCAACGGGACATCGTCGAAGGCGTGCGTTGGCTATTGGCGCAAGGGATCGGCGACGCGAACCGGGTCGGCATCGTCGGCCATTCGTTCGGCGGTTATTCGACCTTGCTGGGGCTCACGTTTCAGCCCGAGTTGTTCAAGGTCGGTGTCGCGGGTTCGCCGCCGGCGGACCTGGGCTGGTCGATGCGCTGGCTGGTCGAGGCCGGCGAGCAGGGCGATTTGCCGGATCGTTCGTTGCGCCACACCTTGCGCGCGCTGTCGCTGGACAGTACCGATCCCGCGACCTATGCGCGCCTGCATGCGCAATCGCCGCTGGCGAATGCGGCGAAGATGCAGCGGCCCTTGCTGATCATGGCCGGCGGCGCCGACCGCACGGTGGCGATCCGCGAGGTCGTGAACTACGCGGCGACGTTGAAGGCGATGGGCCGCCAGCCGAGCCTGCTGGTGGAACCGAACGGCGGCCATTCGCCGGTCGACCCGGTGCCGCGCGAGGCCTATCTGTTCGCGATGGAGACGATGCTGCAGGCACATCTGGGCGGGCCGGTACCGGAAGTGCCGGGGCAGCGCCTGTGTGCCTACCTGCGCGAGAACCTGCGCCTGGCGGGACCGGAGTTCAAGGCGTTCGCGAAGAAGTAGGGTGCTAAGAAAAGCGGGGAAAAGCGGGAAAAGCGGGGTCAGAGTCGACTTTCGTGATGGAATCTTGAAGCGTTCGAGTAGTTAGTTGCGAAAGTCGACTCTGACCCCGCTTTTCCACCCCGCTTTTCCTTTCCCGCGCGACTTACTTCAACCGTTCCAGCCGCCCCTTGCGCTTGACGATGTTCTTGTAGTCCCACTGGATGTCGCGGGCCTTGCCCAGCCAACGCCGCAGGGCTTCGACATCCACCTGCGCGGCATCCGTATAGCGCGCCTCGGCGGCCTTGAAGCTGCCTTCGTTCGCAAGGCCGGCTTCCTCGAACGATTGCCCGCTCCAGAACAGCAGGCGGATGCAGGACTTCAGCTTGCTGTAGCCGGCGACCGGGTTGCCGTCGAGGAACCACACCGGGTGCCGGTGCCAGATCCTGTTCTCGGCTTCCGGCAGCGCCTGCGCGATCTCGCGGGCGAGCAGGTCGCAGATCGCCTTGTCGGCGGCGGATTGGGTGTCGTTGTAGGCCTGCGTGTCCGGGTGCATGGCGTGCCCTGGTTCGATGGCGGGCTATTCGGCCGCGAGCCGCAACTGTACGCCCAAGCCCAGCATGTCCTCGGGCTCGCCCTCGAGGTCGGCGCGCAGCAGCGGCCGTGCCTGCAGCCAGCGTTTGTCGAACGCCAGCGTCAGCCGCTCGCCATCGGCGCGCAGTTGCAGCGCGGGCATGCGTTCGTTGTCGTGCGAGCGATGCAGCAACACCGCGAGCCGCAACAGGGCGGCGCAGTGGCGCGTGTTGGCCAGCAGGCGGTCGGGGATCATCTCGAACGCCGACTTGGGGATGCCGCGTCGATGCGTGCGCACCAATGCGGCGAGGAAGCGCTGGCCCTGCTGCGAGAAGCCGGCGATGTCGGAGTGCTCGAGGATGTAGGCGCCGTGCACGTGGTAGCCGCTGTGGGCGATGGCCAGGCCGATCTCGTGCAGGCGCGCCGCGCGCACCAGCATGCGGCGGTCGCCGGCATCCAGGTTCCAGGCCCGCGCGACCTGGTCGAACAGCTGCACGGCGGTGGCTTCGACGCGCTTGGCCTGCGCGGCGTCGATGCCGTAGCGCTGCATCAGCGCCGCCACCGAGACGTCGCGCGGATCGTCGGCGCCGCCGCGGCCGAGCATGTCGTACAGCACGCCCTCGCGCAGCGCGGCCTTGCTCACCTGCATGCGCTGCAGGCCCAGCGCGGCGAACACCGCCTCCAGCACCAGCACCCCGCCGGCGATGATCGGGCGGCGGTCGGCGGACAGGCCGGGCAGGTCGATGTCGTCGATGCGCTCGGCCTGCAGCAGGCGTTCGCGCACCAGCGGCAATGCCTCGGCGGTGACCGCGCCCTTGGTCAGCTTCATCGCCGCGCAGATCTCGCCGATCGCCTTGTTGGTGCCGGACGAGCCGATCGCCTCGTCCCAGCCCAATGCGCGGTAGGCCGATGCGAACTGCTGGAACTCGGCGGTGACTTCGGTCAGCGCGTCCTTCCAGCGCTTGCGCGACAGCTTGCCGTTGGCGAAGAAACGGCGGGTGCTGGCCACGCAGCCGGCCTGCAGGCTTTCGCGCTCGATCGCGTCCAGCCCGCTGCCGATGATGCATTCGGTGGAGCCGCCGCCGATGTCGATCACCAGCCGCAGCTGGCCGTCTTGCGGCGGTTGCGCATGGGCCACGCCGAGGTAGACCAGGCGCGCCTCCTCGCGGCCCGAGACCACGTCGATGGCGTGGCCGAGCGCGGCTTCGGCGGGCACCAGGAACGCTTCCGGCGCGCGCAGCTGGCGCACGGTATTGGTCGCGACCGCGCGGATCCGATGCGGCGGGATGTCGGCCACGCGCTGGCCGAAGCGCGACAGGCAGTCCAGCGCGCGGTCGCGCACGTCCGGGGCCAGCCCGCCGAAGCCGTCCAGGCCCTCGGCCATGCGCACGGTCTCGCGCAGGCGGTCGACCACCCGCAACTGGCCCAGCACCATCTGCGCCACCACCATGTGGAAGCTGTTGGAGCCGAGGTCGAGCGCGGCCAGCATGTCGCCGTCGCGCAGCGGCGCGGGCGCGATCATCCGTTGCGTGCTGCCGCGGCGCGGGGCCGATCTCATGCGTCTGCGTGGCCGTGGCGGGGATTCATGCGCGCATTATCGCCGCTGGCCGCGCCTGCGATCACGCATACAGCCCGTCGAGCAGCGACAACTGCGCGGAGAACGGCGCCTCGCCATCCTCAGGCACGATCTTGTGGTAGCTGCCGTCGGCGTCCAGCGCCCAGGCGTTCTGGTTGTCGGCCAGGTAATTGAGCAGGCCTTCGCGGTGCACGCGCTGCGCGCAGGCGGGGTCGAGGATCGGGAAGGCGGTCTCGACCCGGCGCAGCAGGTTGCGTTCCAGCCAATCGGCGGAGGAGCAGTACAGCTCGGGCGCGCCGTCGTTGCCGAACCACCACACGCGGTGGTGCTCGAGGAAGCGGCCGACCACCGAACGCACGCGGATGCGGTCGGACACGCCTTCGATGCCGGGCAGCAGGGTGCAGGCGCCGCGCACGACCAGGTCGATCTCGACGCCGGCCCGCGAGGCTTCGTACAGCGCGCGGATCACCTGCGGCTCGTTGAGGGCGTTCATCTTCGCCACGATCCGCGCCGGCTTGCCTGCGCGCGCATGCACGGCCTCGCGCCCGATCCGTTCCAGCACGCCGCTGTGCAGGGTGAACGGCGATTGCAGCAGGTGCTTGAGCTTCAGCGGCGCGGCCAGCCCGGACAGCTGCTGGAAGATCAGGTGCACGTCGTTGCCGATGTCCGGGTTGGCGGTCATCAGGCTGAAGTCGGTGTAGGCGCGGGCGGTGCCGCTGTGGTAGTTGCCGGTGCCGAGGTGCACGTAGCGGCGCAGTTCGCGGCCCTCGCGGCGCACGATCAGCAGCATCTTGGCGTGGGTCTTGTAGCCGACCACGCCGTAGACCACCTGCACGCCGGCGTCCTGCAGGCGGTCGGCGAGGCCGAGGTTGGCTTCCTCGTCGAAGCGCGCGCGCAGTTCGACCACCACGGTCACGTCCTTGCCGTTGCGCGCGGCCTGGATCAGGTGCTCGACGATCGGCGAGTCCTTGCCGGTGCGGTACAGGGTCTGCTTGATCGCCAGCACGTTGGGGTCTTCCGACGCCTGCTTGATCAGTTCCAGCACCGGCGCGAACGCATCGAACGGATGGTGCAGCAGCACGTCGCCCTGGCGGATGGTGTCGAACATCGCGTCGAGGTCGCGCAGCAGGCGCGGCTGGAACGGGCGGAACTTGAGGTCGGGGCGGTGCACCAGGTCGTACACCTGCACCACCCGGTTGAGGTTGACCGGGCCGTTGATCTTGTACACCGCGTTCGCCGGCAGCTCGAAGTTGTCGAGCAGGGTGCGCACGATGTCGGGCGGGCACTGCTCGGCGATCTCCAGCCGCACCGCGCGCAGGTAGCCGCGGCCCAGCAGTTCGTCGCGCAGGGCCAGCGCCAGGTTGTCGACGTCTTCCTCGTCGACGATCAGCTCGGAGTTGCGGGTCACCCGGAACTGGTAGGCGCCGTTGACCTGCATGCCCGGGAACAGCTCGTGCACGAACGCGGACAGCACCGAGCTGAGGAACACGAAGTCGTGGAACGCATCGCCGTCGCCGTCGGCATCAGGCAGGCGGATGATCCGCGGCAGCGAGCGCGGCGCGCGCACGATCGCCATGTGGCCCTCGCGGCCGAACGCGTCCTTGCCTTCCAGCAGCACCACCACGTTCAGCGACTTGTTGAGGATCTTCGGGAACGGATGCGCGGGGTCGAGCCCCAGCGGCGACAGCACCGGCATGATCTCGTTGCGGAAATAATCGCGCAACCAGGCGGTCTGTTCCGGCGTCCACTGCTCGCGCTGCAGCAGGCGGATGCCTTCCTCCGCCAGCGCAGGGCGCAGTTCCTCGTAGAAGCAGCGGTATTGCGCCTGCACCAGTTCGGCGGCGCGGTCGTGGATGCGGTTGAGCAGGGTCGACGGCGACAGGCCGTCGGCCGAGGGCGGGCCGCCGAACTCGATCGCATGGCGCACCGAGCCGCCGCGGATCTCGAAGAATTCGTCGAGGTTGGTGCAGCTGATGCACAGGTAGCGCAGCCGCTCCAGCAACGGCACCGAGGCATCCTGCGCCTGCGCCAGCACGCGGAAATTGAAGTCCAGCTGCGACAGCTCGCGGTTGGCGTAGAGCGAGGGATCGCGCAGGGAGATCGGGGCTTGCTCGGCGTTCATGGCGATGTGGCTGCGATGGGGTGGGACTCGCGCGCATGCACGCGGTCGGGGTTGAAGCGGCAGGCGAAGGTGCTGCCCTTGCCGACTTCGCTGGCGATCTCCAGCCGCGCGCCGTGCAGGCCCAGCACGTGCTTGACGATGGCCAGCCCGAGCCCGGTGCCGCCGGATTCGCGCGAGCGGCTGGTGGAGACGCGGTAGAAGCGCTCGGTGATGCGCGGCAAGTGGGCGGCGGGGATGCCGTAGCCGGAATCGCGCACGCTCAGGGTGGCGCCGCCGCCGGCGTCGACGGCGAAGCGCACCGCGATCTCGCCGCCGGCCGGGGTGTAGCGCACCGCGTTGGCGACCAGGTTGGAGAACGCGCTGTGCAATTCCTTGTTGGAGCCCCACAGGTCGACGCCGGCCTCGTCGCCCACGGTGATGCGGTGCTTGCCCTGGCTGAGCGCCTCCGCCTCGCGGCGCAGGGTGGACAGCATCGGCGCCATCGCCACGTGTTCTTCCGGCAGGGTCTCGCGCGCTTCCAGCCGCGACAGGGTCAGCAGGTCCTCGACCAGCTGGGTCATGCGCTGCGACTGCCGCTGCATCTCGGCCAGCATCGGCGCCCAGTCGGGGTTGTCGGCCGGATCGAGCATCTCCAGGTAGCCGTGGACCACGGTCAGCGGCGTGCGCAGTTCGTGCGAGACGTTGGCGACGAAGTCGCGGCGCATGTGCTCCAGGCGCATGGTGCGGGTCACGTCGCGCGCGACCAGCAGCCACAGTTCGTCGGAATACGGGATCAGCCGCAGGTTGAGGCGCAGGTCGGGGTTGACCGGCGAGGCGACGTCGGTCATCGGTTCGGCGTTGCGCCCGGCGGCCAGCCACGAGGCCATCGGCAGCGGCTGCAGGGTGGTGACGATGGAAGCGTCCTGGTGCTGCGGAAAGTGCAGGCCCAGCAACGGGGTCGCGGCTTCGTTGAACCACAGCACGCGCTGGTTGTTGCGTTCGACCACCACCACCGCGTCCGGCAATGCGGCGGCGGCGGCGCGATAGGCGCGCAGCATCGACAGCAGGCGGCGCTTGCGCGCGCGCATTTCCGACTGGCTGCGGAACAGCAGGCGGTCGAGTTCGTTCCACACGCCGACGCCCTGCGGCGGCTGCAGGCGCTGGCGCGCGGTCAGGCGCAGCAGGACGTGGCGCAGTTTCCAGTAATGCCAGGCGACCACGCCCAGCGCGGCCACCGTCAACGCCGGCCACGGCTGGCCGATCAGCAGGCCGATGCCGAGCCCGGCCACCAGCACCAGCGCGAGCTGGCCGAGCGTGCGGAACCAGGCGTTGCGGGCGTCAGGCGACATGCGGCAAGTCTAGGCCCTGCATGCGACCGCCGGATCGCGCGCGGGTGCCGCGCATCATGCCGCTGCCGAGAAGCGATAGCCGGCGCCGCGCACGGTCTGCACCATCGGGTCCAGCCGGTGCGGTTCCAGGGTCTTGCGCAGGCGGCGGATGTGCACGTCGACCGTGCGTTCCTCCACGTACACGCTGCCGCCCCAGACGTGGTCGAGCAGCTGCGAGCGGGTGTAGACGCGCTCCGGATGGGTCATGAAGAAATGCAGCAGGCGGTACTCGGTGGGGCCGATCTGCACCGGCGTGGCGGCGCCATCGACCTCGGCGAACACCCGGTGCGCGGCGCCGTCGATGCGCAGCCCGCCGACCTGCACGCTGCCGTCCTCGTCGTCCTCGCGCGAACGGCGCATCACCGCGCGCATCCGCGCCAGCAGCTCGCGCGCGGAGAACGGCTTGACCACGTAGTCGTCGACGCCGGCCTCGAGCCCGCCGACGCGGTCGTTCTCCTCGCCGCGGGCGGTGAGCATGATGATCGGGACGTCGCGGGTCAGCGCCTCGCGGCGCCAGCGCCGCGCCAGTTCCAGCCCGCTGGTGCCGGGCAGCATCCAGTCCAGCAGGATCAGGTCGGGCACGCGCTCGGCGATCTGCGCCTGCGCCTCGCGCGCGTCGCCGGCCGGCACCGGGTCGAAATCGCCCTTGCGCAGGGCGTAGGCGACCATGTCGCGGATCGCGGGTTCGTCGTCGACGATGAGGATGCGCTTCTGCATGGCATGGGGGCTTGTGCGCCGCACGAGCGGCTATCCTGCCATTACACGACGGTTTTATGACGCCTTCGTGACGCTGTCACCCGGCGGGTTCACCATCCGTCCGCACGCTCGCCGGCGCGCACGCCCAAGCGCCAGCGTCCGGTCGCATCCTCGTCGCGCACGCCCTGCCGGCGCAGTTCCAGCACGGTCGGGGTGATCGCGGCGATCCGCGCCTCGATCCGGCTGCGCGCGTAGTAATCCAGGTTCCCGCGCTTCTTCAGGTTGTTGAGCTGGACCAGCGCCTGTTCCGGGCGGCCGCCGAGGTAGGCGGCTTCGGCCCAGGCTTCGCCGGCGCGGACATCGTCGCCGGCGATTTCGTTGGCGCGGGCATAGGTCTGCTGGAACAGGGCGTCGTTGGCGGTGGTCGCCAGCAACGGCCGCAGCACCGCCACCGCGCGCGCGCCGCTGGCCTTGCTGTTGCGCTCGGCCAGCACCTGCGCATAGCTGAGCGCCAACGCGCGATGGGTCGGCATCCGCGCCAGCAGGGTTTCGAAGCGCTTGTCGGCTTCGGCGATGCGGCCGGCCTTGGCCTCGGCCTCGCCGAGGCTGATCTGCAGCCACAGGCTGTCCGGGTGCGCGGCCTGCACCGGGGCGAGTTCCTGCAGCGCGGCGGCCTCGTCGCCGGCGCGCAGGTGGGCATAGGCCAGGCCGTAGCGCTGGGCATCGTCCAGCGGTTTCTTCGCCGCCATCTGCTGGTATTCGCGCACCGCCTGCGCCGGGGTGTTGGCGCTGAGCACGCGCAGGCGCTCGCGCGCCCAGCCGTAATCGCCGGTCGCGCCGCGGCCGCGCGGGCCCTGGGTCTGGATCCGCAACCCGGCCGGCAGCAGCGGATTGCTGGCGATGCTGCTGCCGGCGGTCGGCGCGGCGTTTTTCTCCAGCTTGGCGGCGCGTTCGCGCGCCTCGCTGATGCGGGTCAGGGTGATCGGGTGGGTCTGCAGGTAACCGGGCGTGCGGCTGCGCTCGTCGCCCTGGTTGATCCGCACCACCGACTGCAGGGTCTCGAAGAAATCCGCCATCGCTTCCGGGTCGAAGCCGGCATTGGCCAGGGTGCGGATGCCGATCCGGTCGGCCTCGGCTTCGTTGTCGCGGGTGTAGTCGATCTGCCGCTGCTGCAGCAGGCCGAGGCCACCGAGCACCGCGGCCTGGGTGGCGTCGCCGCCGGAGGTGCCGCCGGCCTGCTGGGCGGCGACGATCGCGCCCAGCGTGGCCAGCAGGATCGGCAGGCTGTCGCGCTGCGCCCGCTCCGCGCCGCGCAGCACGTGCTGCTGGGTGACGTGGGAGATTTCATGGGCCAGCACGCCGGCCACTTCGTCCTCGCGGTCCGCGGCCAGCACCAGCCCGGCATTCATGCCGACATAGCCGCCCAGGGTGGCGAAGGCGTTGATCTGGCGGTCGCGCAGCATGAAGAAGGTGAAGCTCTGCTGCGGCTTGTCGCTGGCCGCGGCCAGGCGCAGGCCGACGTCGCGCAGCCAGCCGTCCAGCAGGGGGTCGTCGAGGATGTAGCCCTCGTGGCGCAGCTGGGCCAGGGTCATCGCGCCGTATTCGGCCTGCTTGGCCGGCGACAGCACGCTGCCGGCGGAGGAGCCGATGTCGGGCAACCGCGATTCCTGCGCCGGAGCCGCCGCCGCGCAGCACAGGGCGAAGGCGAGGGCGGCGGGTCGCAGGCGACGGAAGCGGGATGGGATCATGCGGGCAGGATGCTGTGTTGTCGCGGGATTGGTGTGAATGGCGGTTGAGCGGGTGGAAAATCGCCATCGCCGACCGCATATTCGACCCGCACCATCCTCGCATGTTCCCGGAGACCACCTTGAGCGACGCCAGCACCCCCGAAATCACCCTCTACAGCACCGCGATCTGCCCGTATTGCGTGATGGCCAAGAACTTCCTGAAGAGCAAGGGCCTGGGTTGGACCGAGGTGCGCATCGACACCGACCCCGCCGCGCGCGAGGCGATGGTGGCGAAGACCCGCCGCACCAGCGTGCCGCAGATCTTCATCGGGCAGACCCATGTCGGCGGCTACGACGACCTGATGGCGCTGCACCGCGCCGGCAAGCTGGAGCCGTTGCTGGCGGGGGAAGGCGTATGAGCGGCGAGCATCCCGACACGAGCGGCGACCGCGTTGCCGAGTTCACCGCGTTCCGCCAGCGCATGAACGAACGCATCCTGGCCGAGCCGAACCAGGTGATCCGTCGCTTCTTCGCGCTGGACACCCAGACCTACGCGGCCGGTGCGCTGGACGTGAAGACCAAGGAACTGTGCGGGCTCACGGCCTCGATGGTGCTGCGCTGCGACGACTGCATCAGCTACCACGTGGCGCAGTGCAAGGAGGCCGGCGTCAACCGTGAGGAGATGTTCGAGGCGTTCTCGGTCGGCCTCGTCGTCGGTGGTTCGATCGTCATCCCGCACCTGCGGCGCGCGGTGGATTTCCTCGACAAGCTGGAGCAGGGCGAAGCCGCAACGCCCGCTGTACACGACCATGGTTGAATGCCCGCCGGCATACGCCGGCGCACGGCATCTGTCATAATCGCAGGCTGCCTATCACCCTGAAACCGCGTGTCTGCGCGGTTTCCGCCTGTCTGGAAACACAAGAATGACGACGACAATCACAGTCATCCGCGGCGACGGCATCGGCCCGGAAATCATGGACGCCACCCTGCACGTGCTCGATGCCATGCAGCTGGGCCTTTCCTACGAGTTCGCCGACGCCGGCATGGTCGCACTGGAGAAGCACGGCGAGCTGCTGCCGCAGGCGACCATGGATTCGATCCGCAAGAACCGCATCGCGCTGAAGTCGCCGCTGACCACGCCGGTCGGCGAGGGCTTCTCCTCGATCAACGTCGAGCTGCGCAAGCGCTTCGACCTGTACGCCAACGTGCGCCCGGCGAAGTCGTTCCCGAACACCAAGTCGCGCTTCCCCAGCGGCGTCGACCTGATCACCGTGCGCGAGAACACCGAAGGCGCGTACTCCGGCGAAGGCCAGCAGGTCAGCGCTGACGGCGAGACCGCGACCCTGGTGCAGAAGATCACCCACCGCGGCTCCGAGCGCATCGTCCGCTACGCCTTCGACCTGGCCCGCAAGACCGGCCGCAAGAAGGTCACCGTGGTGCACAAGGCCAACATCCTGAAGTCGACCTCGGGCCTGTTCCTGAAGACCGCGCGCGAAGTGGCCGCGCAGTACCCGGACATCCAGTGCAACGAGATGATCGTCGACAACACCTGCATGCAGCTGGTGATGAAGCCGGAACAGTTCGACATCATCGTCACCACCAACCTGTTCGGCGACATCATCTCCGACCTCTGCGCCGGCCTGGTCGGCGGCCTGGGCCTGGCCCCGGGCGCCAACATCGGCACCGAGGCGGCGATCTTCGAGGCGGTGCACGGCTCCGCGCCGGACATCGCCGGCAAGGGCATCGCCAATCCGTGCGCGCTGCTGCTGGGCGCGGCGCAGATGCTCGACCATCTGGCGCAGCCGCAGCAGGCCGAGCGCCTGCGCGCGGCGATCGTCGGCACCCTCGAGGCCAAGGATGCGCTGACCCCGGACCTGGGCGGCGAGGGCAACACCATGTCGTTCGCGCAGGCGATCGCTTCGCGCCTGTAAGGCCGGCTTCGCGGCACCAAGAAAAAGGGCGCCATCGGCGCCCTTTTTCGTTGCATCGGATAGGAATTATTAGTTGCGCGATTGCAACTTGCTCAGCAGGCGCAGGATCTCGAGGTACAGCCACACCAGGGTGACCAGCAAGCCGAACGCGGCGTACCACTCCATGTACTTCGGCGCGCCCTGCTCGACGCCGTGCTCGATGAAGTCGAAATCCAGCACCAGGTTCAGCGCGGCGATCACCACCACGAAGCCGGAGAAGGCGATGCCGAGCAGGCTGCTGTCGTGGATGAAGCCCATGCCCTTGAAGCCGAACAGTTGCAGGCCGATCTGCACCAGGTACAGCAGGGCGATGCCGCCGGTGGCGGCGACCACGCCGAGCTTGAAGTTCTCGGTGGCCTTGATCAGGCCGCTGCGGTAGGCCAGCAGCAACGCCGCCAGGGTGCCGAAGGTCAGGCCCACGGCCTGGATCACGATGCCCGGGAAGCGCAGTTCGAACATCGCCGACACCGCGCCCAGGAACAGGCCTTCCAGCACGGCGTACAACGGCGCGGTGAACGGCGACCACTGTTTCTTGAATACCGTGACCAGGGCGACGATGAAGCCGCCGATCGCGCCGCCCCAGACATAGGGCATCACCGCGCCCGGGTTGCCGGCGGCCAGCGCGGCGGAGAACTGCGACCAGGTGAACAGCGCGCCAGCCAGGGTCAGCACCAGCAGCATCGCAGTCTTGTTGACGGTGCCGTTCAGGGTCATCGCCCCGGCATCGCCCTGCACTAGGGTGCCGGAGCCGAGGTCGAGGAAGGTGCTTTCCTTCAGTGCGGGATTGCCGCTGCGCATCATGGCGAGAGTCCTGTGGAATGCGGCGGTTGCCGCTTGCGGGGGAGCATACCGTGAGATGGCGACGCCCGCGCCGGCTTCAAGGCCGGTCTCCGGCATGCCGCCGGCGCTTCCGAAGCTGGTGCGAAAGAGGGGACTCGAACCCCTACGCCTTGCGGCACTGGAACCTAAATCCAGGGCGTCTACCAATTCCGCCACTTTCGCGCGCCGGCATTGTAGCCGCCTGCTGGCGCGGACTCGCGTTGACATGCGGGCCGCGCGGCCGGACAATGCGCGGCCTTTCGTGACGCTGGCGCGTCGCGGAGGCCTGCAAACGCAGAATGCGGTATCGGTTCCGTCGGCGGGGTATAGCGCAGTCTGGTAGCGCGCCTGCTTTGGGAGCAGGATGTCGGGGGTTCGAATCCCTCTACCCCGACCACTCCGATGCGGGTTCGCGCAAGCGGACATGCGGTTGCGAAGCGGCGATGCGACAATTCCGGCTCGGGCGTCCGTAGCTCAACCGGATAGAGCACCGGCCTTCTAAGCCGGCGGTTGCAGGTTCGATTCCTGCCGGGCGCGCCAATTGCGGTGGCAAGACAACTTTGGTGGGTGTAGCTCAGTTGGTTAGAGCACCGGATTGTGATTCCGGGGGTCGTGGGTTCAAATCCCATCATCCACCCCAAATTTGTGCAGGTGCGCGACGGCCTCATCGTTGCATGCATGCGGGCGGTTGCTATAAAATGTTTCTTCTCGGGCCGTTAGCTCAGTTGGTAGAGCAGTTGACTCTTAATCAATAGGTCCAAGGTTCGAATCCTTGACGGCCCACCAAGTCCCGAGACGCCCGGCTCCTACGCCGGGCGTTTTCTTTTGGGCGTTCGGCGCGGGTTCGAGCCTGGGTTCGCCTGCCCGCAGCTGCGCCGCCCGGGATCCCGGTTCGCCCATGGCGGCCCGCCGGGTTCCGGGATGCCCGGCCCCGCGCCGGGCGCCGGCTTTTCGGGCCCGGTTCGACGGGTCGTGACAGCAGGCCCGGCATCGGCGAAACTATCGCGTTCCGCGCGGGGCTTCCCGTGCACCTTCAACCCAATCGCGCACCGGGTTCGCGCCGAACCCGCCCAGGAGTCATCGCATCATGCAAGTCCAGGTCGAATCCACCGGTAACCTCGAACGCCGCGTCACCCTCAGCCTGCCGGCCGGGGACGTCGACAGCCAGGTTGGCGGCCGCCTGCGCGAAATCGCGCGCACCGTCCGCATCAAGGGCTTCCGCCCGGGCAAGGTGCCGACCTCGGTGGTCGAGCAGCGTTTCGGCGGCCAGGTGCGCGCCGAGATCCTCGACGGCCTGCTGCGCCAGGGCATGGACCAGGCCGTGCGCGAGAACGAGCTGCGCGTGGCCGGCGCCCCGCAGATCAGCCAGGCCGACGAGGCCGGCGAGGGCGAGCTGAAGTACGTCGCCTCGGTCGAGCTGATCCCGGAGTTCGGCGACCTCGACATGACCAAGCTGGAAGTCGTGCGCCACACCTCGGAAGTCTCCGACGCCGACATCGAGCGCATGCTCGGCAACCTGCAGCAGCAGCGCGCCAGCTGGAGCAAGGTCACCCGCGCCGCCAAGGCCGGCGACCTGGCCAACCTCGAGACCTACAGCGTCATCGACGGCCAGCGCATGCCGCCCGAGGGCGCGGAAAAGACCAGCACCGTGCTCGGCTCGGGCGCGATGTATCCGGAAGTCGAGCAGGCCATCGCCGGCATGCAGCCGGGCGAGGAAAAGACCATCGACGTGACCCTGCCGGGCGACTGGCACATGCCGCAGTTCGCCGGCAAGACCGTGACCTCGACCTTCAAGCTGGTCGACGTGGCCGAACAGGTGCTGCCGGAAGTCGATGCCGCGTTCATCCGCAGCTTCGGCGTGAAGAGCGGCGATGCCGAACAGTTCAAGGCCGAGATCCGCAGCAACCTGGAGCGCGAGCTCAAGGGCGCGCTGATGAACCGCCTGCGCCGCGAAGTCGGCGAGAAGCTGGTCGCCGCCTACCAGGACGTGGAACTGCCGCCGCGCCTGGTCGAGAACGAGGCGCGCGCGCTGCTGGCCAACGCCACCGAGCAGGCCCGCCGCCAGGGCCAGCAGGTGCAGGCCGGTGCCGAGGCCTACATGGACGCCGCGCGCAAGCGCGTGCTGGTCGCCCTGCTGGTGGGCGAAGTCGCCCGCCGCAACCAGCTGCGCCTGGAGCAGGCGCGACTGAACGAAACCATGCAGCTGATCGCCTCCACCTACGAGCAGCCGCAGCAGGTCATTGATCTCTACCGCAACGACCCCCAACTCATGCAGGGCCTGCAGTCGCGGGTGATGGAAGAGCAGGTGATCGACTGGATCGCCGAGCGCGCCCAGCACACGGACCAGGCGATCGGCTTCCAGGAAGCGATCGGCCAGTAAGCCGTACCCTACAACCTAGCGAGAAACCATGGATCACCTGACCAAAGCCCTGAACCTCGTGCCGATGGTGGTCGAACAGACCAGCCGCGGCGAGCGCGCGTACGACATCTATTCGCGCTTGTTGAAGGAGCGGGTGATCTTCCTGGTCGGCGGCGTGGACGACCACGTCGCCAACGTGATCGTGGCGCAGCTGCTGTTCCTCGAGGCCGAGAACCCCGAGAAGGACATCAGCCTGTACATCAACTCGCCCGGCGGCGTGGTCACCGCCGGCATGGCGATCTACGACACCATGCAGTACATCAAGCCGGACGTGAGCACGATCTGCGTCGGCCAGGCCTGCAGCATGGGTGCGCTGTTGCTCGCCGCCGGCGCCAAGGGCAAGCGTTACGCGCTGCCGAACGCGCGCGTGATGATCCACCAGCCGTCCGGCGGCTCGCAGGGCCAGGCCACCGACATCGAGATCCAGGCGCGCGAGATCCTCACCCTGCGCCAGCGCCTCAACGAGGTGCTGGCCAACCACACCGGTCAGTCGCTGGACGTGATCGCCCGCGATACCGAGCGCGACAACTTCAAGAGCGCCGAAGCCGCCCGCGACTACGGGCTGGTGGACGAAGTGCTGGTGCGCCGTCCTGACGAGTCGATCCAGGCCGGCTGAATGCGCTCCATGCGGGCCGGATCCACGGCCCGCAGCCCGCGTCCTGAAGCGGTTTCACGTGATTTCCGGCCCCGCTTGGCCCGGCGGGGGCGTATGGTATTCTCGGGCCGAAGCCGTGAAGCGCGGCGAGTGAGCAACGAATGAGCGAAGACCGTCAGGGACGTACCACCGGCGACAGCACCAAGATCCTGTACTGCTCCTTCTGCGGGAAGAGCCAGCACGAGGTACGCAAGCTGATCGCGGGTCCCAGCGTGTTCATCTGCGACGAATGCGTCGAGCTGTGCAACGACATCATCCGCGAGGAGCTGGAGGAAAAGGCGCAGTCCACGCGCAGCTCGCTGCCGAAGCCGCGCGAGATCCTCGACGTGCTCGACCAGTACGTGATCGGCCAGCAGCGCGCGAAGAAGACCCTCGCGGTCGCCGTGTACAACCACTACAAGCGGATCGAGAGCCGGCAGAAGTCGGACGACGTCGAGCTCGCCAAGTCCAATATCCTGCTGGTCGGCCCGACCGGCTCGGGCAAGACCCTGCTGGCGGAAACGCTGGCGCGCATGCTCAACGTGCCGTTCACCATGGCCGATGCGACCACGCTGACCGAAGCCGGCTACGTCGGCGAGGACGTGGAGAACATCATCCAGAAGCTGCTGCAGAAGTGCGACTACGACGTCGACAAGGCGCAGCAGGGCATCGTCTACATCGACGAGATCGACAAGATCTCGCGCAAGAGCGAGAACCCGTCGATCACCCGCGACGTCTCCGGCGAAGGCGTGCAGCAGGCGCTGCTGAAGCTGATCGAGGGCTCCGTCGCCAGCGTGCCGCCGCAGGGCGGGCGCAAGCATCCGCAGCAGGAATTCCTGCAGGTCGACACCCGCAACATCCTGTTCATCGTCGGCGGCGCGTTCGCCGGGCTGGACAAGGTGATCCAGCAGCGCAGCACGGAATCCGGCGGGATCGGCTTCGGCGCCAAGGTGAAGAGCGCCGAGCGCAAGGCCGACATCGGCCAGGTGCTGGCCAACGTCGAGCCCGAGGACCTGATCAAGTACGGCCTGATCCCGGAATTCGTCGGCCGCCTGCCGGTGGTCGCGACCCTGGAGGAGCTGGACGAGGCCGCGCTGGTCAAGATCCTGACCGAGCCGAAGAACGCGATCACCAAGCAGTTCAGGAAGCTGTTCGACATGGAGGGCGTGGAGCTGGAGATCCGCCCGGACGCGCTGGCCGCCATCGCCAAGAAGGCGCTCAAGCGCAAGACCGGCGCGCGCGGCCTGCGCACCATCGTCGAATCGGTGCTGCTGGACACCATGTACGACCTGCCGTCGCTGGAGAACGTCAGCAAGGTGGTGGTCGACGAATCGGTGATCGAGCACAAGTCGGAGCCTTATCTGGTCTACAAGAGCGCCGGTTTCGACAATGCCGCGGAACCGCCGCTGCCGAAGGTCGCCTCGGCCGACTGAGCCCGTCCGAACATCCCGAGAGGCCGCCGCAAGGCGGCCTTTCCGTTGGAGGAATGCCGTATTTCACGGCCAGCTTGCGACGCCGCTTGCATCCTGCGCGGGACAACCCCATAACCGTGGCTGTGGGCGCCTATCCTGCGCGCCCAGGCATTTGGAGCCCGCATGACCGCCACCACCGAACATTCCCACGCAGGGCAGGAGCGCCACGTCCTGCCGATCCTGCCGCTGCGCGACGTGGTGGTGTTCCCGCACATGGTGATCCCGCTGTTCGTCGGCCGCGACAAGTCGATCCGCGCGCTGGACATCGCGATGGAAGGCGACAAGCGCATCCTGCTGGTCGCGCAGAAATCCGCCGAGACCGACGACCCGGGCGCCGCCGACCTGCACCCGATCGGCACCCTGGCGCAGGTGCTGCAGCTGCTGAAGCTGCCGGACGGCACGATCAAGGTCCTGGTCGAGGGCCTGGCCCGCGCCCACGTCGATGAAGTGAGCGAAGCGGATGGCAGCCTGTCCGGTGCCGGCGTGGTGGTCGAATCCGCGGACACCCGCGAGGCGCGCGAACTCGACGCGATCGCGCGTTCGCTGATGGGCCTGTTCGAGCAGTACATCAAGACCAACCGCAAGCTGCCGCCGGAACTGCTGCAGACGCTTTCGGGCATCGACGATCCCTCGCGCCTGGCCGACACCATCGCCGCGCACATCGGCGTGCGCCTGTCCGACAAGCAGAAGCTGCTGGAGACGCTGGACACCGCCGAGCGGCTGGAGCTGCTGGTCGGCCTGGTCGACGGCGAGATCGACGTGCAGCAGATGGAGAAGCGCATCCGCGGCCGGGTCAAGTCGCAGATGGAGAAGTCGCAGCGCGAGTACTACCTCAACGAGCAGATGAAGGCGATCCAGAAGGAGCTCGGCGAGCTGGACGACGCGCCGAACGACCTCGACGAGATCGCCCGCAGGATCGCCGCCGCCGGCATGCCGAAGGTGGTGGAGGCCAAGGCCAGGAACGAGTTCAACAAGCTCAAGCAGATGTCGCCGATGTCGGCCGAGGCCGGCGTGGTGCGCAACTACCTGGATTGGCTGCTCGGCGTGCCGTGGAAGAAGCGCAGCAAGGTGCGCAAGGACCTGAAGGTCGCGCAGGACACGCTGGACGCCGACCACTACGGCCTGGAGAAGGTGAAGGAACGCATCCTCGAATACCTCGCGGTGCAGTCGCGGGTGTCGAAGATGAAGGGCCCGATCCTGTGCCTGGTCGGCCCGCCCGGCGTCGGCAAGACCTCGCTGGGGCAGAGCATCGCCAAGGCGACCAACCGCAAGTTCGTGCGCATGGCGCTCGGCGGCGTGCGCGACGAAGCGGAGATCCGCGGGCATCGCCGTACCTACGTCGGTTCGATGCCGGGCCGGATCGTGCAGAACCTCAACAAGGTCGGCAGCAAGAACCCGCTATTCGTGCTCGACGAGATCGACAAGATGTCGATGGACTTCCGCGGCGATCCGTCCTCGGCGCTGCTGGAAGTGCTCGATCCCGAGCAGAACCACACCTTCAACGACCATTACCTGGAGGTCGATCTCGATCTCAGCGAAGTGATGTTCGTGGCGACATCGAATTCGCTGAACATCCCCGGCCCGCTGCTGGACCGCATGGAAGTGATCCGCATCCCCGGCTACACCGAGGAGGAGAAGCTCAACATCGCGATGCGCTACCTGGTGCCGAAGCAGCTCAAGGCGAACGGCTTGCGCGAGGGCGAGCTGAAGATCGCCGACAGCGCGATCACCGACATCATCCGCTACTACACCCGCGAATCCGGCGTGCGCAACCTGGAGCGCGAGATCGCCAAGATCGCGCGCAAGGTGGTCAAGGAGATCGCGCTGAAGGGCCCGCAGCCGAAGGGCGCGAAGGAGAAGACGGTCACCGTCACCGCCAAGAACCTCGACAAGTACCTGGGCGTGCAGCGCTTCGATTTCGGCCGCGCCGAAGCGGAGAACGAGATCGGCCTGGTCACCGGCCTGGCCTGGACGGAGGTCGGCGGCGACCTGCTGCAGATCGAATCCACGCTGGTGCCGGGCAAGGGCGCGCTGATCCTCACCGGCCAGCTGGGCGACGTGATGAAGGAATCGGCGTCGGCGGCGCTGAGCGTGGTGCGCGCGCGCACCGAGCGCCTCGGCATCGACCTCGACTTCCTGCAGAAATACGACGTGCACGTGCACGTGCCGGATGGCGCCACGCCGAAGGATGGGCCGAGCGCCGGTATCGCGATGGCGACCACGCTGGTGTCGATGCTGACCAAGATCCCGGTGCGCCACGACGTGGCGATGACCGGCGAGATCACCCTGCGCGGGCGGGTCAGCGCGATCGGCGGCCTGAAGGAGAAACTGTTGGCGGCGCTGCGCGGCGGGATCAAGACCGTGATCATCCCCGACGAGAACAAGAAGGATCTCGCCGACATCCCGGCCAACGTCACCAAGGGCATGAATATCGTGCCGGTGAAGTGGATCGACGAGGTGCTCGACCTCGCGCTGGAACGTCCGTTGCCCGGGCGCGCAGTGAAGGCCGAAGCGGAGCAGCCGCCGTTGCCGAAAAGCGAGGATGCCGCGCGAGCCGATGTCAAGCATTGATCCGCGGTTTGCGCGCCTTTCGTCGGCGAAGCGCTGGAACCCGCGCCAGCATTAGCTTTCCGTGTTGCATGCGAAAAAAACGGCTGGTATAAGGTTTGCAACCGCGGCGCGCACCGATTGTGCGTTGCGGCAGCCAACCGGAATGCGGCAGGGGAGCGTCGCGATTCCGGTCACCCAATATTCGCGCCACATTCCGTACAGGGAGTCATCAAGCAAATGAACAAAGCCGATTTCGTAGATGCCATCGCCGACGCCGCCGAACTTTCCAAGGCCGACGCCGGCCGTGCCGTCGATGCGATGGTCGCCGCCATCACCAAGGCCCTGAAGAAGGGCGATACCGTGACCCTGGTGGGCTTCGGCACTTTCTCGGTTCGCAAGCGTGGCGCCCGCACCGGCCGCAACCCGCGCACCGGCGAGACGATCAAGATCAAGGCGTCCAAGAACCCGGCGTTCAAGGCCGGCAAGGCGCTCAAGGATGCGGTCAACTGATCCGCATCGCATCGCATCGCGGATCCAGCGAAAAGCCCGGCCATGCGCCGGGCTTTTCGTTTCCGCACTATCGAAGGCGCGCCGCCGCTGCGATAATGCGCGCGCCGGGCACTTAGCTCAGCGGTAGAGCGGCTCCTTTACACGGAGCGGGTCGGGGGTTCGATCCCCTCAGTGCCCACCAGGAAAGCGCACCTGCTTCCTGCCGTCGCCCCGGCGATGGCATGGCGGGTGACCGCCATGGAAGGCGGAACCGAAAAAAGCTTGCGGGAATTTTCCAGCCCCGCTATCATTGTCAGCTCAGCGGAGTGGTAGTTCAGTCGGTTAGAATGCTGGCCTGTCACGCCGGAGGTCGCGGGTTCGAGTCCCGTCCACTCCGCCATTTTCATTCGATTCTGCAGTTCGGGAGCCCCGCAGCGATGCGGGGCTTCTTTTTTTTTCGCGTTTCCGGGATTCGGCAGCGCGCCGTGGGCGAAGCCGCGGATATGGGCCGCGTGGCGCGCTAAACTAGCCTGCTACGCCATATCGCCCATGCCCATGCTGCAGAAACTCCGCGACAAGACCTCCGGCTGGATCGCCACCGCCATCCTCGGCTTGCTGATCATCCCGTTCGCTTTCTTCGGCATGGAGTCGTACCTGTCGCAACGGGTCGACACCTATGCGGCGCGGATCGCGCAGCCGCCGTCGTGGTGGGCGTCGGCGCCCGAAGTATGGCCGTTGACCTACCTGTGGAACACCAAGGAGATCGCCAGCAGCGAGTTCCGCCAGCGCTTCGAGATCGCGCGCATGCGCGCCCGCGAGGAGCAGGGCGACAAGTTCGACGCGAAGGCCTTCGAGTCGGTGGAGAACAAGCGCAAGATCCTCGACGACATGATCGACGAGCAGGTCATGCGCATGGCCGCGGAGCGCGACGGCATCGTCATCAGCGATGGCGAAGTGCGCAGCCAGATCCAGCAGATCCCGGATTTCCAGGTCGACGGCAAGTTCGACGCCGACCGCTACCAGCTGCTGCTGGCCTCGCAGAGCCCGCCGCAGACGCCGCGCGAGTTCGAGCAGAAGGTGCGCGACAACCTGCATTACGGGCTGGTTCCCAGCCGCCTGTCGCAATCCGCGTTCGCCACCGACCGCGAGGTCGACCGCATCCTGCGCCTGCTGTCCGAACAGCGCGACGTCAGCTTCGTGACCATGCCGCCGGTGCCGGCCGACGGCGCGCCGGTGAGCGCGGCGGACATCGGCAGCTGGTACAAGGCGCATGCCTCGACCTATCGCAGGCCGGAGACGGTGCGCCTGGAGTATGTCGAGGTGGACGGCAGCGCGCTGCCGGCTCCGGTGATCGACGAGGCGCTGCTGCGCAAGCGCTACCAGGAGCAGAGCGCGAAGTACTCGACCGCCGAACAGCGTTCGGTCTCGCACATCCTGGTGCAGGTGGCGGCCGGCGCCAGCGCCGCCGACAAGCAGGCCGCGGAAGCGCGCGCCAACAAGCTGGCCGCGGAGGCGCGCGCGCCGGGCGCGGACTTCGCCGCGCTGGCGAAGGCGAATTCCGACGATGCCGGTTCCAGGGACAAGGGCGGCGACCTCGGCCTGATGACCAAGGGCGGCCTGCCGGGCCCGTTCGAGGACGCCGCGTTCGCGATGCAGGCCGGCGAAGTGCGCGGGCCGGTGAAGAGCGATTTCGGTTGGCACATCATCAAGGTCAACGAGATCCGCGCCGGCAACCAGCAGCCGTTCGAGGCGGTGCGCGCGCAACTCGAAACCGAGCTGCAGCAGACCGAACGCGATCGCGCGTACAACGAACTCAGCGGCAAGCTGGTGGATGCGGTGTACAAGAACCCGACGTCGCTCGAGCCTGCCGCGCGGGCGCTGGGCCTGGCGGTGCAGACCACGCCGGCGTTCAGCCGCGCCGGCGGGCCCGGCATCGCCTCCGACCAGAAGGTGTTGCGGGCGGCGTTCTCCGATTCGCTGATCCAGGACGGGACCGCCAGCGACCCGATCGAGCAGGGGCCGAACCGCAGCGTGATCATCCGCGTGGTCGACCACGAACCCGAAGCGCCGTTGCCGCTGGCGACCGTGTCGGATGCGGTGGTCGCGGCGATCCGCGCCGATCGCCAGCGCAAGGCCGCGGATGCCGCCGCCAGCGCCCTGGTGAAGGCGGCGAAGGCGAAAGGCCTGGCCGCCGCCGCGGCCGACGCCAAGCTGGTGATGGCGGAGGCCAACGGCATCCTGCGCCGCAGCCCGACGCCGTCGCCGCAGGCGGTGGAGGCGTTCTTCAACGCGCCGCGCCCGCAGGACAACCTGGCGACGGTCGACAAGGTCGAGCTCGGCGGGCAGTACATCGTGTTCGCGATCCGCGCGGCGCGCGACGGCGACCTGACCAAGGCCACCGCCGAGGAGCGCAAGCAATTGCGCGACCAGTTGTCGCAGGTGGCGGGCGGCGACGCGCAGCAGGCTTACGTGAAGTCGGCGCGCGCCAAGTACCAGATCAAGGTCGCCGAAGACCGCCTGTAATCGCGGCTCAGGCGGCACCTGCGAAAACGCCCGGCATTGCCGGGCGTTTTCGCATGGAACGGTGCGGCGGGATTCACTCGATCCCGCTCATCCCCATGATGTTGTAGCCGGCATCGACATAGGTGATCTCGCCGGTGATGCCGTTGGCCAGGTCGGAGCACAGGAAGGCGGCGGTGTTGCCGACGTCCTCGATCGTCACCACGCGGCGCAGCGGGGCGACCGCCTCGAACTGGCTGAGCATCTTGCGGAAATTGGCCACGCCGCTGGCGGCCAGGGTGCGGATCGGGCCGGCCGAGATCGCGTTGACGCGGGTGCCTTCCGGGCCCAGCGCCATCGCCATGTAGCGCACCGTGGCCTCCAGCGAGGCCTTGGCCACGCCCATCGTGTTGTAGTTGGCCAGCGCGCGCTCGGCGCCGAGGTAGCTCAGGGTCAGTATCGAGCCGTTGCGGCCCTTCATCAGCGGGCGCGCGGCCTTGCCCAGCGCGGCCAGCGAGTAGGCGCTGATGTCGTGGGCGACGTGGAAGCGCTCGCGGTTCACGCCGTCGAGGAAATCGCCCTCGATCGCCTCGCGCGGGGCGAACGCGATGCAATGTACGAGGATGTCGAAGCCGTCGCTCCAGTGCTTGCCCAGCTCGTCGAAGCAGGCGTCGATCTGGCCGTCGTCGGCCACGTCCAGCGGCAGCACGATCTTGCTGCCGTATCCGGCGGCGGCGTCCTCGACGCGCGACTTCAGCTTCTCGTTCTGGTAGGTCAGCGCCAGTTCCGCGCCTTCGCGATGCATGGCATCGGCGATGCCGGTGGCGATCGAACGCTGGCTGGCGATGCCGGTGACCAGCGCGCGCTTGCCTTGCAGGAAACCCATGGTGTTCTCCGTGCCAAAAAGTGGGGGTAGAGCAAAGGCTCCAGTCTAACCGTTGGGGCGGCGCGGGTCAGTCGGGCGCGGGACCAGGCAGGCCAGCGCGTGCAGCTTGTCGGGGTAATGGCGGGTGATCGAGGACAGGCCTTTCGTCCCGCCCCTGCGCTTGGCCGCACGCACCGCGCCTTCGCCGGCGTTGTAGGCCATCGCGGTCCAGCGCCAGTCGCCGCCGAACATCCGGTGCAGGCGCTGCAGGTAACGCACCGCGGCGCGGGTGGAGGCGTCGGCGTCCAGCCGCTCATCGCGCCCGGAACGCACGGCGAGCCCGTTGCGGCGGGCGGTGGCGGCGGTGAACTGCCATAGCCCGACCTGGCCGCCGGGGCTGCGCGCGTTGCTGCGGTAACGGCTTTCGACGAACGGGATCAGGGCGAATTCGCTGGGCAGGCCGGCGCCGTGCAGGGCCGCGATGACCCGGGCGAATTCCGCCCGCAACTGCCTCTCGCGCGGGTTGCGCAGGCGTTTGGGGACATCGCCGTAATGGGCGCGCCAGCGGCGCGGCGCCTTGCCGCATTCGGGGTCGGCGAGGTTGTCCCAGAACCCGGTGGAAATCGCCTGCAGCGATGCCTCGAGCCTGGCCGCGGATCCGGCCGCTGCCGGCATCGCCGCGAGCAGGACGATCAGGCAGGTCGCGGCCAGCGTCTTCATGCGCGGAACCCGTCCTTCCAGCGACGCAGTTCGGCGAAGGCCTCGACCTCGTCCAGGCGGCGCCCGGCATGGGTTTCGATGGCGGCGCGGAGGGCGGCCTCGTCGCTG
Organism: Thermomonas aquatica; assembly: GCF_006337105.1. Lineage (NCBI taxonomy): Bacteria > Pseudomonadati > Pseudomonadota > Gammaproteobacteria > Lysobacterales > Lysobacteraceae > Thermomonas > Thermomonas aquatica. The sequence continues at coordinate 713,544 of NZ_CP040871.1, read as the reverse complement.
CGCAGGAACGGATTGCAGGCGCGCTCCGAAGCCAGCGTCGAGGGCAGCGTCGGCCGTCCGCCTTCGCGCAGGGCGCGCGCCTGCGCCGCGCGTTCGCGCAAGGCCGGATGGCCCGGTTCCACCGCTAGCGCGAACGCCGCATTGGCGACGGTGTATTCGTGCCCGCAGCAGACCCGTGTCTCGCCCGGCAGCGCGGCCAGCGCGCGCAGCGAGGCGCGCATCTGCGCCGGGGTGCCCTCGAACAGCCGCCCGCAGCCGAGGCTGAACAAGGTATCGCCGCAGAACAGCAGGCCCTCGCCGTGGAAGGCGATGTGGCTGAGCGTATGGCCCGGGATTTCCAGCACGTCGAAGCGCCATGGCCCGGCTTCGATGCGGTCGCCATCGCCCACCCGTTCGCTGGCGAACCGGATGCGCTCGTCGTGCGGGCCGATCACCGCCAGCCCCGGCCAGCGTCGCAGCAGCTCCGGCACGCCGCCGACATGGTCGCCGTGGTGGTGGGTCAGCAGGATCGCGTGCGGTGGCGGCGCATCGGCGAGCGCGGCCAGCACCGGCGCGGCTTCGCCGGGATCGACGATCAGCGCGCGGCCATCGGCATCGCGCAGCAGCCAGATGTAGTTGTCGTCGAACGCGGGCAGCGGCTGCAAATCCATGCGTTGTCCAGTCGTGACGGGTCGCGGCCTTTCCCGCAGAATCCCGATGGTATGCCCGCGACCCCGCCGACGTCCGCATTCCGCCGCCCGCCGGAGCCCGCCGCCGCGGCCGCCTGGTTCGCCGGCGTGGCCGGGCAGGCGATCCTGGCCAGCGAGGCCGACAGCCTGCGCCAGGCCGCGCTCGATCGTCCCGGGCAGGCCGGCCTGTGGCTGTGCCCCAGCGGGATGGGCGAGGGCGAGGTCGAACTGCCGTTGCTGCGCCTGCGGGCCGCGGCGCGCGGCTTCGAGGGCGATGTGCGTTGCGGATTGCCGCTGCCGCTGCCCAGCGACTGCTGCGGCGTGGTGGTGGTGCAGCACCTGGCCGACATCAGCGCGGACCCGGCGGCACTGCTCGAGGAATGCGCGCGGGTGCTGGTGCCGGGCGGACGCCTGTGGCTGCTGGCCCTGAACCCGCTGTCGCCGTATCGCCTGCGCTGGCGCGGGCAAGGGCCGCGGGTGGCCGAACCGGTGACCTGGCGGCGCCGCCTGCGCGCGGTCGGGCTGGCGCCGGATGCGGTGTCCCGCGGACTGGGGCCGACCTGGTCGGTCGCCGCCGAGCCCGCCGTGCAGGATGGCGCGGGCTTGCGTGCGGCTTTCCTGCTGCGTGCGGAAAAGCGTCGCACGCCGCTGACCCCGATGCGGGCGCCGGCGAAAGCGCGCTGGCAGCCGGGGATGCCCACCGCATGAGCCAGCCGCGCAAGCAGGTCGACATCCATACCGATGGCGCATGCCTGGGCAACCCGGGGCCCGGGGGCTGGGGCGCGCTGCTGCGCTGGCGCGGCATCGAACGCGAACTGTCCGGCGGCGAAGCGGACACCACCAACAACCGGATGGAGCTGCTGGCGGCGATTTCCGCGCTGGAGGCGCTGAAGGAAGGCTGCGACGCGACCCTGCACACGGATTCGCAATACGTCCGCAAGGGCATCACCGAATGGATGCCGAACTGGGTGCGCCGCGGCTGGAAGACCGCGGGCGGCGACCCGGTCAAGAACCGCGATCTGTGGGAGCGCCTGCATGCCGCGGCGATACTGCACAAGGTGGATTGGCGCTGGGTCAAGGGCCATTCCGGCGATCCGGACAACGAACGCGTGGATCAATTGGCGCGCGCGGCGGCAGTGAAGATCAAGGAGCAGGCAGGCTGATGCAGGCGGATGCGGCAAGGCGGGATGCGACCAGGCAAGTGGTGCTCGATACCGAGACCACCGGCCTGGAATGGAAGAAGGGCAACCGGGTGGTCGAGATCGGCTGCGTGGAACTGGTCGAGCGCCGCCCGACCGGGCGCACCTTCCATTGCTACCTCAACCCCGACCGCGAGATGGAGCCCGGCGCGCAGGAAGTCACCGGCCTGACCCTGGAATTCCTCGCCGACAAGCCGCGCTTCCCCGAGGTGGCCGACGAATTCCTGGCCTTCGTCGAAGGCGCCGAACTGGTGATCCACAACGCGGCCTTCGACATCGGCTTCCTCGATGCCGAACTGGCGCGGCTGGACGGCTACGCCGGCATGGCCGCGCGCTGCACGGTCGAGGATTCGCTGCTGCTGGCGCGGCAGCGCTTCCCCGGCCAGCGCAATTCGCTGGATGCGCTGTGCAAGCGGCTCGGGATCGACAATTCGCAGCGGCAGCTGCACGGCGCGCTGCTCGATGCGCAGATCCTGACCGACGTCTACCTTGCGCTGACCTCCGGGCAGGGCGAGATCGGCTTCGCCAGCGAGGCGGCCGTCTCGGTGGTGGAGCAGCAGGCCGCGCGGCTCGGATCGGCGGCGGATGCCTCGCTGCGGCCGCGCGTGCGGGTCGAGTCCGGCGAGGCCGAAGCCCATGCGGCGCGCCTGCTCGGACTGCAGAAGAAGGCCGGGCGCTGCCTGTGGCTGGAGCTCGAACCCGCCGGTTAGGGCGCTAGTGCCGGCGCACCAGGACCACGGTCACGTTGTCCGAACCGCCGCCGTCCAGCGCCGCCGCGACCAGCCCGTCCACGCATTCCTGCGCGCTGCATTCCTGGTGCGCCAGCACCTTGGCGATGCTGCGGTCGTCCACTTCCTCGGTCAGACCGTCGCTGCACAGCAGCAGCTGCATGCCCGGGCGCAGTTCGCCGGTCAGGGTTTCCACGTTGAGCTGCTGCGGGTCGGTTACCCCGAGCGCCTGCGTCACCACGTTGCGATGCGGGTGGCTGCGCGCCTGGTCGGCGGTGATCGCGCCCTGCGCGATCAGTTCCTGCACATAGCTGTGGTCCTGCGAGATCTGGGTCAGCGCGCCGTCGCGCCACAGGTAGACGCGGCTGTCGCCGACCCAGGCCACCTCGAAGCGCGGGCCGTTGACCCTGGCGGCGACCACCGTGGTGCCCATCGGCAGGCTGTCGCCGCGGCGCTTGGAGCAGCGGATGATTTCCTCGTCGGCGATCCGGATCGCCTCCGCCAGCGGCGCGCCGCCGCGGATCTCGCGGACGATGGCTTCGCGCGCCAGCGCGCTGGCGACCTCGCCGTACTCGTGCCCGCCCATGCCGTCGGCGACCAGCCACAGCCCCAGTTCGCTGTCGCCGTAATACGTGTCTTCGTTCAGTTCCCGGCGCAGGCCGACATGGCTGAGGTGTCCGAATTCGATCATGCGGGCGATATTCGTCCGGGGCTTGAGGGGGCTAACGGAATCGCGCGGGGGAACCGGACGCGTCAGCGGAATCTAGCGGGTTTGTTCGTGCAGGTGGTGCGAAGGCGGGGCGCGCATGCCGGGGATGGGCCCGGACAAGCATGGCCCTCGCCCTGCAGGCGGCCGTTCGCCGATCCGCGTCGCCAGTCCGCCGCGGATACGAAAAACGCCCGCGAGGGGCGTCTTTCGTAACTGGCGGAGAGGGGGGGATTCGAACCCCCGGTACGCTATAAACGTACGCCTGATTTCGAGTCAGGTACATTCAACCACTCTGCCACCTCTCCGGAAACATTGGTGCGCAGCGAGCCGGGAATGATACGGGGCGAGCCGCCCGCGGGCAAGGCGCTACACTGGCCGCCCGTCCGAACCCGCGCCCGCCCATGTCCGAAATCCTCGTCCCCGTGTCCTTCGGCGAACTGCTGGACAAGATCGCGATCCTGCAGATCAAGTCCGAGCGCATGTCCGACGCGGCCAAGCTGGCCAACGTCCGCAACGAGCTGGCCGCGCTGGAAACCACCTGGGCCGCGCATCCGGCCGCCGCGCAGGACATCGCCGCGCTGCGCGCCGAGCTCAAGGCGGTCAACGAACGCCTGTGGGTGATCGAGGACGACATCCGCCTGAAGGAAAAGGCGCAGGCCTTCGACGCCGAGTTCGTGCGCCTGGCGCGCGCCGTGTACTTCGAGAACGACACCCGCGCCAGGGTGAAGAAGGACATCAACCTGGCATTGGGCTCGGCCTATGTCGAGGAGAAGTCGTACCAGGACTACGGCAGCGGGCAGGGCGCCTGACCCGGTCGGGAACGGTCAGCCGATGGCGCCGCGGTAGCGCTCGAATGCGGCGATGGCGTCGTCCACCGTCACCAGGTCCATCACCCCCTCGGCCTCGATCTTGGTTCCCCACTTGAGTTCCGAAGCCGGCCGGCCGCGGTACTTGCGCGCGGCATCGTCGTAGCGGTCGACGCAGTAGCGCCGATCCGAATACGGGCCGCTGCGGTTGGGGTTGCTGGCGGCGTGCAGGCCCAGCACCTTCGTCCCCATCGCGTTGGCGATGTGCATCGGCCCGGAATCCGGGGTGACCAGCAGGTCGGCGCGGGCCAGCAGGGCGGGCAGCTGCTTGAGGGTGTCCTTGCCGATCAGGTCGAGCGCGCTTTCCCGGCGTTGCATCGCGGCCAGGATCGCGTCGCCCGTGCGCCGCTCGAGTTCGCTGCGCCCGCCGCACAAGACGATGCGCCAGTCCTGCGCCGCCGCATGGTCGGCCAGGGCCGCGCAGCGGTCGGCGCGCCAGTTGCGCAACGCATGGCTGGAACAGGGCGAGATCACCAGGCTGCGCCGGCCATCGTCCGCCCACTGCGCCCGCGCCCATTCATGGGCCTCGTGCGGAACGGGCATTTCCCAGGTCACGCCATCGCGCTGCAGGCCCAGCGGCTCGGCGAAGCTGGCGATCGCGTCCAGCACATGGATCCCCGGGCGATCGGCGATGCGTTCGTTGATGAACAGGCCGTGGCCGTCCTTGCTGCGCGACCTGTCGTAGCCGATCCGCCGCCGCGCCGGGATGAACGCGGACAGCAGGTTGGCGCGGGCCGAGACCTGCAGTTGCAGCAGCACGTCGAAACGCCCGCCGCATTGCCGGCGCACGTCGCGCATGCCCTTGATTCCGGACTTCTTGTCGTATTCGATGAAGCGCACGCCGGGCAGGCCGTCCAGCAGCCGATGTTCGCCCTTGCCGATCACCCAGGCGATCTCCGCCTCCGGCCATGCCTTGCGCAGCGTGTGCAGCAGGGGCAGCACATGGGTGACGTCGCCCAGCGCGGACAGGCGCAGCAGGCAGATCGAACGCGGTGCGCTGGCTTCGCTCACGTGCTTGCTAAACTCGCATGGATGACGGGATTCGACGCCAACGAACACCTGACGCCATTCCGCGACGCGCGCGGCTACGGCGCGATTCTGTTCGACCGCACGCAGTTGCGGCAACCCGACCCGGCCTGGTTCTCGCCCGCGCACTGGGGCGAGGCCGCGCAGGCGGTGGCCGAAGGCGGCCGCGGCGGCGCCTGGTTCATCGAGACCGGCGAGGGCGATGCCGTGCTGCGCCAGTACCTGCGCGGCGGCTGGGCGGCCAGCCTGAGCCGCGACGGCCACCTGTGGCGCGGCATCAACTGCGTGCGCAGCTTCGCCGAGTTCCGCCTGCTGCGCGCGTTGCGCGAGAAGAAGCTGCCGGTGCCTATGCCGTTCGCCGCCTATTACCGGCGCGAAGGCCTGCATTACCGCGCGGCGATCCTGATGCAGCGCCTGCCGGGCGTGCGCAGCCTGGCCGAACTTGCCGCGGCCGGCGAAGCGCCGTGGGAGGCGGCGGGCCAGCTGGTCGCGAAGTTCCATCGCGCCGGCCTCGACCATGCCGACCTCAACGCGCACAACATCCTGTTCGATGCGCAGGGCCGCGGCTGGATGATCGATTTCGACCAGTCGCACCTGCGCATCCCCGCCACGCATTGGCGCAACGCCAACCTCGAGCGCCTGCAGCGTTCGCTGCGCAAGCGTCGCGGCAGCCGCAGCCTCGAGCAGGTCGATGCCGGGTTCGCGCGGCTGCGTGTGGCCTACGACGCCGCGTGGCAACGTGGCTACTGACATGGATACGGAAAGCCGCTGGCGACTGCGCCTGCTCGGGGTCGGCAATGCCTCGGCGGTGGAATTGGGCTCGGCGATGGCCACCATCGAGCGCGATGGCGCGCCATGGCTGACCATCGACTGCGGCGGCGAGGGCCTGACCGCTTACCAGGCCGCCCATGGCGGCATCCCGCGCGCGCTGTTCATGACACACGCGCACATGGACCATGTGGCCGGCTTCGAGCGCCTGTTCGTCGCCAGCTATTTCGATCCGGCCCATCGCGGCGAAGTGCGGTTGTACGTGCCGGTCGCCTTGCTGCCGCTGCTGCACCAGCGCGTGGCCAGCTATCCGAACGCGCTGGCCGAGGGCGGGGTGAATTTCTGGGACGCATTCCGGGTGATCCCGGTCGGCGACCACTTCTGGCACGACGGGGTGCGGCTGGAGGTGTTCCCGGTGCGCCACCACTGGCCCGATACCGCGTTCGCGCTGCGCCTGCCGGGCAGCCTGGTGTGGACCGGCGATACCCGGCCGATCCCGGAAATGCTGGCCAAGTACGCCGCCCGCGACGAACTGATCGCGCACGACTGCGCGCTGGAAGGCAACCCGTCGCACAGCGGCATCGACGACCTGGAGCGCGAATATCCGCGCGAGCTGCTGGCGCGTTGCCTGCTCTACCACTACGCCAGCGCGGAAGACGGCGAACTGCTGCGCGCGCGCGGCCACCGCGTCGGCGCGCCCGGCGAGATCGTCGCCCTGCGCGCGCCTGCAGGCACGGAGCCGGGATGAACCAGCCGTTGCCGCGCGACACGCTGGCGCGGCCATTGCGGGACCTGCGGTTGTCGCTGATCGAGGCCTGCAATTTCCGCTGCCCGTATTGCATGCCGGCCGACCGGATCGCCGACGACCATGGGCTGGATGCCGCCTCGCGGCTGTCGTTCGACCAGATCGAGACCTTGGTGCGCGGCTTCGCCCGGCTCGGCGTGCGCAAGCTGCGCTTGACCGGCGGCGAACCGCTGCTGCGCAAGCGTTTGCCGGAACTGGTGGCGCGGCTGGCGGCGATCGAGGGCATCGACGACCTGGCGCTGACCAGCAATGGCTCGCTGCTCGCCGCGCAGGCGCGGGCCCTGCGCGCTGTCGGGCTGCGCCGGATCACGGTCAGCCTGGACACGCTGGACGCCGATGCGTTCCGCGCCCTGTCCGGCGGCCGCGGCGAATTGCGCGACGTGCTGGCCGGGATCGAGGCCGCGCAGGCCGCCGGCTTCGCCCCGATCAAGCTCAACTGCGTGGTCCAGCGCGGAGTGAACGATGCCGGCATCGAAGCCCTGGCCGGATTCGCCCGCGAGCATGGCCACGTGTTGCGCTTCATCGAATACATGGACGTCGGCACCTGCAACGGCTGGTCGCGCGAACGGGTCGTGCCCTCGGCGGAACTGCGCGACCGCATCGCCGCGCGCTGGCCGCTGCGCCCGCTGGACCCGAACTACCGTGGCGAGGTGGCGGAGCGTTATGCCTACGCGGACGGGCAGGGCGAGGTCGGTTTCGTCAGTTCGGTCAGCGCGCCGTTCTGCGGCGACTGCCATCGCGCCCGCGTGTCCGCCGACGGCCAGCTGTATACCTGCCTGTTCGCGGGGCAGGGCCACGACCTGCGCGGCGTGCTGGCGCAAGGCGAGGACGCGCTGGCCGCGCATGTCGCCGGCCTGTGGTCGAGGCGTGCGGACCGCTACAGCGAAATCCGCAGCGAGGCCGGCGCATCGCGCAAGCACGTCGAGATGTACCTGGTCGGCGGCTGATACAGGCGATAATCGCGGCATGGCACGCAAGGCGAAAACGCTAACCCACCTCGACCCGGCCGGCCGGCCGGCGATGGTCGATGTCTCCGCGAAGCAGGCAACCGTGCGCCAGGCGCAGGCCGAATGCAGGGTGAGGTTCCCCGCCGACGTCGCCGCGCAACTCCATGCCAATGGCCTGAAAAGCGCCAAGGGCGGCATCGTCGATACCGCCATCGTCGCCGGCACCATGGCGGTCAAGCGCACCCACGAACTGATCCCGTTCTGCCATCCGCTGCCGATCGACGGCTGCCGCTTCGCCATCGACTGGCACGACGCGCGCACCCTGCGCATCGACTGCACGGTCAAGACCGTGCACCGCACCGGCGTCGAAATGGAAGCCTTGGCGGGGGCTACGGTGGCGGCGTTGACCGTGTACGACATGTGCAAGGCGCTGAGCCACGCCATCGTGCTCGGCCCGGCCAGGCTGCTGGGCAAGCGCGGCGGCAAGCGCGACGTGGGATCGCTGGCATGAGCCGGCGGGTGGAGGTGCTGTACTTCGCGGCCTTGCGCGATGCGTCGGGAGTCGCCAGCGAACGGCTGGACACGCAGGCCGCGGACCTGGCCGCGCTCTACGCCGAGCTGCAGGCGCGCCATCGGCTCCCGTTCCCGCAACGCCAGCTGCGGGTGGCGGTGGCCGGCGAGTTCGCGCACTGGGGCGATGCCGTGCGCGACGGCAGCACGGTCGCGTTCATTCCGCCGGTGTCCGGTGGCTGAGCTGCCGCGTTTCCGCCTGGCCGATGCGCCGTTCGATGCGGCTGGCCTGCAGGCGCGCCTGCAGGACGCCCGCGCCGGCGCCTGCGCCGGCTTCGAGGGCCGGGTGCGCGACCATCACGATGGCCGCGCGGTGGCCGGCCTGCGCTACGAGGCCTACGCCGAGCTCGCCGAACGGGAGGGCGAGGCGATCGTCGGCGACGCGTTGAAGCGCTTCGACATCATCGACGCCGCTTGCGTGCATCGCGTCGGCGACCTCGCCGTCGGCGAACTGGCGGTATGGGTCGGCGTATCCGCCGCGCACCGCGATGCCGCCTTCGCCGCCTGCCGCTGGATCATCGACGAGGTCAAGGCGCGGGTGCCGATCTGGAAGCACGAGCGCTACGCCGAGGGCGATGCCGGCTGGCTGCATCCCGGGCGGTGAGCGGTTTCCTTGTCCCGCGGCGGGCCAGCCGCTAAACTGCGCGGCCCGGAATGCCGCCGCGACGCGGCAGGCCGGGTTCCAGCGGAGAGGTGTCCGAGCGGTTGAAGGAGCACGCCTGGAAAGTGTGTAAGCGTCTAAACCGCGCTTCGGGGGTTCGAATCCCCCTCTCTCCGCCATTTTCGCTTCAGCACATCGTCGCGCACCAGACTGTCTCCATGGTGGCCCCGTCGGCCCCTCGCGACGCTAGGTCGAAAACCCCGCCAGGGCCGGAAGGCAGCAACGGTATCGACTGACGCGGGTGCCGAGGTCAGCCGGCGGGGCCATCGCCCGTTTTGGCGATGCCCAAAACGGCCCACGATTCCGCTGCGCGAAATCGCGGGTCCCGCGAGGTGCTTCCGATCCCCGCTCGCTGCGCGAGCGCCCCCTTACCAAGGGGGGTATCCATGGGCTGCGCCCATGAATCCCAAAGTTCGCTACGCAAACTTCGGGCCCCGGCTCATCCTTCCAGCACCCCCGGCGCTGCGCGCCACCCCCTTGGCTCGAGGGGGTTGAAGAGCGGTTGTCCATCGCCTGCATTCATCGAAGCGGAACGCCGGCGCATGCCACAATGTGGGCATGTCCTACCTCGTCCTCGCCCGCAAGTGGCGGCCCAAGCGTTTCGCCGAACTGGTCGGGCAGGAGCACGTCGTCCGCGCGCTGACCAATGCGCTGGATACCGGCCGCGTCCACCATGCGTTCCTGTTCACCGGCACCCGCGGCGTCGGCAAGACCACCATCGCGCGGATCTTCGCCAAGTCGCTGAACTGCGAGCGCGGCATCAGCGCCGACCCCTGCGGCGAGTGCGAGACCTGCCTGGCGATCGATGCCGGCCGCTACATCGACCTGCTGGAGATCGACGCCGCGTCGAACACCGGCGTCGACAACGTGCGCGAGCTGATCGAGAACGCGCAGTACATGCCGTCGCGCGGCAAGTACAAGGTCTACCTGATCGACGAAGTGCACATGCTGTCGAAGCAGGCGTTCAACGCGCTGCTGAAGACGCTGGAAGAGCCGCCCGGGCACGTCAAGTTCCTGTTCGCCACCACCGACCCGGAGAAACTGCTGGTCACGGTGCTGAGCCGCTGCCTGCAGTTCAACCTGAAGCGGCTGGACGAGGCGCAGATCCGCGGCCAGATCGCGAAGATCCTGGGCGCGGAAGGGATCGAGGCCGACGACGATGCGGTGCGCCAGCTGGCGCATGCCGCCGACGGCAGCCTGCGCGACGGGCTGTCGCTGCTCGACCAGGCGATCGCCTACACCGGCGGCAGGCTCGATGGCGCGGCGGTGGCGGCGATGCTGGGCACGGTCGACCGCAATCGCGTGCAGGCGCTGCTGTCGGCGCTGGCCGATGGCGATGGCGCGCGCTTGCTGGACGAAGCCGCGCAACTCGCGGAGTTCTCGCCGGACTGGGGCAGCGTGCTGGATGCGTTGTCCGAAGCGCTGCACCGGATCCAGGTCAAGCAACTGGTGCCGACGGTCGAAACCGGCAGCGACGCGATCGATGTCGATGCGCTGGCCGCGCAGCTGCGGCCGGAACTGGTGCAACTCTGGTACCAGATGGCGCTCAATGGCCGCCGCGACCTCGGCTATGCGCCGAGTCCGCGCAGCGGTTTCGAGATGAGCCTGCTGCGCATGCTCGCGTTCCGCCCGGGCGAAGCCGGCGCGCAGGCGTCGCTACCACGCGCTGTGGTGCCGTCGGCGAATGCCGCTGCATCCGCCACGCGTGCGCAGGCGCCAAGCGCGGCTGCCGAACAGGCGCGCGCCGTATTGGCCGAATCTGCGCCACGCCCGCAATCGTCTGCCGCAGTCGCACCGCCGGCAGCGGCCGTCCCGCCCGCACCGATGCGCGTGGCCGAGCCGCCAGCGGTCATGCCCGCGGCGCCATCGATGCAGGCCGCCAGCGCGATGCTGGTGACCGACAGCGAGCACTGGCTGGAACTCGTCGCGCGCAGCAGCCTGCGCGGACCAGCGCGGTTGCTGGCCGAACATGCGGCGTTCGTGGCGCATGCCGACGGCGTGTTGCGGCTGACCCTGGCCCCGGGCGATGAACACCTGAAATCGCCGAGCCTGGTGCTGCAATTGGGCGATGCCCTGTCTTCATTGCTGGGCGGTACGGTGCAATTGCGCTTCGAAACCGGCGAGCCGCGCGGCGACACCGCGCGGGTGCGCAATACGCGCGAACGCGAGGAAAGGCAGGCCGGCGCGGAACAGGGCTTCGCCGCCGACCCGGACATCCAGCGGCTGGTGCAGGTGCATGGCGCGCAGATCGTGGCGGATTCGATCCGCCCGCTCGGCGAGGCTTGATTCCGCCTCCCGTCGCCGCAATTCCATTTTCCATCGAACACAGAAGAGATGCCGGACATGCGTGGAAACATCGCCCAGCTGATGCAGCAGGCACAGAAGATGCAGGAAGACATGCAGCGCGCGCAGGAGGAAGTGGCCGCGCTGGAAGTCGTCGGCAACGCCGGCGCCGGCATGGTCAGCGTGACCCTGGGCGGGCGCATGGACTGCCGCAAGGTGCGCATCGACCCGTCGGTGCTGGCCGATCCGGAAATGGCCGAGGACCTGATCGCCGCCGCGTTCAACGACGCGGTCAACAGGATCAATGCCGTGTCGCAGGCGAAGATGTCGTCGGCCACCGCCGGCATGCAGTTGCCGCCGGGCATGAAGCTGCCGTTCTGATCGATTGAAGTGACGACTTCGCTGCTCGAACAACTGATCGACGCGTTGCGCGTGCTGCCCGGCGTCGGCCAGAAATCGGCGCAGCGCATGGCCTACCACCTGCTGGAGCGCCAGCGCGACGGCGGCAAGCGCCTTTCGGACGCGTTGGCGCAGGCGATGGAGCGGGTCGGCCATTGCAGCCGCTGCCGCGACTTCAGCGAAACCGAGCTGTGCCCGACCTGCAGCAGCAGCGCGCGCGATGCGCACCTGCTGTGCGTGGTGGAATCGCCGGCGGACCGGCTGGCCATCGAGCAGGCGACCGGCTTCCGCGGCCTGTATTTCGTGCTGCAGGGGCGGTTGAGCCCGCTCGACGGCATCGGCCCGCGCGAACTCGGCCTCGACCGGCTCGGCGAACGCCTGGGCGAGGGCGAGGTGCAGGAATTGATCGTCGCCACCAACCCGACGGTGGAGGGCGAGGCCACCGCGCATTACCTGGCGCAGCTGGCGCGTGCGCACAAGGTCCATCCCAGCCGGCTGGCGCATGGCGTGCCGCTGGGCGGCGAGCTGGAATACGTGGACCGCGGCACGCTGTCGCACGCGTTCGGCAGCCGCAGCGAAATCACTTCCTGATCATGGAGCCAGCGCGATGAGCGACACCATCTTCCACAAGATCATCCGCCGCGAGATCCCGGCCGAGCTGGTGTACGAGGACGAACACCTGGTCGCGTTCCGCGACATCGCCCCGCAGGCGCCGGTGCACGTGCTGTTCGTGCCGAAGAGCGACTTCGCCACGCTCAACGACGTGCCGGAGGAGCAGGCCGTCGTCATCGGCCGGCTTGCCACCGCCGCCGCGCGCTATGCCAAGGCGCAGGGTTTCGCCGAGGACGGCTACCGCATCGTCATGAACTGCAACGGCGACGGCGGGCAGACCGTGTTCCAGGTCCACCTGCACCTGCTGGCCGGCGCGCCGCTGGGGCGGTTCGGCACCCCCGCGTAGGGCTTACCACCAACCCCAGTGCCGCGGCACCGGCTGCACCATCACGTCGACCCGCTCGCGCTGCGGCCACAGGTAAACCACGTCGGCGGCGACGCGCGGGAATTTGTACACGTACTGCTCGACCTTGCGGTCTTCGTAGCCCTCGATGCGGCCGGTGAAGGTCACTTCCCGGTTGGGCTGGAACAGCGCCGGATCGTAGAAGCCGGTGCGGCAGGCGATGAAGCGGCCCCAGGTGTCGTCGCTGGCCCAGTACGGACGGCCATCGACGCTGAGCTTGGTCGAGATCACCTCGAAGCAGGTGCGGTCCGGGCGCGGTTCGGTGCGGATGATGCGGCCGCCCCAGCGCACCATGGCGCCGGCATGGTCGCCGACGGCGGCTTCGTGCGGGGTAAGTGCCTGGAAGTCGCCTTGCAACGGTTTCGGCTGGGTGGCGCAGCCGGCGAGCAGGGCGAGGGCGATGCCTGCAACGCAGCCCTTCGAGAGCGTGTGATGGATGTTCATGGCGGCTCCGTGATGCAGGAATTGGAAACGTGCGGGGACTGCAAGCTTCGCATGCGGCGGTCGAGGCGGCGTCATGGCCGATGCGCGGCCAGGTCGCGCAACAGCCGGCGCAACGCGGCGGGTTCGACCGCAGCGTAGCGCGCATCGGAGAAACGGCGGCTGAGCGCGCGCAGGTGTTCGCCGGCCCGGGGCACGTCGGCGGCGACGCGCTCGGCCCAGGCCTGGGCGGGCTCGTGCATCTCGCGCCCGCGGCCCTGGCGCGAATAGCGGCGGCCGAGCCTGTGCCAGGCGCGCAGCAACGGATCCTTCTCGCGTTCGCCGCGCGCGATCAGCCAGGCCATCCAGGCCAGGGCGAGGGTGGCGATGGTCGTGAACAGCAGGATCAGTTCGCGGCTGCCGATCCGGTCGACGCCGAACGGATTGAACAGCCGCTGCTGGCGCTGCGCGTCGTAACCCAGCACGAAATCGTTCCAGCCGCGCCGCAGCCAGTCGCTGGCATTGAACACCGGCACCAGTCCGTCGAAGGCGCCGATGCGCCCGGGTTGGCGGTCGGCCAGGGTGTCGAACACGCGCTCGGGTGCGACGGCGGCGGTGGGATCCACCCGCACCCAGCCACGCCGCGGCAGCCAGACCTCGGCCCAGGCATGCGCCCTCGAGTTCAGCACCAGCCAGTAGTCGCCGATCGGGTTGCGGTAGCCGCCGGCATATCCGGTGACCACCCGCGCGGGGATGCCGGCGGCGCGCATGAGCACGACGAAGGACGAGCTGAAATGCTCGCAGTAGCCCTGCTTGCGCTCGAACAGGAAATCGTCGATTTCATTGCGTCCCGCCAACGGCACGTTCAGGGTATAGCCGAACTCGCGCCGGATCATCGCGAGCGCGCGATTGGCGATGGCGGCATCCGCGTTGCCCTGCACGTCGTTGCCGGCTTCGCGCCGCCATTGCCGGCCCATCGCGAGGGTGCGCGGATTGAAGCCGGCCGGCAACTGCAGTGCGAGCCGGCGCAACGCTTCGGGCAATTCCGGTTCGGCGGCGGCGGGTGCGGCCGAACGCATCCGCCAGCGGGTGACGCCATTGAGGGGCTGGCTGGAGCGCACGCTGTAGTCGAGCGAGACGAACGCGCCGTCCGGCACCTGCATGGGCAGGTCGAGCGCGATCAATTGCCGTTGCTCGGTCGGTTCCGGTTCGATCTGGTAGTCCCATCCCGCGCCCGCCGGCTGCAGCGGTGCCGCCGGGATGTTCAGCAGCTGCTTCGGCTGGGACCAGGTGCGGCCATCGAAATTCCACAGCACCGGACCACGCCAGTACATCTGGTCGCGTGGCGGCGCTGCGCCGAAGAACTGCACGCGCGCCGCCGGGCTGTCGTCGTTCATCAGGTCCAGCCAGCCGCCCGGGGTCATCGTGTCCGACAGGCCAGGTTTCGCGACCACGCGATTGGGCAGCCCCCACAGCGGCGTGGGCAGGCGCGGGAACAGCCAGAACGCCGCCAATGCCAGCGGCAGTCCGAGCGCCAGCAGTCGCAGCACGCCGGTGGAGGCCTGCCACCAGTGGCTGCCGGCGCGCGGACGGACATCGGCCTCGTCATTGGCCAGCTGCTGCAATGCCAGCAATGACGCCAGCACGGCGGTCAGCGCCAGCACCAGGCTGACCGGCCCCTGGTCGAGCAGGAACGCGGCGAAGGGGCCGAACAGGGCGAATCCGGCCAGGCTGCGGCCATCGCGCAGGCTGACCGTTTCCGATGGCTTCAGCGCGAGCATCGCCGCCAGCACCATGCAGGCGGTGTCGCGCCCCACGCCCGGGGCGACCACCGCGATGGCGACGATCATGCCGATGCCGATCAGCAGCCGCAGCAGGAACGGCATGGCGCGCCGCCACGACGCGATCGCGATCAGCACCGCGGCGATGCCGAAGCCGAAGCCCAGCGATGGCGGCAACTGCAGCAGCAAGGGCAGCAGGCAGGCCGCAGTCGCCGACAACACCAGGGCGTGGCCGCGCGCCTGCATCGGCGGCGACTTGACGCGGGTCGGCAGCGAACCGCGCTCAGTCATGCACGGCCTCGCCCGGCATCAGCGCCAGTGCGCGCAGGCAGCGATGGCGGTGCATCGCGCCAAGCCCCATCGCGATCGCGGCATGGCCGGGGATGCGCAGGGCATAGCGGCGGCCTTCGCGTTCGGCATCGTCGACCCAGCGCGCCAGCCGGCGGATGCGTTGTTCGTAGGGCAGGCCGCTGGTCAGCTGCCAGTCCAGCAGCAGCTGGTCGCTGCGATGCTGCTCGTATTCGCGCACCAGCAGGCTGTCGCGCCGTGCCGAGGCCTTCCACGCCACCGTGCGCGGGGCATCGCCGGCGCGGTAGCCGCGCAGGTGGTGGACATCGTCGCCGGCGCGGGTGACCTGCGCGCGCCCGGCGTCGCCGGCGGGGGTGGGCAAGGGCGGCGCCTGCGATTCCGCCGCCGGGTAGACCAGCACGGTTTGCTGCGGCCAGACATAGGCCCAGGCGCGCGCCAATCCGAGCGGCTGGACCGTGCTCAGCACCAGTCGCGGCAGCGGCAGCAGGCCGCGGCGTGCGGTCGGCAAGGGCAGTTCCACGGTGCCGCCGTTGTGGTCGAAGGCCGCGTGCACATGCGCCTCGCCATGGCCGATACGCAAGCCGCGGCGCAGGCGCTGGTCGAGTGCGCCCAGGGCGATGCGCAGGCGCAACGGCTCGCCCGCAGGCACCGGGTCGGCGGCGACCGCATCGACCACCACGCCAGACAGCTGCATGTGTGCCGCGATCAGGCTGGCCTGGGCGGCGCCGGCCAGCAGCAGCGCCAGCAACAGCGCCGGGTTGTTGTTGAAGTTGAGCGCGCCCAGGCCCATGGTGCCGAGCAGCAGGCCGAAGAACAGCCCGGTCATGGTCGGCAGCACGTAGATCCGGTTGCGCTGCAGGCGCACCGGCAGCTGCTCCGCCTGGCGCGGCCGCATCCACGACTGCATGCGTCGGCGCAGCGCAGCGATCATGCGTCAGTCGACGGGCACCGCGTGCAGGATCGCCTTCGCCAGGGTCGCCGCCGAGGCGTCCGCTTCGCCGACCAGGCGATGCTCGGCCACCGCGGCGAACAGCGCCTGCACGTCTTCCGGGATCGCATGGCCGCGGCCGAGCAGCAGGGCGTGCGCGCGCGCCGCGCGCAGCAGCGCCAGGCCCGCGCGCGGCGACAGTCCCACGCGCACGCCGGGATGCTTGCGGCTGCGCCCGACCAGGGCCTGCACGTAGGCGACCAGCGCATCGCTCGCATGCACCTCCTGCACGGCGCGGCGCAGCGCGATCACCCGCTCGGCATCCAGCAATGGCGTCGCCTGCGCGATCAGGTCGCGACGGTCGCTGCCGGCCAGCAGCGCGCGCTCGGCGTGTTCGTCGGGATACCCCAGCGCCAGACGCAGCAGGAACCGGTCCAGCTGCGAATCCGGCAGCGGGTAGGTGCCGGCCAGGTCCACCGGGTTCTGGGTGGCGATCACCAGGAACGGGTCGGGCAGGACGCGGGTGGAGCCGTCGATGCTGACCTGGTGCTCGGCCATCGCCTCCAGCAGCGCGCTCTGCGTGCGCGGCGGCGCGCGGTTGATCTCGTCGGCCAGCAGCACGTGGGTGAACACCGGGCCGGGATGGAACTCGAAGCGGCGCGTCTGCGCCTCGTACACCGACACCCCGAGGATGTCGGCCGGCAGCAGGTCGGACGTGAACTGCACGCGCTGGAAACCGAGCCCGAGGGTGGCCGCCATCGCATGCGCCAGGGTGGTCTTGCCGAGCCCGGGCAGGTCCTCGATCAGCAGGTGGCCGTCGGCGAGCAGGGCGACGAAGGCAAGCCGCACCTGCTGCGGCTTGCCCAGCACCAGCGTGTTGACCTGCGCCTGCGCATCGCGCAGGGCGGCGCGCAGCGCATCGGGTAGCATCGTGTCGGTTGCCGTGGGTGCGGACATGACCGTCCTCGGTTGGAATCGAGCCAGTGTAGCGAGGTCGCGAACGGATGCGGGGCATGCAGGCGGACGCCGCCAAGCGCTGGTTCATCGGCCTGTGGCTGGCCTTGCTCGCGGTCAAGCTGGTGCTGGCGGCGCGCCTGCCGCTGTTCGTCGATGAAGCGTTCTATTGGCAGGAAGGGCGGCACCTGGCCTGGGCCTATTCCGACCTGCCGGGACTGACCGCCTGGCTGGCGCGAGTGGGCGATGCCCTGGGCGACGGCACGCTCTCGTTGCGATTGCCGTTCCTCGCCATCGCCGCCGCGATCCCGTGGCTGGTCGCGCGCATGACCGCGCGCGAATTCGATGCGAAGACGGGCTGGCAGGCCGGCACGCTGGCCTTGCTGCTGCCGCTGGCCGGCACGCTGGGCCTGCTCGCCTTGCCCGACGTGCCCTTGCTGTTGGCTTCGGCGCTGTGCGTCGATGCCGGATTGCGCCTGCTGCGTCGCGTGGATGGTTTCGCGACGATGGAACTCGCCATCGGACTCGTCATCGGTGGCCTGACCCACTATCGCTTCGTCGCGGTGATCGCGGTCGGTTTCATCGCCTTGCTGATGCTGCGCGATGGCCGCACGGCGTTGCGCGACCCTCGCGTGTGGATCGCGGTGTTCGCCGGCGCCCTGGCATGGCTGCCGCTCGTGCTGTGGAACCTGCACAATGGCGATGCCGGGCTGCGCTTCCAGTTGGTCGACCGCCATCCATGGAGCTTCAGCGGCGAAGGCCTCCGCCTCGGGCGCATGCAGTTGTTGCTGGCCACGCCGGTGCTGCTGGCCGCGATGGCGCTTGCCGCATGGCAGGGACTGCGCGATGCGCGGCCGGCGGCGCGCTACCTCGCATCGTGCGGGTCGATGATCGTGCTGGGTTTCCTGGTGCTCGGTTTCTTCGCCGATCGCGAGCGGGTGAGCTTCCACTGGCCGCTGCCCGGCTACCTGGCCCTGTTGCCGCTGGTCCCGGCGGCGCTTGCGCGCTGGTCGCGCGGCTGGCGCATCGCCGCATGGGCGACGGCGGCCTGCGGCCTGGCCGCGGTGCTCGGGTACTACACCATCGCATCGCTGCCATCGTTGCGCGCGCAGACGGCGTCGCGGAATTTCCATCCCACCAATTTCGCCGGCTGGGATGCGCTGGACGCCGCGGTGCGCCGAAGACTGGCGACGATGGCGCCGGGCACGCAGCTGCTCGCCGGCAATTTCAAGATCGGCGCCGAACTCGGCTTCGCCCGCGACGATGCGGAGATCGCCGTGCTCGAGCATCCGCTCAACGACAAGCATGGGCGTGCGCCGCAGCTGGCGTTGTGGGGGCTGTCGCACTCGACGCGCGCGTCGCTCGGAGGCGGCCCGCTACTGCTGGTCGCGAGCGGCAGCGATGTCGATTTCCGCGACTTGCTCGCGCATTACCACGCGTTGTGCGGGCAGGTCGGACCGCTGCCGGCGCCGCAGGTGCTGAATATCGACCACGGCCGCCAGCGCTTCCTGCTGTTCGCATTCGACGGCCCGATGCGGGACGGCGCCTGCACCACCCCGGCGCTGGCCTTCATCGATGCGCCCGCGCCGTCGGCCAAGCTTGCGCGCGCATTCGATGTCGCCGGCTGGGCCTTCAAGGACGGCGTCGGCCTGCGCGCGGTCGAGGTCTTGCTCGACGGCCGCGTGGCGGCGCAGGCGCGCTACGGCGAAGCGAATGCCGGCGTTGCCGATTTCTGGAAGAACAGCACCGATCCGAACCATCCGCAGGTGTATTTCCGGGCGCGGATCGAAGGCGCGCCGGCCGGCACGCACTGGCTCGGCCTGCGCCTGCACGGCGCGGACGGCAGCGTCGAGGACTGGCCGGAACAGCGGATCGAGGTGCGCTGAGCCGATCGCTCAGGGCAGGGCGAACCCCGCCTGCCGCAACAGGCCGCAGGTCGCGATCAGCGGCAACCCGATCAGGGCGGTCGGGTCGCGGTTGTCGATGCGCTCGAACAGCACGATGCCCAGGCCTTCGGACTTGAAGCTGCCGGCGCAATCGAACGGTTGCTCGGCATCGACGTAGCGTTCGATCCCGGCATCGTCCAGCGTGCGGACATGCACTTCGGTCAGGTCGATGCCGGCGAAGCTGCGGCCATCGGCATGCGCGAGGCACAGCGCGGTGTGGAAGCGCACGACGCGGCCCGACATCGCGCGCAGCTGCGCGATCGCGGCCTCGCGTCCGCCGGGCTTGCCGAGCGCGACGCCATCGACGTCGGCCACCTGGTCGGAGCCCAGCGCCCAGACATCGCCGGCTTGCTGCGCTGCCACGGCGCGCGCTTTCGCTTCGGCCAACCGGATCGAAAGGGCAAGCGGCGATTCGCCGGGCAGGGCGGTTTCATCGGTCTCAGGCCGCGCCACCTCGAACGGCAGGCGCAACCTTTCCAGCAATTCGCGCCGGTAGCGCGAGGTGGAGGCCAGGACCAGCCGCGGCATGCTCAATGCCCGGCGCGGGCTTGGCTCACCCGTTGCAGCTGCTGCTCGAGGCTGTCGCGCGCGCTGGCCAGCGAACGCCGCACCGCATCCAGCTGCGACAGCTCGGCGCTGGCGGCGTTTTCCTGCAACCACAGGCGCTGGCGCAGGATTTCCTGCATCGCGCCGCGGACCGGGTTCTCGTGGTCGCCTGCCACGGCTTCGAGCTCGTCGCGGGCGACGCGCAGGCGCGCTTCCAGCGCATCGGCGGCGTCCAGCACGTCGCGGATCGCCCGCGGGCGTTGCTGGCTGCGCTGGCGGACGCGCCAACCCCACCACAGCGCAACGGCGGCGATGGCGAACAGGAGCACGGGCAGGAGGAGTTTCATCCGGCCAGTCTGCGCGCGCGCGGGCCGTGCGGCAATCCGGGGCAGGTTCGGTGCATGGCATTGATTTGACAGGGCCGATGGCGGTCTTTAACATTCTCCGGCTTATGTCCGACCTGCCAAACAGCCGGGTGCCCGAGTCCGTGGATGCCTGGCGGATGGTCGCGGCGCGGCGCGAATTCGAGGGCCGGATTCCGCTTGCGGCGATGACCCGGTTGCGCGACAGCCTGCTGGAACCCGAAGGCGACGCCCGCTACGTGCTGGCGTTCGGCACCGATGCGTTGAAGCTGCCGTACGCGGAGCTGCGGATCGAAGCCGAGCTGCCGCTGGAATGCCAGAGCAGCCTGCGCCGGTTCATGCTGCCGGTGCGGCTGGTGCAGAGGCTGGGACTGATCCGCGACGAGGCCGATGAAGCGGCCCTGCCGGAAGAATACGAGGCCTTGCTGGTCGAGGCCGACGGCATGCTGAAGCCGGCGGAGCTGGTGGAGGACGAGCTGATTTTGGCGATGCCGGTGGTACCGGTCTCGCCCGAAGCCGAGGTGGTCGTGCGCGAATTCGTGCCGCCCGCCGAGGAAACCGCCCAGGCCAACCCGTTCGCGGCGTTGGCCGGCCTGAAGAAAAAATAAGTGCGATAATGTCGCGCTGAGTCGCGTAACGAAGCTCTACAAGCATTCATTCGGAGTTGTCCCATGGCTGTCCAGAAGTCCCGCGTTTCCCCGTCCCGCCGCGGCATGCGCCGCGCGCACGATGCCCTTTCCGCCAAGCAGCTCGCCACCGATCCGACCAGCGGCGAGACCCACCTGCGCCACCACGTGACCGCCGACGGTTACTACCGCGGCAAGCAGGTCATCGCGCCGAAGACCAAGGTCGTCGACGAAGAGTGATCCGCGGCCGCAAGGTCGTAGCTGCAGGATGACGCCCGGCCGCGCCAGATGGTGCGGCCGTTGGCGTTTCTGCATCCCGGATTCGCCCGTCTGTTCGTCAACCCCCGCATGCCCCGGCCCGTCCACGCTATCGTGACGGGTCCGCCAGGAGTCCACGCATGAGTCAGCCCGAAGGCCGCATCTATTCCCGCATCGCCGGCACCGGCAGCTACCTGCCGGAGAAGGTGCTGACCAATGCCGACCTGACCGAGTTCGTCGAGACCAGCGACGAGTGGATCGTCGCCCGCACCGGCATCCGCGAACGGCATGTCGCCGCCGAGGGCGAGACCACGTCGGACCTCGCCTACCAGGCCGCGATCCGCGCGATGGAAGCGGCCGGCGTGACCGCCGCCGAGATCGACCTGATCGTGCTCGGCACCACTACCCCGGACCTGATCTTCCCGTCCTCGGCCTGCCTGCTGCAGCACAAGCTGGGCGCCAACGGCTGCCCCGCGTTCGACGTCAACGCGGCCTGCTCCGGCTTCATCTACGCATTGACCATCGCCGACAAGTTCATCCAGTCCGGCGCGGCCAGGACTGCGCTGGTGGTGGGTTCGGAAACCCTGACCCGGATGCTGGACTGGAGCGACCGCGGCACTTGCGTGCTGTTCGGCGACGGTGCCGGCGCGGTGGTGCTGAAGGCCGACGGCGAAACCGGCATCCTCAGCACCCACATGCACGCCGACGGCGGCAAGAAGGAACTGCTGTGGAACCCGGTGGGCGTGTCCGCCGGCTTCAGGCCGGAAGAGAAGAACGCCGGCGTGCGCGTGCTGATGACCGGCAACGAGGTGTTCAAGCATGCGGTGAAGGCGCTGGACTCGGTCGTCGACGAGGCGCTGGAGGCCAACGGCCTGGACAAGCACGCGCTGGACTGGCTGGTGCCGCACCAGGCCAACCTGCGCATCATCGAAGCCACCGCCAAGCGGCTGGACATGCCGATGGAGCGCGTCGTGGTCACCGTCGACCGCCATGGCAACACCTCCTCGGGTTCGGTGCCGCTGGCGCTGGACGAAGCGGTGCGTTCCGGCAAGATCCAGCGTGGCCAGCTGGTGCTGCTGGAAGCCTTCGGCGGCGGCTTCACCTGGGGCTCGGCGCTGCTGCGCTACTGATCCCGCTTGCCTGCGCGGAGCTGGGCAGCCCCCGATCAACCGGCGATCCACAGCGCCGGCGCGCCCGGCGCAGGTGCAGCGCTGCGCGCAGGCGATATTGGCGCAGCGAACTTCGGGGCCTCCGGGCGCAGCCCGGGAAACGCCGCATACGCCCCGGTACAGACGCGCTAGAGCAATTACTCGTATCATGCCCGCCCCTGATTGCAGGCCGGTTGCCGGTACGATTCCCGCGTGAGCGAAGCCCCCACCCAACTCGCCCTGGTCTTCCCCGGCCAGGGCTCGCAGTCGATCGGCATGCTGGCCGAGCTGTCGGAACTGCATCCGTCCGTGAAAGCCGCGTTCGAGGAAGCCTCGGACGGCGCCGGGGTCGACCTGTGGGCGCTGTCGCAGGCCGGCCCGGAGGAAATGCTCAATCGCACCGAATACACCCAGCCGGCGTTGCTGGCCGCGGGCGTGGCGGTGTGGCGCGCCTGGAACGCCAATGGCGGGCCGGAGCCCTCGGTGCTCGCAGGCCATAGCCTCGGCGAATACACCGCCCTGGTCGCGGCCGGCGCGTTGTCGCTGAAGGACGGCGCGCACCTGGTGCGGATCCGTGGCCAGCTGATGCAGGACGCGGCGCCCGCCGGCATCGGTGCGATGGCGGCGGTGCTCGGTGCCGAGGACGCGCTGGTGCTCGAAGTCTGCGAGGCCGTCTCCGGCGCGGAAGTCGTGGTGCCGGCCAATTTCAATTCGCCGGGGCAGATCGTGATCGGTGGCCATGCCGCGGCGGTCGACGCCGCGCTGGCGATGCTGGCCGAACGCGGCGTGCGCAAGGCGGTCAAGCTGGCGGTGAGCGTGCCGTCGCATACGCCGCTGATGCGCGAAGCCGCGAACCGCCTGGCCGAGACCATGGCCGGCTTGCACTGGCAAGTCCCGTCGCTGCCGGTGGTGCAGAACGTGGATGCGCAGGTGCACGCCAGCGTCGATGCGATCCGCGACGCGCTGGTGCGCCAGCTCTACCTGCCGGTGCAGTGGACCGGCTGCGTGCAGGCGCTGGCCGCGCGCGGCGTCGGCCGCCTCGGCGAGTGCGGGCCGGGCAAGGTGCTGGCCGGGCTGGCCAAGCGCATCGACAAATCGCTCGACGCGCGCGCGTTGGGCACGCCCGGCGACTTCGCCGGCGCCATCGAGGAATGGAAGGCATGAGCGGATTGCCGTTGCAAGGTGAGGTAGCGCTGGTCACCGGCGCGTCGCGCGGGATCGGCGCGGCGATCGCCGACGAGCTGGCGGCGCAGGGCGCGACCGTGATCGGCACCGCGACGTCCGATGCGGGCGCGCTGGCGATCGGCGAGCGCCTGGCCGCGGCCGGCGGCCACGGCCGGCGCCTCGACGTCAACCAGCCCGGCGGCATCGAAGCGCTGATCGATGCGGTGTCCTCGGAATTCGGCGGCATCTCGATCCTGGTCAACAACGCCGGCATCACCCGCGACAACCTGCTGATGCGGATGAAGGACGAGGACTGGCAGGCGATCCTCGACACCAACCTGACCAGCGTGTACCGCTCGTCGAAGGCGGTGATGCGCGGGATGATGAAGGCGCGCAAGGGCCGCATCGTCAACATCGCCTCGGTGATCGGCGTGACCGGCAACGCCGGCCAGGCCAACTACGCGGCGGCCAAGGCCGGGATCATCGCCTTCAGCAAGTCGCTGGCGAAGGAAATCGGTTCGCGCGGGATCACCGTCAACGTGGTCGCGCCCGGCTTCATCGCCACCGACATGACCGCCGACCTGCCGGAACAGGCGCGCGAGGCGATGCTGGGCCAGATCGCGCTGGGCCGCCTCGGCGAGCCGGCCGACATCGCCCGCGCGGTCGCCTTCCTCGCCGGCCCGAACGCCGGTTACATCACCGGCGAGACGCTGCACGTCAACGGCGGCATGTACATGCCCTGATCCCCAACCGCCGGGCGACGCTTGCGCCGGCCGGCTTTCACGTAAACTAACCACTGACCCCACGACCGGGGATGGAGCAGCCAGACATGAGCAGCATCGAAGAGCGCGTCAAGAAGATCGTCATCGAGCAACTGGGCGTCAAGGAAGAAGACGTCACCACCAGCGCGTCGTTCGTGGACGACCTCGGCGCGGATTCGCTGGACACCGTGGAACTGGTGATGGCGCTCGAGGAAGAGTTCGAGTGCGAGATCCCCGACGAGGAAGCCGAGAAGATCAGCACCGTGCAGGCCGCGATCGACTACATCAAGGCCCACGTCAAGGCGTAATCCGCCTTCGCCAGTCTTGACGCCGGGGCCGCTGATGCGGCCCCGCGCGTTTGCATCTTCGTAACACCGCATCGGATAAAGGAATCGCCATGTCGAAGCGTCGCGTCGTCGTCACCGGAATGGGCATCGTCTCGCCGCTGGGCAACGACCTGGCCAGCAACTGGGACGGCATCGTCAACGGCCGCTCCGGCATCGGCATGGTCACCGGCTTCGACGCCAGCACCTATCCGACCCGCATCGCCGGCGAGATCCGCGACTTCGACATCACCCGCTGGGTGAACCCGAAGGATGCGAAGAAGATGGACCACTTCATCCACTACGGCGTCGCCGCCTCGCTGATGGCGATCGAGGACGCCGGCCTGGAAGTGACCGAAGCCAACGCCGAGCGCATCGGCGCGCTGATCGGGTCCGGCATCGGCGGCATCTGGGGCATCGAGGAAACCTCGGTCAAGCTGCACGAGGGCGGGGTGCGCAAGATCAGCCCGTTCTACATCCCCAGCACCATCATCAACATGCTGCCGGGGCAGATCTCGCTGCTGACCGGCATCAAGGGCCCGAATTTCTCCGCGGTCTCCGCCTGCGCCACCGCCAACCATTCGGTCGGCATGGCGATGCGCATGATCCAGTACGGCGACGCCGACGTGATGATCGCCGGCGGCGCCGAACGCGGCAGCTCGCCGACCTCGATGGGCGGCTTCTGCGCGATGAAGGCGATGAGCACGCGCAACGACGATCCCGCCCGCGCCTCGCGGCCCTGGGACAGCGAACGCGACGGCTTCGTGCTGGGCGACGGCGCCGGCATCCTGATCCTCGAGGAATACGAGCACGCCAAGGCGCGCGGCGCGCGCATCTACTGCGAACTGGCCGGCTTCGGCGCGTCCTCGGACGCCTTCCACATGACCGCGCCCAGCGAAAATGGTGAAGGGCCCGCGCGCTGCATGGCGATGGCGTTCAAGGATGCGGGCGTGAACGCGACCGACGTCGGCTACCTCAACGCGCACGGCACCTCCACGCCGCTCGGCGACCTCGCCGAAACCCTGGCGATCAAGCGCGCGCTGGGCGACCACGCCTTCAAGACCATGGTCAGCTCCACCAAGTCGATGACCGGCCACCTGCTGGGCGCGGCCGGCGGCGTGGAGGCGATCTACACGATCAAGGCACTGGAAACCGGGATCATCCCGCCCACGATCAATCTTGAAAATCCGGGCGAAGGTTGCGACCTGGACTACGTGCCGAATACCGCGCGCGAGGCGAAGGTGGATGTCGTGGTGTCGAACGGCTTCGGCTTCGGCGGCACCAACGGCACCCTGGTGTTCCGTCGCATCTGACAACGCTCGCCGCGCGCCCGCCATGCATGTCCGCGCGCTGACGCAGGCGTTCGACCTGCTGGACCTGCATCGCCTCGACCCGGCGCGCTACCCGGTGCTGCTGGAATCCAGCGCGAGCGGCGCGCACGGACGCTGGGACATGCTGCTGGCGCACGATGGCGAATCCTTCGCCCTGCATCGCGATGGCCTGCTGCGCGACGAACAAGGCGCAGGCCTCGAAGGGCGTTTCCTCGACCAGCTGGATGCGCAGTGGCAAGCGCAGCGCATCGCCCGCGACGGCGATGCCGCGTTGCCGTTCCGCGGCGGCTGGGCGCTGCTGCTGGACTACGAATTGGCCGCGCAGGTCGAACCCGTGCTGCGTTTGCCGCAAGCGGAAGGCGGGCTGCCGGTCGCCATCGCGCTGCGCTGCCGCGCGGCGGTGCTGCGCGACCGCGATACCGGCGAATGCGTCGCCGTGGCCGAAGCGGAAGCAGCGGATTGGCTGGAGCGCATCGTCGAGGATGTCGAACGGTCGCGCGACTTGCCCGGTTTGCCGGCATGGCAGCCTCCTGCCGTCATCGAGGAAGACGTGCCGCAACGCTACCTCGACGGCGTCGTGCGCGTGCTCGACTACCTGGCCGCCGGCGACGTGTTCCAGGTCAACCTGTCGCGCGGCTGGCGCGCGTCGTTCGCTGCGCCGCTCGATCCTGCTGCGCTGTTCCAGCGCCTGCGCGGCAACAATCCCGCGCCGTTTGCCGGCGTGTTCCGCACCGCCGCCGGCAGCGTGGTCAGTGCCTCGCCGGAACGGCTGGTGTCGGTGCAGGGCAACGTGGTCGAGACCCGTCCCATCGCCGGCACCCGCCCGCGCTTCGACGGCGACGACGATGCGCAGCGCATCCAGGAGTTGGTGGGCCATCCGAAGGAGCGCGCCGAGCACGTGATGCTGATCGACCTCGAACGCAACGACCTCGGCCGCGTGTGCACGCCGGGCAGCGTGGTGGTCGATGAACTGATGACGGTGGAAAGCTACGCGCATGTGCATCACATCGTCAGCAACGTGCGCGGCATGCTGAAGGCCGATGCCACGCCGGGACAGGTGATCGCGGCGGTGTTTCCCGGCGGCACCATCACCGGTTGCCCGAAGGTGCGTTGCATGCAGATCGTCGCCGAGCTGGAAGGCGTCGGCCGCGGTGCGTATACCGGCGCGATGGGCTGGCTCAACCGCGACGGCGACATGGACCTGAACATCCTGATCCGCAGCGCGGAAGTCGAAGGCGACGCGCTGCGCTTCCGCACCGGTGCCGGCATCGTGATCGATTCCGATCCGCAGCGCGAGCTCGACGAGACCCGGGCCAAGGCGCGCGGCATGCTGCGTGCGTTGGGAGTGGCGGGGTGAGCGCGCGCATCTTCAGCGGCGAACGCGAAGCCGCCGGCATCGACCCGGCCAATCGCGGCCTGGCCTATGGCGATGGCCTGTTCGAGACCATGCGCGTGCACCGCGCTGGCGTGCCATTGTGGTCGCGGCACCTCGCGCGCTTGCGCGAGGGCGCGCGGCGGCTGCGCATTGCCTTGCCGTCGGCCGATTTCATCGAGGCGCGCATCGCCGACGCCATCGCCGGTTGCGATGCCGGCGTGCTCAAGCTGTTGCTGACGCGCGGCGAGGGCGGGCGTGGGTATGCGCCGCCGGCCGCCGCCGAACCGGTGTGGCTGCTGTCACGGCATGCGTTGCCGGCATCGCCCGCGGCCGGCCTGCGCCTGCACTGGTGCGAAATGCGGCTGGCGTCGCAACCGGCGCTGGCCGGCATCAAGCACTGCAACCGGCTGGAACAGGTGCTGGCGCGCGCCGAGGCCGAGGCCGCCGGTTGCGACGAGGGCCTGCTGCGCGGCATCGCGGGCGATGCGATCGGCGCGACCTCGGCCAACCTGCTGGTGCTGCACGGCGGCCGTTGGCTGACGCCGCCCGTCGATGCCTGCGGCGTGGCCGGCGTGCTGCGTGGCTGGCTGCTGGAACGAGGGCTGGCCGAAGTCGCGGACCTTGCGCCGGACGCGGTCGAATCGGCGGATGCCGTGGCGCTCTGCAACGCGGTGCGCGGTATCCTGCCGGTCGCGTCGCTGGGCGCGCGCGCCTGGGCGCCGCACCCGGCGTTCAACGAATTGCGGAGTGGGTTGGCGATGGCGTATCCGATGTTCGCAGAAGACCGGGGCGCGGCATGAGCCGTCGCCGGCCGGGTCGCGGCAAGGCGGGCGGTTTCTTCCGCCGCGCCTTCCTGTTGCTGCTGGTCGCCGCGCTGGCCGCGGGCGGCTGGTACTGGCAGCGTTACCGCAGTTTCGCCGATGCGCCGCTGGCCGGGATCGAGGCGGGCGACAGCCTGGTGGTCGAACGCGGCGATTCGCTGGCCAGCGTGCTGCGCAAGCTGCAGGCCGAGGGCATCGCCACCGGCGACCGCCTGCAATGGCAGGTGCTGGCGCGCGCGCTGGGCGCGGCCGGCAAGCTGCAGGTCGGCGAATACGCGCTGCAGGCGGACGCATCGCCGCGTTCGCTGCTGCTGGCGATGCGCGACGGCAAGGTCGTGCGGCGCATGTTCACCATCGTCGAAGGCTGGAACATCCGCGAATTGCGCGCGGCCCTGGCCAAGGTCGATGCGCTGGGGCAGGACGCGGCCAAGCTCGACGACGCCGCGCTGATGAAGGCGCTGGGCCATGCCGGCCAGCATCCGGAGGGCCGTTTCCTGCCGGAAACCTATGCCTGGGTGCGCGGCGATTCCGACCTCGACATCCTCAAGCGCGCGCACGCCGCGATGGCCAAGGCGCTGGACGCGGCCTGGGCCGCGCGCGCGGGCGACGTGCCGCTGAAGGACAAGGACGAGGCGCTGGTGCTGGCCTCGATCGTGGAGAAGGAAACCGGCATCGCCGAGGAGCGCCCGGCCATCGCCGGCGTATTCGCGCGCCGGCTGAAGATCGGCATGCGCCTGCAGACCGACCCGACCGTGATCTACGGCATGGGCGCGGCCTACGCCGGCAACATCCGCCGCAGCGACCTGGCCACCGACACGCCGTACAACACCTATACCCGCGCCGGCCTGCCGCCGACGCCGATCGCGATGCCGGGTGCGGCGGCGTTGAAGGCCGCGACCCGGCCGGCGGCGGGCGATGCGCTGTTCTTCGTCGCGGTCGGCGATGGCAGCGGGCGGCATGTGTTCACCGCGTCGCTGGCCGAACACAATGCCGCGGTGCGCGAATACCTGCAGCGCTACCGCACGCAGCAGCAGTCGGCGCCGAAGTGATGGAAGCACTGCAGCGGCAGCCGCGCCTGCTGAGCATCGAAGGCGGCGAAGGCGCGGGCAAGAGCACCGTGCTGCGCGCGTTGCGCGAGGCGCTGGCGGCGGACGGCCTGGAAGTCGTTTCCACCCGCGAGCCGGGCGGCACGCCGCTGGCCGAGCGCATCCGCGAACTGCTGCTGGATCCGTCGCACGAGCCCGCGGCGCCGGAAACCGAACTGCTGCTGATGTTCGCGGCGCGCGCGCAGCACGTGCGCGAGGTGGTATTGCCCGCATTGCGACGCGGCGCATGGGTGATCAGCGATCGTTTCACCGATTCCAGCTATGCCTACCAGGGCGCGGCGCGCGGGCTGGATGCCGGCTTCATCGCCGAACTGGAACGGAGGGTGGTCGGCATCGAGCCGGGCCTGACCCTGCTGCTCGACCTGGGCGTGGCCCACGGGCGCGAACGCACCCGCGGCCGCGACCTGCTCGGCGGCTCGTCGCCGGACCGGATCGAACGCGAGCGCGACGAGTTCTTCGAGCGCGTGCGCGAAGGCTTCCTGTCGCGCGCGGCGCGGCATCCGCAGCGCATCCGCGTGATCGATGCGACGCCAGGCGCTGGCCAGGTCGCCGCGGCGGCGCTCGCCGCATTGGCGGATTAC
This sequence comes from Thermomonas aquatica, assembly GCF_006337105.1. NCBI lineage: Bacteria > Pseudomonadati > Pseudomonadota > Gammaproteobacteria > Lysobacterales > Lysobacteraceae > Thermomonas > Thermomonas aquatica. The sequence goes on along the minus strand of NZ_CP040871.1, from coordinate 684,160 downwards.
CGCAAGGCCCTGCCATGAGCCTGCGATTGCCCGCGCTCGCGCCGTGGCAGCAGCGCGCCTACGAACACGCCGCGGCGGCGTTGGCGGGCGGGCATTTCGGCCACGCCACCCTGATCGTCGGCCCCGCGCGCTTGGGCAAGCGCGCGCTCGCGGAACGGCTGGCGCGGCGGGTGCTGTGCCTGTCGCCGCAGGCCGATGGCGAAGCCTGCGGCGCATGCAAGAGCTGCGTGCTGTTCGCGTCGCGTTCGCAATACGAGCCGTTGGAAACCCGGCCCGACGGTACGCCGTCGCACCCGTGGGGCCACAGCGCGCATCCGGACCTGAAATTCGTCGGCTACGAGATCAACCAGAAAACCGGCAAGCCGCGCAGCGAGCTGGTGATCGAGCAGGTGCGCGCATTGTCCGAGGCGATGACCCTGACGCCGCAGCTCGGCGGCGCGCAGGTGGTGATCGTCGATCCCGCCGATGCGATCAACTACAGCGCGTTCAACGCCCTGCTGAAGACGCTGGAGGAGCCGCAGCCGGGGCGCTACCTGTGGCTGCTGTCCGCGACTCCGGCGCGTCTGCCGGCGACCATCCGCAGCCGCTGCCAGCGGTTGGAGTTGCGCCTGCCGCCGCGGGACGAGGCCCTGCACTGGCTGGCCGCGCGCGGGCACCGCGGCGAACTGGCGCGGGAAGCCCTGGATGCGGCGCGCGGGCATCCGGGCCTGGCCGATGCCTGGGCCTCGGGCGATGGACTGGCCTTGCGCCGCGCGGTCGCCCAGGACGTGCAGGCATTGCAGCGCGGACAGGCGGCCCCGGCGGAGCTGGCGCAGCGCTGGGTGGCCGATGGCCGGGCCGAAGACCGCCTGCGTCACCTGGCCGATCATGCCTTGCAGGAGATGGCGCTGCAGGTGGCCGCGGGCTTGACCGATCCGGCGCGAACCCGCACGCTGGCCGCGCGTTTCGATGCCGCCAACCGCACGCGCGACCTGCTGCGCAGTACCGTGCGCGCGGACCTTGCGGTGACGGAGGCACTCTCGGGATGGTGCGCATGACGCGCCCGCAAGGACAGGGGACAGACGCATGAGCGGAGCAACCGGAGCGGGCGGCGCGCGGCAGGGCATCCTGTCGCTGGCGGTCAAGGACAAGGCCGCGCTGTACAACGCCTACATGCCCTACATCAAGCAGGGCGGGATCTTCGTGCCGACGCCGCGCCGCTATTTCATCGGCGATGAAGTGTTCCTGCTGCTGACCCTGCCGGACTCTTCCGAGCGCCTGCCGGTGGCGGGCAAGGTCTGCTGGGTGACGCCGACCGGCGCCCAGGGCAACCGTCCGGCCGGCATCGGCGTGCAGTTCGCCGACACCGCCGAGGGCGAGGCGGTGAAGGGCAAGATCGAGACCATCCTGGCCGGCACCCTCAACGCCGAGCAGCCGACGCAGACCATGTGATCCGCTGCAGCATCCCGCTCAATGAAGAAGCCCGGCATCGCCGGGCTTCTTCGCATCAGGCGTTCGCTGCGGCGTCCGCGCGCAGCAGCGGGCTGTCCCAGCCGGCGCGCGGCTTGAAGCGGTCGCCGTATTTCGCCTGCAGCGTTTCAAGGCGGGCACGCAGCGCATCGGCGCCGGTGTCGCGGATGTACTGGATCGGGCCGCCGCGGAACGGGGCGAAACCGGTGCCGAAGATCACCCCGGCGTCCAGCAGTTCGGCATCGGCGACCACACCATCGTGCAGGCAGGCCACCGCTTCGTTGAGCATCGGCAGGATCAGGCGATCCTCGAGGTCCTCGGGCGCCTTGTAGTCCTTCGGCAGTTCCGGCTTCTGCGGCTTGCTGCCCTTTTCGGTCTCGACCCATTTGTACAGGCCCTGGCCGTCCTTCTTGCCGCGCTTGCCGGCTTCCACCGTGCCCAGCGCCGCCGGCACGTCGATGCCGAGGAACGGCGCCAGTTCCTTCGCGACGCCCGCGCCCACGTCAAGCCCCACGGTGTCGACCAGTTCGATCGGGCCCATCGGCATCCCGAACTTCACCGCGGCCTTGTCGATGGCGGGCCCGGGGATGCCTTCCGACAGCGCGGTCACCGCTTCCAGCATGTACGGGAACAACACGCGGTTGACCAGGAAGCCGGGCGTGCCGGCGACCGGCACCGGCAGCTTGTCCAGCTGCTTGCAGAACGCGGCCAGGCGCTGCTGCGTCTCCGGCGCCATCCGGTCGTGGTGGATGATCTCGACCAGCGGCATCAGCGCCACCGGGTTGAAGTAGTGCAGGCCGGCGAACTGTGCCGGGCGCGCGATGTGCTCGCGCAGTTCGTCGAGCGGGATCGACGAGGTGTTCGTCGTCAGCAACGCGGTGGATTTCAGGCGCGGCTCGATCGCGGTGTACAGCTCGCGCTTGGCATCCGGATTCTCGATGATCGCCTCGATGACCAGGTCGGCATCGGCGACGCCATTGCCTTCCAGGTCGCCTTTCAATCGTGCAGCCACGGCCGGGCGCTTGGCCTCGTCCTTGACGCGCTTGGCGAACAGGTCCTGCGCGCGGTTCAGCGCGCCATCGATGAAACGCTGCTCGCGATCCTGCAGGGTCACGTCGAAGCCCTTGTACACGCTCCACGCCGCGATATCACCGCCCATCACGCCGGCGCCGACCACATGCACGCGCTGGATGCCGGACTCCTTGCCGCCCACGCCCTTCAGCCGTTCCTGCAGGAAGAACACGCGGATCAGGTTCTTCGCGGTCGGCGTGGAAGCAAGTTTCACCACCGCACGCTTCTCGGCGGCGATGCGGCCCTGGATGCCGGCGCCGCCGCTGCGTTCCCATGCGGCAATCAGCGCGTACGGCGCCGGGTAGTGCGCCTTCGGCGCCTTGCGCGCGACCTGCTTGACCAGCATCGGCGCGAGCAGCTTGCGGGCGAGGAAGGTGTTCGTCGCCCAACCCATGAAGCGCTGCTTGAACGGGCGCTGCACGCCGCGCTGGAGCAGTTCGATGGCGGCTTCGACCAGCTTCGCCGGTTCCACCACCTTGTCGACGAGGCCGATCCCGCGCGCGGCCGAAGCCGACAGCGTGCGCCCGGTCAGCATCATGTCGAACGCGGCCGGCGCGCCGACCAGGCGCGGCAAGCGCGCGCTGCCGCCCCAACCGGGGAAGATGCCCAGCTTGATCTCGGGCAGGCCGATGCGGGCGTCGGTCGCGGCCACGCGATAGCGGCAGGCCAGCGAGATCTCGGTGCCGCCGCCCATGCAGAAGCCATGGATCGCGGCCACGGTGGGGCAGGGCAGTTCGGCGATGCGCTGGAACACCTGCTGGCCGAGCTGGATGAAATCGCCGACCTGGCCGCGGCGGTCGAGTTCCTGCAGCGACTTGAGGTCGGCGCCGGCGGCGAACGCGGCCTTGGCCGAGCGCACCACCAGGCCCTTCGGCGGTTCCAGCGCGATGCGCTCGAGGATCGCGCCCAGCTCCAGCAGCACGTCCTGGCTGAAGGTATTGACTGCGGCATCGGCGCGGTCGAAGGACAGGACCAGCACGCCGTCCGCGCGCGGTTCGACCTGCCAGTGGCGGAAGCGGAGTCCATCGAAACTGGCCATCGGCATCACGTCCGTCGTGCTATGGGAAGGGGCTTATCCTAGCCCGGGCGGATTTGAATACCGTTCTAATCGTCCCCAGTCAGGTTGCAGGCCGCGGAACTTCCGCGTGCCGGCATTGTCACAACGCCCGGATGGCCGGGCCCAATCGTGGGGAACCGGCACGCAATGGCCGAGGATGACGTGTCGCAAGCGCTGGACCAGGATCTCGTCGCCCGCGTGCAGCGCGGCGACAGCGCCGCCTTCGACCTGCTGGTGCGCAAGTACCAGCACCGGGTCGGCGCGCTCATTTCCCGCTACATCCACGACTGGGCGGAAGTGCAGGACGTGGCGCAGGACACCTTCATCCGCGCCTACCGCGCGATCGGCGGCTTCCGCGGCGATGCGCAGTTCTCCACCTGGCTGCACCGGATCGCGGTGAACACGGCGAAGAACCACTTGGTCTCGCACAACCGCAAGCCGCCGACCGACGACATCGGGATCGAGGATGCCGAGCAGTTCGAGTCCGGGCTGCGCCTGCGCGACAACGACACCCCCGAACGCGAACTGATGCGCCAGCAGCTGGAACAAACGGTGCTGCGCGCGGTCGAAGAACTGCCGCCGGAACTGCGCGACGCGATCACCTTCCGCGAAGTGGAAGGAATGAGCTACGAGGAGATCGCCGAGCGCATGGAATGCCCGATCGGCACGGTGCGCTCGCGCATCTTCCGCGCCCGCGAGGCGATCGATGCCCGCATGAAACCGCTGCTCGACCACGACGACGTCAACATCAAGCGCTCGCACGCATGAAAGCGACCGACATGAATACCGAAACCGCCGCCAACGACCTGACCCAACTCAGCAGCCGCGAACAATTGTCCGCGTTGATGGACAGCGCGCTGCCGCCGGACCAGACCCGCTTCCTGCTGCGCCGCCTGCAGCACGACGCCCCGCTGGCCGATTGCTGGGAACGATGGCGACTCACCGGCGAAGTGATGCGCGGGCTGGCGCCGGCGCAGCGCCTGCCGTCGGACTTCGCGGCGCGGGTATCGGCGGCGTTGCGGGACGAAGGCGTTGCGGCACCGGCGATCCGCCCTGCGCGCGCGTCGGCCTGGTTGCGCTGGGGCGGTGGCGCAGCACTGGCGGCCTCGCTGGCCGTGGTCGCATTGATGGCGCGCCAGGGCGCGACCCCCGACGCGTCCCGGCCAATGCAACAGGTCGCCGTCGCGGCCACGCAACCACAGGCCCCGGCACCGAAGCCGGTCGGGCAGCCCCCGCTGATCGACGCCGGCAGCCAGGTCGCCACCGCGGCCACGGCGATCGCCGCCATCGCGCGCCCGCAACGCGACGGCCAGCGCCGTTCCGTGCGTCCGGCGACCGGCGTGCCGGCTGCCGTGAGCCGCGACCAACCGGCAACGGCGCAGGTCGCCGCGCTCGAATCCGTCGTGCAGGTCCCGCAACCCGATATCGTCACCCGCCCATGGCCGCGTTCGGTGCTGCCGCAATACGCCAGCGGCGGCCTGGCCGTCGGCTTCGGCGAGCATGTGCGCGGCAACATCCCGTACAACCCGTTCCAGGCGCCGGCCGGGATCGGCAACCTGCCGCCGTTGGCTGGCCAGGAGGCCCAGCCGGAGGCCGCGGACGACCGCCCGCAGCGAGAAGCGCAGTCCCAGCCCTGACTGCGGCGCGGTAAACCCCAAACCCGATCCAACCCATCCAGCGAACGAGGATTCGTCCACGATGCCTGTCTCCCCGCGCACGTCCGCATTCCGTCCCGTCCTGCTTGCAACCGCGTTGGCGCTGGCCGTCGGCGGAGGCGTCGGCTGGTATTCGTCCGCCCAGGCGCAGTCGCAGCCCGCCGCCGCGCCCGCGCCCGAACTGGTGGTGGGCTTGCCTGACTTCACCCGCCTGGTCGACCAGGTCGGGCCCGCGGTCGTCAGCGTCCAGGCCGAGGTCGGCGGCAAGCCGCGCACCGCGCCCGCGCAGCGCGGCCAGCCGCCGCAAATGCCGGACGAGGAACAGATCCCCGAATTCTTCCGCCGCTTCTTCGGCCCGGACGGCATGCCGATGCCGGGTGCGCCCGGCGGCCAGGACGCGCGCCCGCGCGGCGTGTCGCAGGGCACCGGCTTCGTCATCTCGAGCGATGGCTACGTGCTGACCAACCACCACGTGGTCGACGGCGCGGACACCGTGCGCATCCGCCTGGCCGACCGCCGCGAATTCACCGCCAAGGTGGTCGGCAGCGACGAGCAGTCCGACGTCGCCTTGCTCAAGATCGCCGCGAGCGGGCTGCCGGTGTTGCGCATCGGCGATTCCAAGGCGCTCAAGTCGGGCCAGTGGGTGGTCGCGATCGGTTCGCCGTTCGGGCTGGATCACTCGGTGACCGCCGGCATCGTCAGCGCGGTCGGCCGCGCGAATCCCTATGCCAACCAGCGCTACGTGCCCTTCATCCAGACCGACGTGGCGATCAACCGCGGCAATTCCGGCGGCCCGCTGCTGGACACGCGCGGCCAGGTGGTCGGCATCAATTCGCAGATCTTCAGCAATTCCGGCGGCTACATGGGGGTCAGCTTCGCGATCCCGATCGACGTGGCGATGAACGCGGTGCAGCAGCTCAAGGCCACCGGCAAGGTGATCCGCGGGCAGCTGGGCGTGGTGATCCAGGCGATGGATCGCGACCAGGCCCGGTTGCTGGGCCTGGCCGATGGGAACGGTGCGCTGGTGGCCGACGTGCAGCCGGGCAGTCCCGCGGCGCGCGCCGGCATCCTGCGCCAGGACGTGATCCGCGGCATCAACGGGCAAGCGATCCTCGAATCCAGCGACCTGCCGCCGATCGTCGGTGCGATGGCGCCGGGCACCAAGGTGACGGTGGAACTGATCCGCGACGGCAAGCCGCGCACGGTCGTCGCCACCCTCAACACCCTGGATGAGCGCGTGGCCGGCGCGGAGGATGGCGACGACCAGGATGCGCCGCGCCCGGCCGCCGCGGCGCAGGCCAATCCGCTGGGCATCGTCGGCGAGAACCTGGACGCCCAGCAGCGCAGCCGGCTCGGCCTGCAGCCGGGCGAGGGCGTGCTGATCGCGCGCGTGGAAGGGATGGCGGCGCGCGAAGCCGGCCTGCGCCCGGGCGACGTGGTGCTGGCGGTGGGCCGCAACGACGTCGGCAGCGCCAATGCGCTGAACGCGCAGCTGCGCGGGCTCAAGCCCGGGCAGGCGGTCATGCTGCTGGTCCGGCGCGGCGGCGGCACCCAGTACGTCACCGTCGACCCGGGCGAGGAATGAGCCCGCGGACGCCTGCGCCAGCCGAGGCGCAGGCGGGGCTGTGCGATAATCCGGCGTTTATCCAGGCAGGCAGCCGCCCCGCTGCCGCCACCGCCAGAAGCAGCCCTACGTTCATGCAGCAAGACGCCATGCGGGTCATCCGCAACTTCTCGATCATCGCCCACGTCGACCACGGCAAGTCGACCCTGGCCGACCGCATCATCCAGCTTTGCGGCGGCCTGCAGGACCGCGAGATGGAAGCGCAGGTCCTCGACAGCAACCCGATCGAGCGCGAGCGCGGCATCACCATCAAGGCGCAGTCGGTCTCGCTGCCGTACACCGCGAAGGACGGCGTGACCTACCAGCTGAACTTCATCGATACCCCCGGCCACGTCGACTTCAGCTACGAAGTCAGCCGCTCGCTGGCCGCGTGCGAAGGCGCGCTGCTGGTGGTCGATGCCGCGCAGGGCGTGGAAGCGCAGTCCGTCGCCAACTGCTACACCGCGGTGGAGCAGGGCCTGGAGGTGGTGCCGATCCTCAACAAGATCGACCTGCCGACCGCCGACATCGACAAGGTGAAGGAAGAGATCGAGGCCGTGATCGGCATCGATGCCGCCGATGCCGTGGCGATTTCCGCCAAGACCGGCCTGAACGTGCGCGACGTGCTGGAAGCCATCGTCCAGCGCATTCCGCCGCCGCAGCCGCGCGAGACCGACAAGCTGCAGGCGCTGATCATCGATTCCTGGTTCGACAACTACCTGGGCGTGGTTTCGCTGGTGCGGGTGATGCAGGGCGAGATCAAGCCCGGCGACAAGCTGCTGGTGATGTCGACCGGCCGCACCCACCAGGTCGACAAGGTCGGCGTGTTCACCCCCAAGCGCAAGGAGCTGGCGAAGCTCGGCGCCGGCGAGGTGGGCTGGGTGCATGCCTCGATCAAGGACGTGCACGGCGCGCCGGTCGGCGACACCCTGACCCTGGCCGGCGATCCCGCACCTGGGCCGCTGCCGGGTTTCCAGGAAATGCAGCCGCGCGTGTTCGCCGGCCTGTTCCCGGTCGATGCCGAGGACTACCCCGACCTGCGCGAGGCGCTGGACAAGCTGCGCCTCAACGATGCCGCGCTGCGCTTCGAACCCGAGAGCTCGGAGGCGATGGGCTTCGGCTTCCGTTGCGGCTTCCTCGGCATGCTGCACATGGAGATCGTGCAGGAGCGGCTGGAGCGCGAATACGACCTCAACCTGATCAGCACCGCACCGACGGTGATCTACGAGGTGCTGAAGACCGACGGCGGCGTGGTGCCGATGGACAACCCGGCCAAGCTGCCGCCGGTGAACATGGTGGCGGAGATCCGCGAGCCGATCATCCGCGCCAACATCCTGACCCCGCCGGACTACATCGGCAACGTGATCAAGCTGTGCGAGGAAAAGCGCGGCGTGCAGGTCGGCATCACCTACATGGCCAGCCAGGTGCAGGTCAGCTACGAATTGCCGATGGCCGAGGTGGTGCTGGATTTCTTCGACAAGCTGAAGTCGGTGAGCCGCGGCTACGCCTCGCTGGACTACCACTTCCTGCGCTTCGAGGCCGGCCCGTTCGTGCGCGTGGATACGCTGATCAACGGCGACAAGGTGGATGCGCTTTCGATCATCGTCCACCGTTCGCATGCGGATCGCCGTGGCCGCGAGCTGACCGAGAAGATGAAGGAACTGATCCCGCGGCAGATGTTCGACGTGGCGATCCAGGCCGCGATCGGCGCGCAGATCATCGCCCGCACCACGGTCAAGGCGATGCGCAAGAACGTGCTGGCGAAGTGCTACGGTGGCGACGCCACCCGCAAGAAGAAGCTGCTGGAGAAGCAGAAGGCCGGCAAGAAGCGGATGAAGCAGGTCGGCAGCGTGGAGATCCCGCAGGAAGCCTTCCTCGCCGTGCTGCAGATGGACAACAAGTGAGCCCGACGCAACCCCCGGAGAACGCCGCATGATGGTGTGGTTCGAAACGATCTTGGTCGCACTGACCGCGCTGACCGGCCTGATCTGGCTGCTGGACAAGCTGTTCTTCGCCAAGCGCCGCCTGGCCGCCGCGGGCGTGCTGGAAGAGGCGAGGGAGCCGGTGGTGGTCGACTACGCCAAGGCCTTCTTCCCGATCCTGGCGCTGGTGCTGGGCTTGCGCAGCTTCGTCGGCGAACCGTTCCGGATCCCGTCCAGCTCGATGATGCCGACCCTGCTGATCGGCGACTTCATCCTGGTCAACAAGTTCGCCTACGGCCTGCGCTGGCCGATCACCAACAAGAAGTTCCTCGACAACGGCGAGCCGGAGCGCGGCGACGTGGTCGTGTTCCGCCCGCCGCACCACCCGCGCGAGGACTGGATCAAGCGCGTGGTCGGCCTGCCCGGCGACACCGTCGGCTACCACGACAACAAGGTCACCGTGAACGGCAAGGAATTGCCCTACCGCGCCGAGGGCGTGTACCAGGGCACGGGGCAAGGCGCGCGCGAAACCGGCGCGACCAAGCTGACCGAAGGCATGCCCGGACGCCCGCATTTTGTCCTCGAGCGCGAGGATTCGCCGTTCATCCCGCAAGGCGAAGGTGACTGGACGGTGCCGGCGGGGCATTATTTCGTCATGGGCGACAACCGCGACAACAGCGAGGACAGCCGGTTCTGGGGGTTCCTGCCGGAGGCCAACCTGCGCGGCAAGGCGATCCTGGTCTGGATGAACTTCGACTGGAGCGCGGATCGCAAGGTGGATGTCTCCCGCCTCGGCACCAGGATTCCTTGAACGACCACCGCGTAAACGACCATCGAGGGGAGCCTTATGAATCGCAAGCAAAGCGGCATGACCATGCTCGGTTTCCTGATCACCCTCACGGTGGTCATGTTCTTCCTTTACTGCGGCATGAAGGTCGTGCCGATGTACACCGAGTACTACTCGGTGAAGAAGGCACTGGCCAGCATTGCCAGCGATCCGGAAGCAGGGGTGTCCAAGGACAAGATCCGGGCATTGTTCAGCAGGCATATGGAAATCGACTACGTCTCCGTGATCAAGCCGGAGATGTTGCAGATCGAGTCCACCGATACCGGCTACAACATGATCATGGATTACGAACGGCGGACCCCGCTGTTCGCCAACCTCGACGTGGTGGCGAAGTTCCATGCCGAGCAGGCCGTTGCGCGTGGCACAGGCGGGCAATGACGCCACGCGATTGCGGGAATTCGCCGGGTACGCATTCGCGGCTCCGGCCCTGCTCGCGCAGGCCCTGACCCATCGCAGCGCCGGCAGTCCGCACAACGAACGCCTCGAATTCCTCGGCGACGCGCTGGTCAACCAGTTCGTCGCCGAGGCGCTTTATCTGCATTGGCCGAAGGCCGACGAGGGCGCGCTGACCCGCGCCCGCGCCGAACTGGTGCGCGAGTCGGCGCTGGCGGGCCTGGCCCGCGAATTGAAGCTGGGCGAACACCTGGTGCTGGGCCCCGGCGAGATGAAGACCGGCGGCCACCGGCGCGATTCGATCCTGGCCGATGCGCTGGAAGCGCTGGTCGCGGCGATCCACCTGGATTCCGGGTTCGAGGCTTGCCGCGCGGTCGTGTTGCCGTGGTTCGCCCCCCTGATCGAGGCCCTGCCGCCGCCCAACAAGGTCGGCAAGGACGCCAAGACGCGCCTGCAGGAATGGTTGCAGGCGCGCCAGCGGGCGTTGCCGGCGTACGCGCTGGTCGAGGAAGGCGGCGACGACCATGCGCGCATCTTCCGGGCGAGTTGCACCCTGGCCGAACCGGCCGTCCACACCGAAGGCGAGGGCAGTTCGCGCCGCGCCGCGGAACAGCAGGCGGCGGAAGCCGCGCTACGGATCATCGAAGCATGAACAGTGAAGCGCAGCGCAGCGGCGCGGTGGCGGTGATCGGCCGGCCCAATGTCGGCAAATCGACCCTGGTCAACGCATTGGTCGGAGCGAAGATCAGCATCACCTCGAACCGGCCGCAGACGACCCGCCACCGCTTGCTCGGCATCGCCAGCTTCCCGGGTGGCCAGCTGCAATTGGTGGACACGCCCGGCATCCACGGCGAGCAGGGCAAGCGTTCCGGCAAGGCGATGAACCGGATGATGAACCGCGCCGCGCGCGGCGCGCTGGAAGGCGTGGACGCGGCGGTGCTGGTGGTCGAGGCCGGCCGCTGGGACGCCGAGGACGGCCTGGCCTTCGAGGCCCTGCGCGATGCCGGCCTGCCGGTGGTGCTGGTGGTCAACCAGGTCGACAAGGTCAAGGACAAGGGCAGCCTGCTGCCGTTCATCGCCAAGGTCAGCGAAGGCCGAGAGTTCGCCGCGGTGCACCCGCTGTCCGCGCTCAAGCGCAAGGGCCTGGAATCGCTGGTCGAGACCCTGCTTGGACTGGTGCCGGAAGCGCCGCCGATGTATGCGGAGGACGAGATCACCGACAAGAGCCAGCGCTTCCTGGCCGGCGAGCTGGTGCGCGAGCAGCTGATGCGCCAGCTGGGCGAGGAGCTGCCGTACGCGACCACGGTCGAGATCGAGAAGTTCGAGGAAGAGCCCTCGCCCAAGGCCGGGGTGATGTACCGGATCGACGCGGTGGTCTGGGTCGAGCGCGACGGCCAGAAGGCGATCGTGATCGGCAAGGGCGGCGAGCGCCTGCGCGAGATCGGCAGCCGCGCGCGCCAGCAGATGGAACGCCTGTTCGATGCCAAGGTGTTCCTGCAGACCTGGGTGCGCGTGCGCGAAGGCTGGAGCGACAACGAAGCCGCCCTGCGCGAGCTGGGCTACCACGACTGAGCATGCGCTACCTCGCCGAGCCGGCGTTCGTGCTGCATGCGCGGGCCTGGCGCGAGACCAGCCTGCTGGTGGAAGTGCTGAGCGCCGAACACGGGCGCATCGGGCTGGTCGCGCGCGGCGTGCAGGGACCGAAGCGCCACGTGCTGCGCGCCGCGTTGCAGCCGCTGCAGTCGATCCGCTTCGATGCCGTGCAGAAGGGCGAGCTGGCGCAGCTCACATCCGCCGAAGCGGTGGATGCCGCGCCGCTGCTGCAGGGCGATGCGGCGATGGCGGCGTTCTACGTCAACGAGCTGTGCCTGCGGCTGGCGCCACGGCACGATCCGCAACCCGAGTTGCACGCGGCGTACGCGCAGGTGCGCGAGCGCCTGCGCGCCGGCGAACCGCTGGCCTGGACGCTGCGCCGCTTCGAGCGCGACCTGCTGGCGGCGCTCGGCTTCGGCTTCGATTTCGCCAGCGATGGCGATGGCGCGCCGGTCGATCCCGCCGCGCGCTATCGGCTGGATCCGGAACAGGGGCCGCGTCGCGTACTCAGCGAACGCGCGGGCGAACGCCGCGATTCCGCGACCGGACAGGCCTTGCTGGCGCTGGCCGACGACGCCATGCCAACGACGGATGCGATCGCCAGCCTGCGCCAGCCCCTGCGCGCGGTATTGCTGCATCACCTCGGCGGGCGCGGGCTGAAGTCGTGGGAGATGCTGGGCGAGTTGGGGCGGCTGGGCCGACGGGGAGAAACGGGGCCAGGGTGAATTTCGCGTCGACCAGAATCGGTATCGCCGGGTCGCCCGGCCGCAAGACTCCGCGCTGACCCGTTTCTCCTTACAACAAGTCCTCGGTCGCGAACCCGAACTGCCGCAGGGCCCGCGCATCCAGTGGCGCCGCCTGCAGCTCGCGCACTGCGCTCGCCAGTCTGGCCGCGCCGACGAAA